>OZ253943.1:1872700-2181740 GCA_965267325.1 Hyphococcus sp. | reverse complement strand
TTTTCGCTATTGCGTTGGCTGATGAGCCGCCGGGCGACACCACTTTCGGTTACGCCCGGCGTGGATTGGCGAGGTCGCTAGATTTTATCAAACCGGTCGAGAGTCATGACTTTGGTCCATGCATCGATGAAGTCATTCAGGAATTGCTCCTGTCCGTCGTCGAATGCGTAGACTTCCGCCACAGCGCGCAACTCCGCGTTTGAGCCGAACACAAGATCCACTTCCGTCGCCGTCCATTTAAGGTCGCCTGACTGGCGGTCGCGACCTTCGAACTCATAGTCAGACCCTGCCTGGCTCCAGGTGGTCGACATATCGAGAAGGTTCACGAAGAAGTCGTTGCTCAACGTCCCGGGCCGATCGGTAAGAACCCCATGGGCGGAACCATCTGCATTTGCGCCAAGAGCGCGCATGCCGCCGATAAGCGCCGTCATCTCCGGCACGGTGAGGCTGAGCGTATCTGCACGCTCAACGAGCCGTTCCGCCGGCGAGCGTTCGTGGTCATCGCCGAGATGGTTGCGGAAGCCGTCTGCGGTCGGCTCGAGAACCGCAAAGGACGCGGCGTCCGTTTGGTCTTGCGATGCGTCAGTGCGTCCGGGCGAGAAGGGAACGGAGACGTCGTGACCGGCGTTCGACGCTGCTTTCTCAATTGCCGCCGCGCCGCCAAGCACGATTAGATCGGCGAGCGAAACCTGCTTGCCTCCGGTTTGTGCGCCATTAAACGCGGCCTGAACTCCCTCAAGGGATTCCAGAACGCCAGCAAGTTCTGCTGGATCATTCACTGCCCAATCCTTTTGCGGCGCGAGGCGAATGCGCGCGCCGTTTGCGCCGCCGCGCATGTCGGTGTCTCGGAAGCTCGATGCTGAGCCCCAGGCGGTGCGCACTAGTTCGGATACGGATAATCCGGACGCCAGGATGTCTGCTTTGAGCGCGGCGATGTCTGACGCATCGATCAGCGGATGATCGACCTCCGGCACCGGATCCTGCCAGATAAGCGCTTCAGACGGGACTTCTGCGCCGACATAGCGCGCCCGCGGGCCCATATCGCGGTGGGTGAGTTTGAACCAGGCTCTTGCAAAGGCGTCTTCGAACTCTTCCGGGTTTTCGAGCCAGCGCTCTGTGATTGCGCGATATTTTGGGTCTTCCTTCAAGGAAAGGTCCGTGGTCAGCATGATCGGTGCGTGACGAGTGTCCGGCCGATGTGCATCAGGTACGAGATTCGCGGCGGCTTCTTCCGTTGGAATCCACTGAGTCGCGCCCGCCGGGCTTTTGGTTTTCTTCCATTCAAATGCGTAAAGGTTTGCAAGGAACTGATGCGTCCATTGCGCCGGACTCGACGTCCACGCGCCTTCAAGACCGCTTGTGATCGTATCGGCGCCGTTGCCGCTGCCGCATTTGTTGTTCCAGCCGATCCCTTGTTCGTCGATACTCTCCGCAGCTGGTTCCGGACCGACGCAATCTTCCGGACTGCGTGCGCCGTGGGCCTTGCCGAACGTATGACCGCCGGCGATCAATGCGGCCGTTTCCTCATCGTTCATCGCCATCCGTCCGAATGTTTCGCGAATTCGCTCGGCGGCCGCCAGCGGATCAGGATTGCCGCCCGGGCCTTCGGGATTCACATAGATGAGGCCCATCTGCGACGCGCCGAGAGGTTTTTCGAGCGGACCATTATTGCCGCCATGACGGTTGTGACCGAGCCATTCCGCTTCCGGGCCCCAATAAACGAGTTCCGCCTGCCAATCGTCTTCGCGTCCGCCGGCAAAACCAAACGTTTCAAATCCCATGGATTCAAGCGCCACATTGCCGGTGAGGATCATCAAATCCGCCCATGAGATCTTGTTGCCGTATTTCTTTTTAACCGGCCAAAGCAGGCGCCGGGCCTTGTCGAGGTTTGCATTGTCCGGCCAGCTGTTGAGCGGCTCAAAGCGTTGCTGACCTCCGGCGCCGCCGCCACGTCCGTCGATTGTGCGATAGGTGCCGGCGCTGTGCCAGGCCATGCGAATAAAAAATGGTCCGTAGTGCCCGTAATCAGCGGGCCACCAGTCTTGCGAGTCAGTCATCAGCGCTTCGATGTCTGCTTTGACCTCGTCAAGATCCAGTGTTGCGAACTCCTCTGCATAATTGAAATCTTCGCCAAGCGGGTTCGACATCGCTTCATTCTGGCGGAGCTGGCTGAGGTCGAGACTCTCCGGCCACCAGAATTGATTTGATTTGGCTTCGCCCATTTGTGCTGTCGGACGCGCCGCATCGTTGCCCTCATATGATTGAGTATTTTCAGCGGCAGGGACATCTGCCGGCGCGGCCGCCTCCTCATTCGATGTGTTGTCGTTGCCGCATGCAGCCAGGCCAAGCGCCATAATGGCGGCTGAAGCCAACAAGCCGGTTTTTTGATTTCGAGTCATATGTGCGTTCCTTTTCCGAGCCCTGGTGAATAACGGCGCCGGCCGGTCGCAGTGGTGATTGGACCCGCCCGCGCAGTCGCCCGCGAAACGCACAATATTGGTCGAAATTATATAAGTAAAACCGATAATTTTTATACTTTAAATCGATTTATTCGATCTTAATGCCGCTTTGCAGTCACACGACAGAGTCGAGTTCCTCTGCAAGCTGACGAATTGTGTCCCGGTTTTCCTCAACCATTTCCAGGGCGCCCCGAGCCAGGCGGATTATGTTGCCGCGAGTTGAATCGTCGATGCGGTCGGACCCGCGTCCGCCGCGCAGCATGAAATCAAAGCGGAAATAATCACCATTGAGAAGATAGTGGAGCTGGCGGCCGACTGCGCGCGCCTGGCCGTCGGAAATAGCGGACAGGAGCGGGGTCCTGAACCGGCTGATGGGCGAGACCCATTGAGAAAAACCCCAATTGCGTGACTCGCGAAAAGGATAACTCCGTGTCTCGCGGCCCGCGCCGAGAGAAATGACGCGGAATTCGTCGCCGGGAAAGAGCCGGATCGCTTCGGTAAGCGCCGCCATGGCTGGATCGTTAATGTAAACGGCGCCGTCAATAACAGTCCAAGAACCGTCGCCGTCGACCCGGTCAATTTTGTGGGGCGGGAAAAAGGTTGGCGCCGCCGTCGCACCGAGGAGCACGTCGCGGGCGCGCAGCATGCCGAAGCGATTGCCTTCGTTTCGCTCTTCATAAGCCGGTCCGCCGCGAAAGAGGACGACATCGCGCGGATCAATGGAATAGCCGGAGATCATCAGATTGCGTTGCGCGTCCGCCATGACGGAGTCGCCAAAATTCTCGTATAGGACGTCGCTCAATCCGCGCGGGCTGTAGAATGGGCCAAAGAGCTGCGGCAAGCGACCGATAATCGGGATTTCGCAGAACCATCGACGCGGGAAAATGCGCCGCGCGTCGGATTCGAAAATCTTGCGGATTTGCGATGGATCGGCGCCGCCGTCGCTCCCTTGCTGCGGCATGACAAGGCCCGCCGCAATAATCGCGCCGGATGACGTGCCGGCAATAAGATCGAAGCAGTCAGCGATCCGGCACTGCTTGCCCACAGCCTTGAGCTCGGCCTGCAGCGCCTCAAGAACAATCGCCGCGACGATGCCGCGCACGCCGCCGCCATCGATGGAAAGAACATGCCGCAAAGCCATCGAAATTCTCCCTTTGCCCCCAACCCCTTCGCCTTCTTGCGCCCGGCCGCGAAGGCGGCCGATTCAATAATTGCGCGCCTTCGCGCGCGGCGCGCCGATGGTGGACAAGACGGGCGCGCAACGCCATATTCGCGCCAATTCACCTGCAACGCAATTCACGAGAGCAACAGCCCCCATGTCGAACGACCCGGAACGCATCACCATCCTCGCCCGCGAATTCACCGCGGCGGCCCTCGAGTTTCATCGCGGGCGCATGGCGGAAAAGGGCTATCGCATGGAAGGATCGATTACGCCCCGCAATTTCAAGATGATAGAGGGGATGGACGCGCCGAAGGACCTGTTTGACGGCGAGCCGCTGTTTGCGGTGACTTTCGTCAAGCGGGACGGTTGAGGGCCGGCTTCAACGCCGATGGCCCGGCTCGATATATACTGGTCTTTTCGCAGTCCTTATTCTTATCTTGCCTGCGACCGCCTGCAGGCGATCAAACGCGATTATGATCTTGATACGGAGTTTCGTCCCGTGCGGCCGCTCGCCTTGCGTGAGCCTGATTTCTTTTCGAAAGGCCGCAAGCAATGGGGACCCTATCTTTTGCGCGATGTGTTCCGGGAAGCCGAGCGCCTTGGCGTCGCTTTTGGCTGGCCAAACCCCGATCCGGTGAAGATGGATTTCGGTTCAGGCGCAGTTGAACCGATGCAACCGATTATGGACCGATTGATGCCCCTCGGCATTGCCGCCTGCGAAGCGGGTTCCGGCCTTGAATATGCCTGTGCGCTTGCAAAGCACATATGGTCCGGAAAAGAGGGGTGGTTTACTGACGAAACCCTTGCGTCGGCCGCCAGCGAGGCTGGTCTCGACATCGCCGCGCTCGATCGATGGATCGATGAAAATCCACGTGCAGTTAACGAACGGCTCGTCGCCAATGAAGCGGCGCAACTCGAGTATCATTGGGGCGTGCCGTTGATGGTTTTGGATGGCGAGCCATTCTTTGGTCAGGATCGCATGGATGCGCTCGTCTGGCGCCTTAACGGGCTCGGGTTGCGACGAGATTAGGCCGCCATAGACGTGTCATACGCCGCCGCCTATGATCCCCGGCGAATCACGACGGAGTAGGTCATGAGAAAAGCTATAGCGTTTGCATGCGTTGCGCTCTTGCTGGCGTCCTGCGCGAGCCTGTCGCCGCGCAACCGAATCAAAGACCGGTTTGTCGAACTGGGTCTTTCGCCTGAGCGTGCAGGCTGCCTTGCCGAAGAACTCGACGATCGTCTCGACCGGCAGGACCTCAACAGCGTTGCTGATTTTCTGACCGACCTGAATGATGCGGGAAGCGCTGGCGGCGCTCTCGATGCGCTCTTGTCAATCGACAATCCGCGTATCGCCGCGTCCATTGCGCGCGCCAGCGTCGCCTGCGCTTTTAACCGGGATTGATCATTTGACGGCGTTGGTCTGGGAAGACGCGCGCATTCCGCATTCTCAAGGCGGAATGGATGCGCGCTTTGCCGCCATCGGCGATGCATTCGCGCAGAATTTCACGGACGACCAGGAAATCGGCGCCAACTTTGCGGTGACGATAGCTGGCGAAGTGGTTTGCGACATTCGCGGCGGCTACGCCGACAGATCAACACAGACGCCGTGGTCTGAAACGACCATTGCCAGCATCTACTCATCAGGAAAAGCTGTCGTTTCGCTTTTGATTGCACGGGCGGTATCAGAACGAAGATTGGAATACGACGCGCCTGTCGCGAAATATTGGCCGGAATTTGCAAAGAACGGCAAAGAAGAAATCACACTGGCGCAGGCGATGTCGCATCAGGATGGGCTCGTTGCTTTTCCAGAGGAAACGCCGCCTGAAACCTATCTTGACTGGTCGGCGGCATGCGCCGCCATCGAAAACATGTCGCCGCTCTGGCCGCCGGGAACGGCGAATGGCTATCACCCGCAGACATTCGGTTTCATCGTAGGAGAAGTCCTGCGCCGAGCGACCGGAAATACTGTTGGCGAACACTTGGCGCGCATGAACGGTTCAGATGCGCTTCAGATTTATTGCGGGCTTACCGACAATGAAATCGCTCGCGCCGCAAGCATGCGCAAACCGCCGCGCGCGCCGGACCTCGGCGAAATCAACGAGTTCAAAAAACTCGCGTTTCTGTCGCGTTCCTCAACGCCTGCGCGCGCCGGTAAGGAAGAATGGATGCGCGCCGAAATCCCGGCGTCAAACATCCATTCCGACGCGCGGTCGCTGGCGCGGTTTATGTCGCCCTTCGCTAATGACGGAAACTGGACGGATGGCGATCCATTCATTTCGCCTAACATTGTCGAAGAGGCCCTCGCCGAGCGCATCCGCGGCGACGATCTGGTTCTTCCGTTTCATCTTTCCTGGACCGCCGGACTGATGCGCAACATCAATCGTCACTTCGGGCCCAATGAAAACGCTTTCGGCCATGCCGGCTTCGGCGGATCGTGCGTCGTGATCGATCCTAAAAACCGCCTCACCGCGGCTTATGTCATGAACAAAATGTCGCCGCATCTTGTGGGCGACCCGCGGCCCCTGGCGCTCATCGGCGCGCTTTACGCAGCGCTTTAAAATGCAACCCGCAAATCGAACGAGACGTAGGCCGGTTTTGGATAGCCGGGATACACCTTGTTCAACGCCAGGCTCTCGTCGACATAGCGTCGATGAAAAGCCGTATCGGCGCGCGCTCTGCGCGTTACGGCGACGAATTCGATCGACGTTTCGCGCAGTTCGAAGGCGGTAATTTTTTTCGGTTCCCGCTGCGGTTCAACCAGCGGCATTTCCGCCAACACCGGTCCCGAAAAAAGTGCAAGGACGCTCAAAAGCGCCGCTTTCCTGATCAGCATATGTTCCCTCGCCCTTCTTATCCCTGTCTTCGAGCCTGACCAGAGGGCGTGAGCAAATGTTTAGATAGAAAGCCGGGATTTTTGAAAACTTTCCGGCAAAAGCGGCGCAAATTAACGGGACATTTTTCGCAAAAGCCAATCAATCAAAATGGCGTTCAGTTCTTTCGGGCGCTCCCACATCACCCAATGCCCGCAATCGGGGATGATGTGTTTCTCAATGTTAGGAACAAATTTATCGATATCGTCGGCGCCGGACGGCGGCAGAAAAATATCGCTGGCCGCGCCGACCCAGAGCGCAGGATGACGGATCACCGGGTCGCGTTTGCGCATGACCTCCCAGTTGCGATCGATATTGCGATAGAGATTGATCCCGCCGGTAAAACCGCTGCGTTTGTATGCGTCGACGAAAACCGCAATGTCTTCATCATCCAATATGACCGCGTCTTCATCCGGCGGCGGGCCATTTTCAAAGCGACCGATCAAATCGTAAATGCGATTGTCGATTTGGTCCGGCAATTCCCGGAATGGCGGGCGGCGAAACATCAGCCGGAAAAAGCGGTCGGGGTCGCGCGCGAATATGCGCTCAGGGAGCTCCTCCTCTTGAAAGCGCACAATGTAATGGCGGTCTGTATGCCGCTTTTCCATAATGGTCAGGGGCGAGACAGGCGGCGGCGGGCGGTGCGGCGTCGATACGCCGATAACGCCAGCGACGCGGGACCCGTGAAGCTGCGCCATGGGCCAGACAATAGCGCCGCCCCAGTCATGACCACAAAAGACCGCTTTCTCAATTTGAAGCGCGTCGAGCAACGCCGAGAGGTCGCCGGTCATGTGTTCAATGTCGTAAAGCGCCTTGTCACTCGGCGCGTCTGATCGACCGAAGCCCTTAAGGTCGAGAGCGATGACGCGAAACCCGGCTCCGGCAAGCGCCGGCATAACGTGTTTCCAGGAATAGGCGATTTCAGGCCAGCCGTGAACAAGTACAATCGGCGGGCGCTCGCGCGCCGGATCGCCATCAGTTTCGTAAACCGCGAGATTAACATCGCCAGCGGCAATCATGGAGGGCTGCGGAAATCCAACCTGCATGACCATACTATGGCGGCAAAAAGCGATGGCCCGCAATCATCCTTGTCAGCGGCTGCAATCGGCGCTTTGCGTGGCTGATGGTCTGCGCTAAGCGGGCGAGCATGGATGATGAAACCGAGTATGAACCAGCGCCCGAAGGCTGGGTGTTGCACCCATTGCCATTCTCATTTGCCGGTCGCGCCGGGCCTTTTTATTGGCGTGAGGAAGGGGCGCCGAGCGTGGGGTTCTTTTCAAAGCCTTATCACGGCAATCTCGGCAACGTGGTTCATGGCGGCGCGCTCTTGACGCTTGCCGATATGGCGCTTTTTGCTATCTGCCGCGATGCGCTTGCCGGCTCGCACGCTGTCACGGTCACGCTCAATTCCGAATTTCTCAATCCCGGTCCGATTGGCGCCTTCATCACCGCAGACGGCGAGGTTGTGAAGGCTGGCAAGAGCATCTTGATGGCGCGCGGGACTGTTTGCGCCGGCGACACGCCGCTGCTTGCATTTTCGGGCGTGCTTAAACGGCTTTCTCGGCCTGCGCCGAGCGACTCGCCCGTACTGCGTCAACGCTGAAGACGGCAAGGCCCGTCCAGATAAGACCGAAGCTGACGGCGTGAAAGAACGTGAACGTCTCGCCGTAATAAAGCCCCAGCATGAACTGCAAGGTCGGTCCGATATACTGGAGCAGTCCGACCGTTATCAGCGTCAGGCGCCGCGTGGACAACGCGAATAGCACCAACGGTATCACCGTTACCGGTCCGGCGAGCATCAATAAAAGATCCATGCCGAATGATTGCGCCTGAAAAACAGCCTCGCCGCTCCGCATGAGCAAGAAAACGAAAACAATAGCGATCGGCGCGAGCAAGGATGTCTCGACGAAAAGACCCGGCATGGCGCCGACCGGCGTTGTCTTTCGGATATAGCCGTAAACAGTGAACAGGAACGCCAGCGCCAGGGATACCCAAGGGAAAACACCGGCGCCAAAAGTCAGGACAAGAACACCCGCTGTCGCAAGCCCTACTGATACAAGTTGCGCCGGGCGTAATCGCTCCTTCAATATGAATACACCGGCGGCCACATACATAAGCGGATTAATGTAGTAGCCGAGGCTTGCCTCCAGAATTCGGTCGTTGATGACGGCCCAGACATAGATCAGCCAGTTCGATGCGATGGCGACCGCCGCAACGGCCAAAAGCGCGACGACCCGCGGGCTCTTTATCGCCGCGAGAACTTCTCCCCACTGGTTGCGGACCAGGATGATGACGGCGCCGAACGGAACTGACCAGAAAACGCGGTGCGCCAGAATTTCAAGCGCGGACACAGTGCTGATTAGTTTTAGATATATCGGGAAGAGACCCCAGAATGTGTAAGCGGCGACAGCGGCGAAAAGGCCCAGCCTCACCGCTGCTTCGGCAGGATCATTTTTATCGTTCACTGACGATGCCGTCCTCCCGCAAGGATGCGCTGATGCGATCAAGCGTGGCCGCATCGGCGTCGGCGTGATAGCGGGCTGTAATCACAACACGTCCGTTCACGCGTTCTGCATCTATCGATTCGTAGACAAACCCTTCGCGATGAAAAGGCTGCGGCGCGCGATAGAACTTCGGGTTTTCGTTAAGATTGACGAGTTCGCGCTCAACGATGCGCCGGGCTACGAACTCGAGCGGAAGATATTTGTTGACGCCCGTACGCCGGTCGATGGCGAAGTCCTCAAGTTGCGCCTGTAATTTGCCGTCATCGACTTCCGGTGCGAGCGTTATGTCAAAGCTGCCGGTTTCGCGAACGGCGCGCCATGGATTGCCTTTTCCGTTCCAACCGCAATTCCAGTATTCATATTCGAGATCGAGGGCGAAGCGGATAGCGCCGCGTGGAAAACCGATAATGGGTTGTCCGGCCGACCATCGTTCGCCGCAATCGTTGCGGTGAGTCCTTATCCAGTTTTCCAGGTCCTGCTCGGTTTCCTCAATGAATTTGGTGACGTCAGTAACGAGAGCGATGTCGAGGCGTCCCTCCGCAGCGGCGTCCATGTCCGCATGGAGGGCGATTTCAGCCACGACCGGGCGCCCGCCCATGTTGACGCGCGTCGGGGCGTCGTAAAATTTTTCAAATCCATCGGGCGCGCCGGCAAGCGCCGCGTTGCTGAATGCGAAAGCTGTCAAAGCAAGCAATCTAAAAATCATCACACCCCACCCGCGTTTGATTTCCGCCGGCAGCTTAGAGGGCGCAACGCGCCGGTCAAACCCGAAAATTGCGGGAATGTCAGGCTCAGGCCGCCTTTTTCAACAGGCCGCGATTAATGAGGGTTTCTGCGATCTGAATGGCGTTTAAAGCCGCGCCCTTGCGCAGATTGTCTGAAACGCACCACAGCGCGAGGCCGTTATCGACCGTCGGATCGACCCGAATGCGGCTGACAAAGGTGGCGAAATCTCCCACGCATTCGACCGGCGTCACATAGCCGCCGTCCTCGCGCTTATCGACGATCAGGAGGCCGGGCGCCTCGCGAAGGATTTCCCGCGCCTCATCGTCAGAGAGCGGGTTTTCAAATTCGATATTCACCGCCTCTGCATGACCGACAAAAGTCGGCACGCGCACGCAATTGGCGGTAAGGCGGATCTTCGGATCGAGTATCTTTTTTGTCTCCGCCGTCATCTTCCATTCTTCTTTGGTAAAACCGTCTTCCATGAAGACGTCGATATGGGGGATAACGTTGAAGGCGATCTGCTTGGTGAACTTTTTCGGGTCCGGACTGTCGTTGACGAAAATCCCTTTGGTCTGATTGAACAGCTCGTCCATCGCCTCCTTGCCTGCGCCGGAGGTCGACTGATAGGTCGACACGACAACCCGCTTGATCGTCGCCGCATCGTGCAGCGGCTTCAAAGCGACTACGAGTTGCGCGGTTGAGCAGTTCGGATTGGCGATAATGTTTTTCTTGGAGAAACCCGCGACAGCGTCTGCGTTCACTTCCGGCACGATCAGCGGCACGTCCGGGTCCATTCGAAAGTGTGATGAGTTGTCGATAACGACGGAGCCGGCCTGGGCGGCTTTCGGCGCCCACTCTTTTGCGACCGCACCGCCGGCGGCGAACAGCGTGATGTCCGCTTTTGAAAAGTCGAACGTTTCAAGATCGCTGCATTTGAGCGTCTTATCGCCAAAAGAAATTTCCCGGCCGATCGACTGGCGCGAGGCGAGGGCGAACACTTCTTTCACCGGAAAAAGACGCTCCGCGAGAATGGCGAGCATTTCCTGCCCGACATTGCCGGTGGCGCCGACGAGGGCGACATTGACTTCCATCTTACGCTCCGTGTTGCGAGTGCGAAAAACGCGCAAAAACTGCTGAAGTCAAGCGGTGATTAGCGCATGATTTCTAATGGGACGGCCAGAAAAGGCGACAACGCTGTCGCTTGCGACTTCAGGCGACAATGCGCGCGCCAAATGGGACGATCTTGTTGGCTGCATCATGGCCGATATCGGCGCGGCCAAGATATGGAACTCCTGCGCGTTCGCACCAGTACTGAGTTATCTCAACTTCATCCGCCCCGAAAGGCCGATCGTTTTCCGGGATGTCGCTGATCCGCCCGAGCCGGACGCCTGCTGCGCCGCGCATGTTGCGGCTCATCATAACCGCCTGCATGGCGCGATCAGTGCGGTAAAGATACTCGCCAAGGTCTTCAAGCATAACGACGCGGCCCGCAAAGTCCGGCGCCCATGGAAGGCCAATAAAATGGGCTAGGACGGTGACGTTGAAGGCGACCGACGGGGCTTGCCCAGCGCTCGCTTCGATCCCGTCGGTCTTGCTGAAAACAAGAAAATCAAGCGCGCGACGAATTGCTGACGCGCCGTCTTCGCGCACGAAATCGGTTGGCATTGGTCCGTGAACGGGCTTTCCAATTCCAAGCGCGTCAAGCCGGGCGAGGACGACGCCGGCGTCGGAGTACCCAAAAAAAGTCTTTGTGCGCGCGTGATCGTTCAACTGTTCGAAGACAGCCTCATCGAGGCGTCCAGCGCCGTATCCGCCGCGGGCAAACCACACCGCGTCAAACTGGGGGTCATTTGCCGCCTCCAGAAAGGCGGCGCTGCGTTCGGCGTCGGTTCCGGCGAAATGGCCCGCCTCGCGAAAACACTGCGGGTGGAAATGCAAGCGGGCCGCATTTTCGCAATGATCGGCCGCAATCTCGCCGACCTTAGCCGCCAGATCCTGCTTGATCGGGCCGCCGGGGCAGACGAGGGCAATATTTGCGGGCGCGCTGGCCATCGACGAATTGCTTACCACTTGTTGGTTAATTTCCGTTACAGGGATCCGGCAATGGCTAAAACAAGAGATTACTTCTTCTGCGGCGTCGGCGGATCAGGCATGTTGCCGCTGGCGGTTATCCTGAAAGCGAGAGGCCATATTGTGGCGGGCTCGGACCGGGCCCTCGATCAGGGCCGGACGGTGGAGAAATTCGACTATTTGCGGATGCTGGGCGTCCGCCTGTTCCCGCAGGACGGTTCGGGCCTCAAGCGCGAGCGCCAGATCCTGGTCGCCTCCGCTGCAGTGGAGGACACAGTTCCCGACGTCGCAGCCGCGAACGCTCTTGGCGCCCAGCGGATTTCCCGCGCTGAGTTGCTCGCCGATATCTTCAATGCGGCCGAAGCGCCGATCGGCGTTGCGGGCACCAGCGGCAAATCAACGACCACTGGCATGATTGGCTGGATCCTGCATCGCGCCGGGCGCGAGCCGACGGTGATGAACGGCGCGGTGATGAACAACTTTGCAAGCAAGGATGCAATGTTCGCCAGCGCACTTGTTGGCGGCAATGAGGTGTTCGTTTCGGAAGTCGACGAAAGCGACGGCTCCATTGCAATGTACAATCCGAAAATTGCGGTGCTGAATAATATCGCTCTTGACCATAAATCGATGGATGAGCTGCGCGCCTTGTTCAGGGGATTTATCGAACGCGCTGACGTCGCGGTTCTCAATCTCGATAATGATGAAACAAGGGGCCTTGCTGAGGCGCGATCTGCGCCGAAAATTACCTATTCGCTTGGGGATCACGACGCAGATTTGATCGCTGAACATATCGCGCCCCAGCCCTTCGGTGCGACTTTTGCGGTCGCGGCGCGGGATGGCGAGCGCGCCAGCGTGCGACTGCGCATGCCCGGGCTTCACAATGTATCGAATGCGCTGGCGGCCATCGCCGCCGTATCCGCCTGCGGCGTCGAACCTTCGCTCGCCGCCGCGGCGCTGGGGGATTTCGCGGGCGTCAAACGGCGACTTGAGTTTGTCGGCGAGGCGAAGGGCGTCACCGTGATTGACGACTTCGCCCACAATCCTGACAAGATTACTGCGAGCCTGGCCGCCCTGCATGAATTTCCAGGTCGCCTCCTCATTATGTTCCAACCCCACGGCTTTGGGCCTCTCAATAAGATGAAGGACGAATTCATCGCCGCCTTCGCCGGCCATCTGAGCGCCAACGACGTGCTGTTGTTTACGCCGCCCGCTTACTTTGGCGGCACGGTCGACCGCTCCGTCACTCAAGAAGACATTGCCGCCGGCGTCGTTGCCAAAGGGCGCAAGGCCGAGGCGCTCGACAGCCGCGAAGCATGCGGAACCCGCCTTTTGGAATTGGCGAAGCCCGGCGACCGCATCGTCGTTATGGGCGCCCGCGACGACACGCTCTCGATTTTTGCGCACGATATTGTCGCTCGCTTGACATAAATCATTCGCTGGCGTGACAATTTTTGCGCCCCTAATCTGAACAATTCGTGCACGTATTTATTTCATAAAAACGGGTATTGCGCGCGATTGCATTAGCGCCCGCGCCTTCTAAATGTTCGTTGTCTCAACGGCGACACGGGCGTTTGCCGTATCCATCAAAAAAGGGGATTGGACATGAGGAAGTCACTCTTGCTGGCGGCTTTGTTATCTACTGTTTGCGCGCCAGCGGTTGCTGAACAGGGCGATTTGCTAGTTCGCCTTCGCGGCATTGTTGTTGCGCCGACAGAGGACTCTTCCGCCGTATTGCCGGCGTTTCCGGGCGGCGCCGTATCTGTCGATAACGCGATTGTGCCTGAGCTCGATTTTACCTACTTCCTCACCAACAACATTGGTGCAGAACTCATTCTGGCGACGAGCCCCCATGACATCTCCGGCGAGGGATCGTTGGCGGCGCTCGGTGAAATCGCCGACACGATGGTGCTGCCCCCGACCTTGTTGCTGCAGTATCATTTTGCACCCGAGGCCCGTGTGCGTCCCTATGTCGGCGCAGGCCTGAACTGGACGATTTTCTATAGCGAGGATGCGAGCACGTCGCTTGTGAACGCTGTCGGTCCGACGAATGTAAGCCTGGACGACAGTGTCGGCTGGGCGGTGCAGGCCGGGCTCGATTTCGATCTCAATGAGCGCTTCTTCCTCAACGTGGACGTAAAATACATCGACATCGACACGACTGCGACGCTGACCTCCGGCGCGCTCGTCAACACGGTCGACGTCAATCTTGATCCCATCGTCGCCGGGGTTGGCGTCGGTATTCGATTCTAGGGCGCAAGCCGCCATTTTGGCGGCCGATCAGGCTGCGCGCCAGAAAAGGCTCTCTCCTCCTGCGGCGCCCCTTTACAAGGGCGTCGCCTTTTTTTATATTCAACCATATGGTTGAATATTGTGACACGGATGAAAAAAGTCTCGACGGCGTGCTGGCGGCGCTGGCCGATCCGACGCGGCGGTCCATACTCACGGCGCTTGGGAGCGGCGAGCAGCGCGTGAGCGACCTTGCCGCGCCTTTCGAGATGTCGCTCAACGCTGTTTCTAAACATGTAAAGACACTGGAGCGGGCGGGCCTTGTGCGCCGCCGACGCAAGGGTCGGGAGAATTTTATCGCCGCCGATCCGGCTGCGATCGAAAAAACCGCTGAGTGGTTCGACGAGCAGCGCAAGTTCTGGAACGCGCGCCTCGACCGGCTGGAGCAATTGCTAAGGGAGGAATCCGATGACGAATAACTATGGCGAAATTCTTGAAGACGGTTCGATGAAGTTTGTGCGGATGCTTCCCGGCGGCATAGAGCGGGCCTGGGCTTGGCTTGCCGAAGGGGAAAGAAGGAAAGAGTGGCTCGGCGGCGGCGGCGATATCACTCATGCCGGTCAGACGGTGAAATTTGAATTTCAGCACCAGAACCTGACGCCGCACAATGAAACCTATCCGGATAAATACAAGGAGATGGAGAACGGCGTTGCTTACGACGTCGAGATAAAAAAATGTGATGCGCCGCACCATCTGGTCATGGTCTGGCCTGGCGAAGGCGGCAATGTTGCTGAAATCGAGATCACGCTCCGCGAAGAGGGCGGTGCGGTGCGTCTTGAGTTGATCCAGCGCGGCGATGCGTCGGCCGAACACTTCCTCGGCGCCCTCGGCGGCTGGCACGCTCATCTCGACATCATGGTGGACAAGCTTTCGGGCGAGACGCCGAAGCCGTTCTGGGCGACCCACGAGGCGTTGGTCGAAGAATACCGCGAACGCGTCAAAGCCCATCTGGCGACGATGAAATAGGCGACGCTCCAGGTTGTTTCGCCCGGCGGCGCGGCTATAACCGCGGGCAACCCATTAACCGGAGCGTCCTCATGAACATTCACGAATATCAGGCCAAGGAAGTCCTCAAAGGATTCGGCGCGCCGGTCTCCGAGGGCCGCGTGGTGTTGAAGGCCGAAGAGGCTGCAGCGAAAGCGGCGGAGCTTCCCGGCCCGGTCTATGTGGTGAAAGCGCAAATCCACGCTGGTGGGCGCGGCAAGGGCAAGTTCAAGGAAGAAAGCGCCGGCGACGGCGGCGGCGTGCGTCTGGCGAAGTCTCCGGAAGAAGCCGCGAAATTCGCCGAAGAGATGCTCGGCGCGACCCTGGTCACCAAGCAAACCGGCGCCGCTGGCAAGCAGGTGGGTCGCATTTATATTGAAAACGGCTCCGACATCGAAACGGAGCTTTATCTATCCGCCCTGGTCGATCGCGGCACGGGGCGCATCGCCTTTATTGCATCGACCGAAGGCGGAATGAATATTGAGGAAGTTGCGGAAGAAACGCCGGAAAAGATCGTCACGGTACGGATCGACCCGGCAACGGGGTGCATGCCGCATCATGCGCGGCGCATCGCCGACGCATTGGGCCTTAAAGGTGCAACAGCCAAGCAATGCAACAAGCTTATCCCCACGCTGTACAAGGCGTTTGTCGAAAAGGACATGAGCCTGCTAGAGATCAATCCGCTTATCGTCACCAAGGACGGCGACCTTCTGGTGCTCGACGCGAAAATGGGTTTCGATCCGAACGCGCTCTTCCGCCACGAAGACATTTTGAAACTGCGCGATGAAACGGAAGAAGACCCGGCGGAGCTCGAGGCTTCAAAACACGACCTTTCCTACGTCAAGCTCGACGGCAATATTGGCTGCATGGTGAACGGCGCCGGGCTCGCTATGGCGACCATGGACATCATTAAGCATTACGGCGCCGAGCCCGCGAACTTTCTCGATGTGGGCGGCGGCGCAACGAAAGAAAAAGTAACCGAAGCCTTCAAAATCATCCTGTCCGACCCGGCGGTTGAAGGCATTCTCGTCAATATTTTCGGCGGCATCATGAAATGCGATATCATTGCGGAGGGCATTGTCGCCGCGGCGAAAGAAGTGAAGCTCGAAGACCCGCTGGTGGTGCGCCTTGAAGGCACCAATGTCGAAAAGGGCAAGGAGATTTTGGCGAATTCCGGCCTCGCCATAACGCCAGCCGACGATCTCGAAGAAGCCGCACAGAAAGTTGTGGAGGCGGTAAAGGGATAGGGCGTCGGCCGCAAAACCCCTTCATTCTGAACAGGTTATGGGGCGTGGCCCAGATGCGCCGCGGCAAGGCGCGGGCCAGCTGCTGTGCGCCTTCCGTCCCGCCTATTGTTCGGTTATGGTTAACAAAACGCTGTCGGGGCCGGGGGGCATAAATGACAAAACGCGAACTGCATCACAAGCCGGACCCGTGCCGTGAGCCGAAGTGCTGCCCACCCCAATGCAAATGCCGTTACCGGTCGTGGCCGATATGGATGGTCTATTTCCTCCTGCTGTTTTTCATCGCGATTTCACCGATCATCATCATTTACTCTGTCGATAAGTGGTATCAAAAGGTCGATTACCCGCCGCCGGCGCTTGTCGATGCGATTTATGCGTGCGCGGATGAAGGATCCATTCACGATAGCCTGAGGCCGCAAGAGCCTCCGACTCCACGGCCGCGCGACGATGATTCCGTCGGCTGGTTGGAAGGGAAACCGCCGGGACCCAACCCGCCGTCGCATCCGGAGGGTCTTTGCAAAGAGATCAAAAAGATCATCCACCAGAGCATTCATTATTGCAAAGATTGCGGAGAACCCCCTACGCCGCCGCCTACGACGCCGCCTCCACCGCCACCGCCGCCGCTGGTGCTAGGTACGGCCGAAGGTCCGAAGATTGAAATAGGTGATTTCCTGGCGTGCTCTGGCGATGTGATTACGGGCATCCAAATCGATAACCCGGGAGGCGGCGTCAATACTTCTTGGAACGCTACCGACCTTGACCTTCCTCAATTTTGTCCGTTGTCGAACGAATTTAGGCTGGGTCCAAATAACAATCGGCGATTGCTAAATGCAGCCGGGCAGCCGCCGACGCCCGATCCTACGCGTGAGTGGGAGTTGCTTGAGCGTCCGCGGGTGCATCATACCCGAACGATCAAGAAACCGGGTGGTTGGCCCGGTGAGGAAATTGACAAAGACCATCTCGTTGGCGGCCCCTATGTTGTTTTCATCGCCAAGCATCTAGACGGAATCTGCTGTGATGAAGATGGAAGGCAGGCGGTTCGCGACAAACATCGCGTTACCGTTTTTGTCCTTTATCTCGACTGGGTGACGGAGCAGCCAACGATCATCGAGTTTGATGTCGAGATCGAGCGCGGCAAGGACGTTGTCTCGGATGAAGACACGGTTCAACTCGTCTCGAACGTGCGACTGGACTCACTAAATAGGCAAATCACATTCCAGATTGGCGAGGGAGCTCGGCGCATTGTCATTGCCGGCTATGATTTCAGCGGCCAGTCGACGACTACGGATGTTGGCCGGCGTCGGCGCAGCGAAGAGGACACGTCCGGTTCATATCGGATTAACCTCACCGACGACGGAGCCGTGGAACAGGTCTATCGCTTGCCGTAACGGATCCCCGGATTGGGGGAGCGTGCGCCGCCTGCGGGACTTCGCGGGCGGCGTTTTGCATCAGACCGTATTGTTTGAGCAGATTGCGGGCGCCATGGTGGCGATGTCTGAAATCGAAAGCCGCCGCTATGCCCCTGCCCGACAAACTCAACATCCCCGCCGCATATGACCGCATTGCCGAGCAATGGTCGCCCCATATCGCCGCACGCGTGAACGGCCAGGAGGTGCGCCTT
Source organism: Hyphococcus sp. (assembly GCA_965267325.1). Taxonomy (GTDB): domain Bacteria; phylum Pseudomonadota; class Alphaproteobacteria; order Caulobacterales; family Parvularculaceae; genus Hyphococcus. The sequence continues at coordinate 2,163,811 of OZ253943.1, read as the reverse complement.
GCGAAAATCGAGGGGCCGTTCGAGTGGCACCATCATGACGGCGTCGACGAGGCTTTTTTTGTCGTCAAAGGCTCATTCACCATGCGCTTCCGGGACGGCGACATTGAGATGAGTGAGGGGGATTTCATCGTCGTGCCCGCTGGCGTCGAGCATATGCCGGTCTCGGCCGAAGAATGCTGGATCATGATGATTGAAGACGCCGGTACGCTGAATACCGGCGAGAAAGTCACCGATCGCTCAAAAACGGACCTGCCGGAGCTGTGATCGCGCCGATGTGATGTTGGATTTCGACGGCCCCGCCCAATATTCAATACGCAAGCAACTTGAAGGCGACGTTATGGGGACTTCCAGAACCGTTTCCGGCGCGGAATTGGATTCCGGCTATGCGGACAATCCGGGCCACAAGTTAAAGATCGAGCCGGCGACCGGCCAGTTCACGGTGCGGGTCGGGGGCGCATTGATCGTTGAGACCAATGCGGCGCTGATCCTTTATGAAGCGAATTATCCGCCGGCCTACTATTTTGCGCCTGAGGTCGTCGACATGGATGCGTTGCGCCGTAGCGAACATACCAGTTGGTGCCCGTTCAAGGGCCGCGCGTCTTACTTCTCCTTCGGCGATGATCCGGCGTTCGAGAACGCGGCATGGTCCTATGAGGACCCGTTTGAGGAAATCGCCGCCATCAAGGGGCATTTCTCGTTCTATCCGAACAAGGCCGCGGTCGCCGTCATCGACGAATAGGCCCCGATCAATTATCGGGCCCAATTGACCCGGCGGCGCCCGTCGCCGTAAGAGGCGCATTCGCATTTCGGAAAGCGCGCATCATGTCCGCCGTAATTGAAAAATCCTTCGCCGCCGCTGATGCGGCCGACGCCAAGTCCTGGCCGTTTCAGGAGGCCCAGCGCCTCGTCAAACGCCTGGAGCGGGTGAAGAAGGACGGACCGGTTGTCTTCGAAACAGGTTACGGGCCTTCAGGGCTTCCCCATATTGGTACGTTCCAGGAGGTTGCGCGCACGACCATGGTGCGCCGCGCGTTTGAGTTGCTCACCGGCCGCGAGACGGTGCTGATCTCCTTTTCAGACGATATGGACGGGCTCCGGAAGGTGCCGCCCAATGTGCCGAACCCCGCTCAGCTTGAACCCTATATCGATATTCCGCTCACCAAGACACCGGACCCGTTCGGCACCCATGAGAGCTTCGCACATCACAACAATGCGCGGCTCCGCGCGTTTCTCGACCAGTTCGGATTTGAATACGAATTTCGTTCGTCAACGGAGGAATATGAGTCCGGCCGGTTCGACGCCATGCTCATCCGCATGCTCGAAAAATACGATGATGTGATGAATATCATCCTCCCGACCATCGGCGATGAACGAAAGAAAACCTATTCGCCGTTCCTGCCGATATCGCCGAAGTCCGGCAAGGTGCTCTACGTGCCGATGCTGGAACGGGATGCGAAAGCGGGAACTGTCGTCTTTGAGGACGAAACGGGCGAGAAAGTGAAAACGTCCGTCACCGGCGGCGCCGTGAAGCTGCAATGGAAAGCGGACTGGGCCGGGCGGTGGTTCGCCCTTGGCGTCGATTACGAAATGGCCGGGGAGGATTTAACCGAATCGACGAAGCTTTCCTCGCGCATCGTACGCGCGCTAGGCGCGGAACCGCCCGAAGGCTTTAACTACCAGCTCTTTCTCGACGAAAACGGCAAGAAGATTTCCAAAACCAAAGGCAACGGCATTTCGATCGACGAATGGCTCGCCTACGCAGCGCCGGAAAGCCTTTCTCTTTATGTTTTTCAGGCGCCGAAAAAAGCGAAGAAACTCTATTTCGACGTTATCCCGAAAGCGGTCGACGAATACTGGACCTTTGTTGAGAAGTATAAGGATCAAGAGGGCGCCAAGGCTCTCGACAATCCCGCCTGGCATATCCACGAAGGAAGGCCGCCCGCTGCGACGCCGCCGGTTTCCTTCGCCATGATCCTCAATCTCGTCAGCGCTTCCGGCTCGGCGGACGCCGACGTCTTGCGCGGGTTCATCAGAAAATACCGCCCGGACGCCAGCGATGAAGAGTTCGCCGCCGCTGAAGGCATGATCGATTTCGCCGGCAAGTATTTTGAGGATTTCATCAAGCCGACCAAAAAATTCCGTGCGCCGACGGATAAAGAACGCGCAGCGCTTGAAATGCTGTCGGCGCGGCTAAAGGAAATCGGCGACGGCGGGTCGGAAGACGATTATCAGACAGCTGTTTTCGACGCCGGCAAGGCGCAGGAATACGAGAATATTCGCGACTGGTTCAAAGGGCTCTACGAGGTGGTCTTCGGCCAGTCGGAAGGCCCGCGCATGGGCGCCTTTACGAAGATCTTCGGCGCCGGGGCAATGGCGGGTCTGATCGATGCGGCGCTCGCCGGGCGCTAACGTCTTCTTTTTTTAATCCCAGCTTCATGATCGGGGGTTGCGGCCCTCAATCCTCGCTGGACAAATTCTTTGCGTCGTTTTTCTTGCTCTATGCTGCGCCTTATGGGGGATGCGGAAAGTCTTTGAACCGACTTAATTTGGTTTTATTATTTATAAACGAAGTGAAGTTTATTCATTGCTTTGGCTGAGAAATTCACAGTTTTTTTAATAGCGGGGCAGGGCCGACTCTGTTAGTGCCGTTAATCTGATGTATCGAGAATAACTTCAGTGGCGGGACGTGACGGATCGACGAGACGCTGTGAAACAGCTCATCGACCGAAGGCAAAAGCTCGCGCAGGACATCGAACACCTGCAACAGCGCCTTGAAGAAGTCGACGGTATGATTGAGCTGATGGGTGATGATCATTCGCGTGAGCGAAAAGAGGTCACCCCTGTGCTGATTGAACTCCTCAAAGAGGCGGGGGACGCCGGCCTCACCGCCAGGGAAGCCGTAAACCGGGCTTTGGCGAAAGGCTTTGAGCTCAATTCATCGTCCATCGCCGTCATTCTCAGCCGCATGAAGCGAGAGGGTGATCTTGTCCGCAGCAATGGGCGATACATTCTTGTAGCTTAATGTCCCGCGGCCCCGTTTTCTAAACGACGGTCAGGAGCCGCGGGCACGCTCTACACGGTGCAAGTGTTTGAGTAAGCAGGATTTTGACCGCCTAGGCCGCGGCGCGAGTAAACCATCAGCCCAAGAAATTGGATAAGCGTCGTCGCTACGGTGTAACCGCCGCCCCGACGCTGGTGAATGTTCCGCTGAGGGCTGTGCCCAATGTCCTAACCGCAGCAATGATTGCCACCGCGATTAATGCGGCGATTAGGCCGTATTCAATAGCGGTGGCGCCGCTTTCGTCCTCCAGGAATCCTCTTAGCATCACTTTACTCCTTACCAGTTCTGATCGCAGTCGATTTAGGGACAAACAATTAATTCCGATTTAACAGCCGGAAGAAATTCATAAATTCAGTATTGTTAATTTCTGTAGGTGCTTTCTGGAGGTAGACGCCGCATGTGTTTTTCCGCGCAGGCCAGTTTCACCGCCGCCGCCGTCCTTAGCGTCGTTGCGGCGGCGACCTATGCGCAAAAGCCGGAGCCGCGCCGTCTCGCCTTCGCATCCTTTCCGGCGATCTTTGCCCTTCATCAGTTCATCGAAGGCTTTGTCTGGCTGTCGATTGGCGGCGGGGCGCCGCCCGGCTGGCTGACGGCCCTTTATCTATTTTTTGCGCAAGTCTTCTGGCCGGTCTTCACGCCGCTGTCGGTGATCTTGATGGAAGAGGACTGGCGCCGGCGCATCGGCCTCGGCATTTTGCTCGCCGCCGGCGTTCTTGTTTCGGCGACGCTCGCTGTGGTGCTCATGCGCGCGGACTACGCCGTAACCGTAGTCAACGGCAGTTTGAAATACGCAACCGGGCATCAGTTCGAAGATCGCATGATCGGACTTTATCTTGTGGCGACGGTCGCGCCGCTCATTCTGTCGCGCTATCGCTATGTGATGGCCTTTGGCGGCGTAGTGCTCGCCGGTTCGGTGGTGACGCATCTTGCATTTTATTACGCGGCCGCCTCGGTCTGGTGTTTTTTCGCCGCTTTGGGAAGCGTGTTCGTCTTCCTCCATGTGCGACGGCGCAGGCTTCTGCGTGAAGCGGCCGCATAGGCCGCGAAACGTCATTCAATCCCGATCGTCTTGCCGAAGTCCGCATAGTTGCGGGTCCTGCGCGCTTCGAGGTCTTCCGCGCTTGGCGGGTTGCCCGCGTAATCGAATGCGACGCCGGTTCCCTCAATGATGCGGTTCATGAAATGGAAGAGCGCGGCCACCTGAACAGCGTCGTAAAGCGCGCGCTCCGACCAGCCGGCGTCGTATACGGCTTTCGCATCCGCATCGGTGAGGCGCGGCGGCAGATCTTTCAGTTTCGCCACATAGCGCAGCAGCGGTTTCAGCTTGGCGTCGACAGGCGCGCTGTCGATATCTTCAACCAGCGCATCGATGACCGCTTCCTCGATCCCGAAGGCGCGCGCATAAATCTTGTGCGCCCCGAAACAAAAACTGCAGGCGTTGAGCCCTGAGACGAAGGCTGCGATCAACTCGCGCTCGGCAACCGAGAGCGGGCTTTCCCCGCGCAGCAAAATGTCATGATAGGCGAGGAGCGGTTTTATTGTTTCCGGAAACGCCTTGAAGATGTCGGAAAGATGCGGGCTCGCCGGCAGGCTGGGAAAGAGCGGCATAAACAAAATCTCGGGTTGGGGGCTTGCGCCTTTTACAAGCGCTCGCCGGCGAGATAGCGGGCGACGTCCATATAATCAATGACGAGAGAGACAAGATTGGTTGTAAAGAGAAGCGCGATCCACTTTCCGCCAAGGGTCTCAACCTTCCAGTGCGGCCGGCGGCGCCAGAGATAAATCACCAGCGGCGTCCAGAACACCACATGGGCGAGCCCGAGAATGCGTTGATAGCCGTAAACGGCGAACAGCCAGTTCATCAGCACAATGTTGCCTGCCATGGCGACCAACACCCATTTCGCCTCCGGTCTGCGGATGAACATGATGGCGCCGAGAATGTTCACGACACCCATCCAGCCGACCCAGACTTGCAGCCAGGGAGGCTGCATCATGATCGCCTCGTTCAGCGATTGCGCAGCGGCGAGTTCGGTTTGAGGCATCGTTTCAGCGCTGGTCGTTGCCCAGCCTTTCCTTTCTTGCGTCGTTAGGCGAAAGGTAAATTTTTTTGCTGAATCGTAAAACCGCCGTTAGCAGTCGAATCACTAGAGCGCTAATCGCAGTTTTTACCGCCTGTCCCGCAATGTTTATTCTATCGATATAGCAGAATACGTCACAGTTTGCGCATGCGCGCTTTCGCCCAAAAAATTTTAAATTGCGAATTGCGACGCGTCGTCAAAAGCTTACTTCGTTTGCGGCAAAAATAGGGCGGCGCCAATTGTAATTCACGGTTCGCAGTTGCGCAAAACCGTTATAAACTCACACAACCGCAAAACGCGAAACCTATTATTAGGGGCCTTGCATTAACCTTGCTGTCGAAGCGCTGCGTTCCGGCGCTACGGCGTATGTTGATCGGGTTGTTGAGTTGGAGAAACGGTCGACGGGAGAGGACGCAAAACTAAGCGGGCAAACGCTATGTTGAAGGCCAGTCACGAAGCGGAGAGCCGAGCGCAAATGCGCCGCAACGTCGTTGATGCGGCTTGCTCTCAACAGAATGGCGCCTACATCAAAAGAGCGCCGCTTTTTGCAGCGCGAACAGTAAGAACAGCGCAAGCGTTGAACAGTGAATTGAACAGGGTGAAGTGGGGCGTCGGGTCTATCAGGACCGGCGCTTTTTTTGTCCGTAATGTAAACGACCGGGCGGCGATACCGGCGGCGGTGAAACAGTGAGTGAGACCATGTCCGAGACTGAAAACCTCGATGTCTTTGATGCTTTTTCTGAAAGCTACACGCGCGTGAAGCAAGAAGCGATGTCCTTGCGGGACTATCTCCTGGCGGCGCGCGACGATCCGTTGCTTTATGCAACGCCGGCCGAGCGCATGGTGCAGGCGATTGGCGAACCGGAAATGTTCGATACGTCGAAGGATCCGCGCCTGGCGAGGATTTTCTTCAACCGCACGATCCGCCGCTACAGCGCCTTTGAAGGGTTTTACGGCATGGAAGACACGATCGAGCGGATCGTTTCGTTCTTCCGACATGCGGCCCAGGGTCTCGAAGAAAAGCGGCAGATTTTGTATCTGCTTGGACCCGTCGGCGGCGGCAAGTCTTCTCTCGCTGAACGCCTCAAAGAGTTGATGGAAGTCAATCCCATCTATGTTTTGAAAGCGGGCGATGAAATTTCGCCGGTGTTTGAAAGCCCTCTCGGCCTATTTCAAGCAGACACGCTGAAAGAACTTCTGCAAGAAAAATACAATATCGACCAGCGTCGGCTGACCGGCCTGATGAGCCCGTGGGCGGTCAAGCGTCTTGATGAGTTCGGTGGCGACATTTCGAAGTTCGAGGTCGTGCGGCTATTCCCGTCGAAGTTGCGTCAGATCGCAGTTTCGAAGACCGAACCTGGCGATGAAAACAATCAGGATATTTCCGCCCTTGTCGGCAAGGTCGACATCAGAAAGCTGGAGCATTTCAGCCAGGACGATACGGACGCCTATTCCTATTCGGGCGGCCTTTGCCGGGCGAACCAGGGCCTGCTGGAATTCGTTGAGATGTTCAAGGCGCCGATCAAGGTGCTGCATCCGCTGTTAACGGCGACGCAGGAACAAAACTATGTGGGAACGGAATCTCTGGGCCCGATTCCGTTTACCGGGATCATTCTTGCGCACTCCAATGAAAGCGAGTGGCAACAGTTCCGGAACAACAAAAATAACGAGGCCTTTCTTGACCGCATCAACGTCATCAAGGTGCCTTACTCGCTGCGCGTTACTGAAGAGCGCCAGATCTATGAAAAGCTTCTGGCCAATTCCGAGCTCTCAACGGCCGCCTGCGCGCCGGAGACGCTTGATCTGTTGGCGCGTTTCTCGGTGCTGACCCGGCTTAAGGAGCATGAGAATTCCAATCTCTATTCCAAGCTTCGCGTTTATGACGGCGACAAGCTGAAAGACACCGATCCCAAAGCGAAGAGCCACCAGGAATATCGAGACGCCGCCGGCATCGACGAAGGCATGGACGGTATTTCGACCCGCTTCGCCTACAAAGTGCTGTCGGAAACATTCAATTTCGACACGGACGAAGTGGCCGCTGACCCAGTGCACCTGATGTATGTGCTGGAAAACGCGATCAAGCGAGAGCAATTCCCCGATGAAGTCGAAAAAAGCTATCTCGACTTCATCAAGTCGGAATTGTCGGCCCGCTATGCGGACTTCATCGGCAAGGAAATCCAGAAAGCCTATCTCGAAAGCTATGGGGAATACGGTCAGAACCTGTTCGACCGCTACATCTCCTATGCGGACGCCTGGATTGAGGATCAGGACTTTAAAGACCCGGACACCGGTCAGCTCCTTGATCGCGCAACTCTCGACGCCGAGCTTTCGAAGATCGAAAAGCCGGCCGGCATTGCGAACCCCAAAGACTTCCGCAACGAAGTCGTGAAGTTCGCTTTGCGCGCGCGCGCCAACAATGAAGGCAAGAATCCGAAATGGACGTCGTATGAGAAACTGCGCAACGTGATCGAAAAGCGCATGTTCTCACAGGTTGAAGACTTGCTGCCGGTGATCTCCTTTGATTCAAAGAAAGATTCAGAGACCGCCGACAAGCACGACAACTTCGTCGCCCGTATGGAAGAGCGCGGGTATACGCCGCGTCAGGTGCGTCGCCTGGTCGAGTGGTACATGCGGGTAAACAAGGCAGGATGATTGGAGGGATTGGGGAATAGGGATTAGGGATTAGTTTTCGTTTTGACCCTAATCCCCAAGGCCTGATCCCTGAACCCTATGCAACTCAGTCACTTCATCGATCGACGCAAGAATCCCAAGGGTAAGTCTTTGGGGAACCGGCAGCGTTTTCTGAAACGCGCCAAGGCGCAGATCAAGGAAGCCGTCAACAAGTCGCTTCGTGAACGCTCTTTGAAGGAAATCGACAAGGGCGAGAAGATTTCGATCCCGTCAAAGTCGACCGCCGAACCGCGCTTCCGGCTCGATCCGGAAAAAGGCCAGCGCGAAGTCGTGCATCCGGGCAACAAGGAATTCGGGCAGGGCGACAAGATCAAAAAACCGCCCAAGGGAGCCGGCAAAGGAAAGGGCAAGAAAGCCTCGACCGATGGCGATTCAGAAGACAATTTCCAGTTCACGCTGACCCAGGACGAGTTCCTCGATATCTTTTTTGAGGATCTGGAGCTTCCCAATCTCGTCAAACGCTCTCTGAAAGAAATAAAAGCCTATGCCTGGAAACGGGCCGGCATCACCGTCGCGGGCTCGCCCACCAATATGAATCTCGTTCGCACGATGCGTAACGCCCATGGCCGCCGACTTGCGTTGCGTCGTCCGTCGACGAAGGAAATGAATGCGCTGAAAGAGCGTCTGTTCGAGCTCGAGCGCATTGCCCAGCCTGACCAAAGCCAAATTGCGGAAATCAAGGACATCATCGAAAAACTGGAATCGATGGAACGCCGCCGCCGCTGGGCGCCGTTCATCGACCCGCTTGATGTTCGCTACAATGCTTATGAACCGACGCCGGTGGAAACAACCGCGGCGGTCATGTTCTGCCTCATGGACGTTTCGGGCTCCATGGGCGAACGCGAAAAAGACCTCGCCAAGCGATTTTACATGCTGCTCTACCTGTTTTTGAAACGTCGCTATGAACGGGTCGAAGTCGTCTTTATTCGTCACACCCATCATGCAGAGGAAGTGGACGAAGAAACCTTCTTCTATTCGCGCCAGTCGGGCGGCACGGTAGTCTCAACCGCGCTCGACAAAATGCTGGAAGTTCAGCGGGACAGATTTCCATCTCATGAATGGAACATCTATGTGGCGCAGGCCTCCGACGGGTTTACGCAGTCGGGTGACGCCAAAGCGTGCGTAGAACTCTTGCAAACCGACGTCATGCCGATCAGCCAGTACTACGCTTACATAGAAATTCTCGACGAGCGCGAGCTTGAAGTCTTTTCTTCAGAAGATTCCGGCGCTGAACTGTGGCGCGCCTATCGAAAATTTGCGCCGGCCTGGCCGAACTTCGCCCAGACCCGCATCGCAAGACCCCAGGACATTTTCCCGGTCTTCCGCGAGCTTTTCGCCAAGAACAAGCGGGAGGCGGCGTAATGTCTGAAACGCTCGCCAAGCCTGGCCTTCTCTTCGACACCGCGGACTGGGATTTCGAAACCCTTCAACACGCCCTCGATGCGATTGAAGACATTGCGTTGAACGATCTCGAGCTCGAGATTTATCCCAACCAGATTGAAATTATTTCTTCGGAACAGATGCTCGATGCTTATTCGAGCCACGGCATGCCGCTGATGTATCGCCACTGGTCCTTCGGCAAACATTTTGCCCGCGATCAGATGATGTATCAGAAAGGCTATTCCGGCCTCGCCTATGAAATCGTGATCAATTCAAACCCTTGCATCGCTTATCTCATGGAGGAAAACACCATGACGATGCAGGCGCTGGTCATGGCGCACGCTTCGTTTGGCCACAATCACTTTTTTAAGAACAACTATCTCTTTCGTCAGTGGACGGACGCTGACGGTATTTTGAGCTATCTCGACTTCGCCAAGAAGTACATCGCCAAATGCGAAGACGAATACGGGCTCGAGGAAGTTGAGGCGATCCTTGATGCCGCTCACGCTTTGATGGATCAGGGGGTCTTTCGCTACAATCGCCCGCCGCGTCTCTCCGAAGCGGACAAGATGGCGAAGTTCGCCGCACGCGCCGAGCATGAAGAAATGACCTTCAACGACATTTGGCGCACGCTGCCCAATACTGAAGAAGACGAGGAAGATAAGGAAGAACGCCAGCACGAAGTCAGAAACATCAAGCTGCCGGAAGAAAATATCCTTTACTTCATCGAAAAAGCCTCGCCCATCTTACGGCCTTGGCAGCGCGAACTGGTTCGCATCGTGCGCAATATTGCGCAGTACTTCTATCCGCAGAAACAGACAAAGGTGATGAACGAAGGCTGCGCCACATTCGTCCACCACTATATTATGAACGAGCTTTATAATCAGGGCCGCATTGGCGAGGGCGCGATGATGGAGTTCATGCACTCCCATTCGTCCGTTGTCTTTCAACCCGATTTCGACGATCCGCGTTACTCTGGCATTAACCCCTACGCCCTTGGTTTCGCGATGATGGAGGACTTAAAGCGCATTTGCGAAACGCCGACAAAAGAGGACAAGGAGTGGTTTCCTGAAATCGCCGGCTTTGGCGATTGGCGTGCAGTGTTGAAAGACGCATGGTCGAATTACCGAGATGAGAGTTTCATTCTGCAGTACCTATCGCCCAAGGTCATGCGTGATTATCGTATGTTCGCCATCGCCGATGATGCTGCAGAGTCCCATGTGGAAGTTGCTGCAATTCACGATGATCGCGGTTACGCGCGGGTGCGTGAGCGACTATCGACCATGTACGATCTTGGCATGCATGATCCAAACATTCAGGTCATCGCCGCTGATCTTGACGGCGATCGCACGCTGAAACTGCGGCATGAAATCCACAATGGCCGCAGCTTGAGCGACGAAACAAAAGAAGCGGTTCTAACGCATATTGAAGCATTGTGGGGGCACGAGGTTACGCTCGACGACGGCGCGGAGAGCGACGGCGACTAGCCCGCGCGTTCAGGCGCTCGCAAAAGACTCCATGTATCGATATGGTTAAGTATGAACGGCGATGCGCTAGTCCGCTCGCGTTGGTTGTTTGTCATGCAGACGACTCGCCCTTAATGGGTCGGCAAGCAGTACTTTGTCTAAGAAACCCAGTGATAATCAGGTTTTAGGCGTTCGAATTAAGGCATAAATTACGCCGCAATATTTACTCAGTTGCTGTTTCGTGAAAAACTATCATCCGTGGGGTGAGCAAAATTCCGTGGATTGCGGGTTTTGCAAAAACCGGTCTCGTGATGCGCGATCGCGCCCCAGCATGCATGCGCTTTTCTGAGCGCAATTTGACGGGGAGAATCTAGATTATTCAGTGGGATTGCGGCCGGCGGAGACGTCGTGCACGCAACCGGCCGATGCTTGGGGGACCATGCAGCGGCCTGCGCCGGCGCGGGATCACTAATCCCCCAAAGATTTCGCGTCGGCGTTGTTTGAGCGAGATCAGGAAAAGAGGAAACCGGTTTTCCTGTTCGATAACGCGACCATGTAAGAAACTAAAGCAGGGTCGGGCTCAACCCAAAACAATCGATCTCTAGTGCCCTTTCTTGTCCCGTCCGAAATTTGGTTTTTCCGTTTCCTGTCCGGCCTCGACAATTGCACGGCGGAGCGAACGTCCGCGCGTAAAGGCTTTTTCAAGCGCGTCGCCGTCGCCCCAGCGAATGGCGCGCTGCATGACGGCCAGTTCTTCGGAAAATCTTCCCAACACTTCCAGAACCGCGTCCTTGTTTTTCAGAAAAACGTCCCGCCACATGATCGGATCGGAAGCGGCGATTCGCGTGAAATCACGAAATCCGCCGGCGGAATATTTTACCACCTCCGCTTGCGCCACCGACTGGACGTCGTCTGCGGCGCCGACCAGTGTAAATGCGATCAGGTGCGGCAGGTGACTGGTGACGGCAAGGGCGAGATCGTGATGGGCGGCGTCCATGAACTCGACATGCGCGCCGACAGCCTCCCACAGGGCCGTCGCCTTATCGACGGCGCCTTTGTATGCCTCGTCCTGGCGCGCCAGAGGCGCGATGATGCACCAGCGGTCCTTAAAAAGACCGGCGAAGCCGGCATCGGGGCCTGATTGTTCGGTGCCGGCCACCGGGTGGCAGGGTACAAAGAATATATCTTCGCGGCGCGGCGCTGCTTCCGCGACAACGCCCTTCACTGATCCGACATCGATAATGAGCGCGCCGGAAGACGCATGCGCTTCTGCTTCCTTGCTGACTTCGGCGATGACGCCAACCGGCGTTGCAATGACAATAAGATCGGCATTCGCCGCCGCCGCCGCAAAGTTGTCGGCGACCTCATCAATAACGCCGATCTTTTTTGCCCGCGCCGAGACCGCCGCGTCCTTGTCGAAGCCAACTAGTGTTTTTACCGCCCCGGCTTCACGAAGGGCGCGAGCAAGCGATGCGCCGATCAGGCCGGGCCCGATAATCGCCGCGCGTTCAAACAGGACGCTACTCATCGCTCAGGCGACTTTCCATTAGTTCCAGAAACCGGCGATTGCCGTCGGCGGGGCCAATCGAAACGCGCAGCCATTCCCCGAGTTTGTAAGCGCCCATTTCGCGGACAACGACGCCGCCGCGCCGCAGATAGTCCTGCAGGCCGTCGGCGTCGCCCTCCGGCGCGCGAAAGAGGATGAAATTTCCGAATGCGGGCGCGCATTCAATGCCGAGACCGCCGAGTCGTTGTGTCATGACCTCTCGTTCCGTGCGGTTGAAGTCGCGGTTTTTCTCAACGAAGGATTGGTCTTCAAGCGCTGCGATCCCGGCGATTTGCGCGCCGGCCGTGACATTGAAGGGGCCGCGAATGCGGTTCAAAACATCGGCGATCGCCGGCGGGCAATAAGCCCAGCCGAGACGCAGCGCCGCCAGGCCATATATTTTCGAAAACGTCCTTGTCATGACGGTATTGTCGTTTTCATCGACAACCTTAGCGCCAGCCTCATAGTCCGGCACATCCATATATTCCGCATAGGCTGAATCGATGACGAGAAGGACGTCCTCGCGCAGATTTTCGCGCAGCCGCCGCAGCTCGGAATCGGGGATATATGTCCCGGTCGGGTTGTTCGGGTTGGCGACGAACATGATCTTCGTGTTTTCATCGACCGCCGCCAGCATGGCGTCGATATCGCAGGTAAGGTTTTTTTCAGGCGCAAAACGCACCTCGCAGCCGTTCGATTTCGCTGCAAGGGCATAAACCAGAAATCCGTGATCGGACTGCACGATATTGTCGCCCACCCCCGCATAGGCTTTGGTCAACAATTGCAGGAGTTCATCGGATCCCGCGCCACAAACAATGCGCTCCGGCCCAAGGCCATAGGTTTCGCCGATCTTCTCGCGCAGTTTTGTGCAGGCGCCGTCGGGGTAGAGAAAGAGCTCGTCCTTTCCGTCCGCATAAGCGGCCATAGCATCCGGGCTGGCCCCCAGAGCGGATTCGTTGGAGGAGAGTTTGTAAATCTTCTCAACCCCCGGCGCCGATGACGATCCAGGCACATAGGGTTTGATGTCGAGTATCCCGGGGCGAGGGGTCGGCGCGGTCATGATGGGGCGTCCTTAGATTTTGCGGCGCGATGGTTGCGTCAAAACGCGGCTATACCGCCCAGCAGCGGCCTGCTTCAACCCGGCCGGCTCTTTTCTGTTGATTGGCGAGGTGCGCCTGGGCCGCCAAGCGGTCGAACCGTTGATTGCGCGCCTCCGCGGGCAGGTCGCAAAACGGCCGGCGCCGGTCTGCGACGGCGTTCGCGGGCGCTTCGAACGAGACCGGCCGGGACAACCATGTCCTTGGTCGCCTCAACCATGAGAACGCCCGAAAGACCGGGCCAGACCCGCGCTCCGGCCCGCTCCCACGCGCGGGCGCTTCTCAACATGAAACGGCTCTTTACCGGTGGAAAATAGAGCGCCGCATTCCAGCGCGCACCGTCAAACATGGCTTCGCGCAGGAGCCGGTCCAGCTGTCCTTTAAGATAGGGTCGTCCCGCGGCGTATGGGGTTGTTTCGACGATTGACCACAGTCCCCGACGGTGCGACGCGACGATGATGATGCGGCCGTCATCTGTAAGGACGCGCCATGCTTCGCGCATCAGTCGCCTCGGATCGGGAGATTCTTCAAGACCGTGGACGATCAGCAGCCGATCGATCGAGGCGTCCGGCAAAGGCCAGCCGTGCTCCCCGACAAGCGCCGCGGCTGTCTTGCCCTGCGTCGGCCAGCGAATGACCCCCTGGGCGCCTGGCGCCAGGGCGAGGCGTCGCTCGGCGTTTGAAAACTCCGACAGGAACGGATTTGCGAAACCGAATCCGGCGACGCGGCAACCGCTCCCGTCGCCCCAGGCTTCAACCAGACGCGCACACACGAATTCCGCCGCCGCCGCGCCGAGCGGCGAGCGATAGAATTCGTGATAGTCCAGTATGTCGGTTCGCATGAGGCGTGATTTTGCGGTTGTGTGTTGTGACCGTTATGCTGGCCGCCGCCGCCGCACGTCAATCTTGATGAACAAGGCGGCCAAGGGATGCATTTTGCCTATGCCAATAGAAATTCATCAGCTTCCGTGTCTTAGGGACAATTACGGGTTTCTGGTTCGCGACGAGGAAAGCGGCGCGGTCGCCTCCATCGATACGCCTGATGCAGCGGCCATTAATGCCGCGCTTGAGGAAAGGGGTTGGCGGCTAACCCATATTCTCAACACCCATTGGCACCCGGACCACGCCGGCGGCAATCTGGCGCTGAAGAAGAAATGGGATTGCCTAATTCTTGGGCCAGCCGGCGAGGCCGCAAAGATCCCGGGCATCGATGAGAAGCTCGGTGAGGGCGATGTTGTAAAACTTGGAACCGCACGCGCTCGGGTTCACGATACGCCCGGTCACACATCGGGACACATAGTCTATCACTTCGCCGATGACGGCGCGGCGTTCGTTGGCGATACGATTTTCGCCATGGGGTGCGGGCGTCTGTTCGAAGGCACGCCCGACCAGATGTGGGCCTCGCTGGCGAAGATCACCGCAATGCCGCCGGAGACAAAACTCTATTGCGCCCATGAATACACCCAGGCAAACGCCAGGTTTGCTCTTTCCGTCGATCCGCATAATGAGGATTTGCAGCAACGCGCCGCCGACATTGATAAAAAGCGTGCGGCGGGCGAATGGACGGTGCCCACCGACGTCGCGATTGAGCTTAGAACTAATCCTTTCCTGCGGGCGGAAGACCCGGAGCTTCAAGCGGCCATCGGCATGACCGGCGCCGATGCGGTTTCAGTGTTTGCGGAAACGAGAAAGCGGAAAGACAACTTTTAAACGCAAGCGCTGCTAGCCGGCGCTGTTGTCGCCACCGGGCGGACATCGTTCCATTGTTCGGTAAAAATCTGTCAGCGTCTTTCCTCGCTCCGGACGGAACGGCTTGCCGGTTTTCTGCATGCGATCAATTCGGTCGAGGCGAAACATACGAAAATCATTTCGCAGTTCACACCAGCCAACGAGCGTCCAGACCTTGCCCCAGAACCACAAGCCAAGCGGGCGGACGACGCGTTTTGTCGGTTTTTCCTTTGCGTCCTGGTATGCAAGGGTGAGGCGATTGCGCGCTTCGACCGCTTTTTCGATGTAATCAATCCGAGTGCGGATAGCTTGCGTCATTTCTGGAGCGAGGGCGTGAATTTCGATCTCCGCGACGCGGCGCCGTTCCGGTTCGGGCAGCACGGTCTCGATCTTGACGAGAGATTCTTCAGCAGCCCGCGCCATGTCGGCGCCGCCCCAGGCTCGAATAAGCCGGGCGCCGGCGACCAGCGCCACGATTTCGTCGCGGCTGAACATCAGCGGGGGCAGATCGTAGCCGTCGCGCATCAGATATCCGACGCCCGCCTCGCCGTCGATCGGTACGCCTGAAGCCTGAAGGTCGGCGATATCGCGATAGACTGTCCGGTCCGAGACCTCGAGTCGCTCACCGAGCTGCGATGCGGTGACAAGCCGCCCGCCTCTTAAATATTGGACGATTTGAAAGAGGCGGTCGGCCCGTCGCATGGTTCTTCCTTATGCAGAGAAGACGCCGATCGAATTGCCTTCGGTATCGAGGCAGTAAGCGAAACGACCGGCCGGTATCGAAATCACGTCCGAGAGAACTTTACCTCCCGCTTTCGTGACGCGCTCAAGGGCGTCTTCAAGTTTGTCGGGGGAGGCAAAATGTACTGTCGGGCCTGCGCCGCCTGTCGCCGGCTTGCCCGGGTAAATGTGGCCAGCGACCCCAGTTGCCGGGTTCTTCGTGGGAAACATCGCCATCGGGTTTGGGCCGCTCTCGTCCTTCTTCAATTCGAGGTCAAAGACCTGATTATAAAACCCGATCGCTCGATCGATATCGACCGCGGGTATCTCGGACCAGACAGTAAAGTTTTCGGGGGCAAAGCTCATTGATTATCTCCATGGCGGTTGTTGATGCCGCCATAGTTGCACAGGCCTCCTGACAGCGTTTTGTCAGGAGTGAAAGCCAAGCACATTAGCCGGCCCGTGACGTCGATTGTCAACGCAAAGGCGTGGGACGTTTTTGCTGTTGTTGCCGGTGTCTGTTGTTGCTCTGAGGTCAGAGTCAAAGATCAATTCCAAACAAAGCCGATCATCATTGCTGGTCGTCAATGCCGGCGTCGTCAGAGTGAAATGCAAGCGCCATCAAGCCAACCCCAAGGACTATCGTAAAGAACACGCCTGCAAACATGGCGAACACCACATGGGGTCCGGCGCTGAAGATCTCCAGCCGCATGGCAACGGCGAAAATACTGATAACCGCCGCAATCAGTATGGAGCAGATCACAAAAAACCGCACAGATTTTCGCCTGGCGTTTTTAGGCCGCGTCTTTTTGGCGTCTTCGTTCATACGGTTGGATATATAGACGCGCGGCGAGAAGGCAAATGCCGTGGGACATGGCGCATGCGTGTTCCAATGCCTCGGGGTCGGCCTGGCTTGCCTTTAGGAAAAGTAGGAAGCCAAGTAGCTGGAAACCGAAAGCATGACGAACGAGAACAAAAAAATGGGCATGTTGATAAAGAAACTGGCGACGCTTGCGTTCGGGTACTTCCTCGAGTGAATTGCGTGAAAAACCAAAATTGCGCCGAAAATAATAAGCGAGAGAGCGGAAACGATCGCCAGAAAAAGATTGCCGCTATATCCCAATGACCATAACGCCTCAGAAATTGTGGGTGCTGTTGATTCGAGACGCTCAAAGATGTCTTCGCCGCTGTGGCTAAGCAACGATAGCGAGAACCCGGAGCGTTGCAGCAACGCTCCTGCCGGCAACAGAATTAGCATTGCCCAAATGAAGAGTCCGGGCAGATTGGCCCGCCAGCCCGCATTCATCTCTCACCAGCCATTGCTTTAATCCCCAGTCAACATTGCCCCGGGGGACAATACTGACCGCAACTATTCATGGCAAATAATCAGTGTTTATCTGACAAAATAAGTTCACAAAAAACTGAATTGCTGGAGCGGGTAGCGGGAATCGAACCCGCACGTTCAGCTTGGGAAGCTGACAGGCTGCCATTACATCATACCCGCCGCGCTTCGTCCGACGCATCGGACAGCGGCCCATTTCACGGCGCGCCGACGAAAGGTCAAGGGTGCTGCGGCTGTTGCGCGAGCTTTGCCTCACTTGAGCTCGCTCGGTCTCGACAACATGGGCAAATCTCACCAAAAATTCATTTCAGCGCGGGTCGGCGGCCATATTTCCGCCCGCGCAAAGCGGTTTAGACCCCTTGAGGCATATCGCACGCGCGCCGCTTAGGCGGTGTTGGCGGTGATTCTTGAGTGAATTGGAAAGGAGGCCGGACATGTTGAAACGGCTGATGAGTATTCTGGGCGCGGCGCTTTTGGCGGCGAGCCTTGTCGCAGCGCCGGCGCAAGCGAAAAGTAAAAAAGAAAAAGCCGAAGCGCTGGTTGGAAAAGCGGCCGACACGGTCGTCTATTTCACCCATGACACGGCGTTCGAACCGCTTTGGGAGCTGGCCGGCGACGCCAAGGCGTTTGTGGTCATCCCACGATCTCTGCGCGGCGGATTCCTGGTCGGCGCATCCGGCGGCAACGCCGTCATGATTGCGCGCCGGGACGACGGAAGTTGGTCGGAACCGGTATTTTTGACCATCGGCTCTCTGTCTTTTGGTTTTCAGGCTGGAGTTGAAGGCTCTGAGATCATCCTTGCGGTCATGACCCAGCGCGGCGTCGAGCATCTGCTATCGACATCCGTAAAACTTGGCGGCGATCTCTCCATCGCGGCGGGACCGATTGGCGGCGGCGCCAAGGCGCAGACGGTTGACGTTCTCGCCTTTTCCCGTTCGCGCGGCCTTTACGGCGGTATCAGTCTTGAAGGGGCGATCCTGAAAACGCGGAATTCCTGGAATAAAGGATATTACGGCGCTGAAGTGCGTCCCGTTGATGTCATCTATCGCGAGAAGGTCGCCCGGGACCTCTCGGCGCCGCTACAGAACGCCGCTTGGGGTCTTGCCCACAAAGAACAGAATACCCCGACGGGCGAGCCTGCTCATATTGCCCCGGTGCAGCCGGCGAAGGTCGATCCGGTCACTGGCGAGCCGATTCCCGATCAGACTTATGAGGATGATGCGGTTTACGGCGCGCCCTTGCAGCCAATCGACGATAATTGATTGCATCGATCACCGAGTATTGAACGCCCGCCGGTTGCCGCCGGCGGGCGTTTCTTCATCGCTTAGTTTGTAATGCGCCATTGAGCGGTGAAAATGGATTGTCAGGTAAAATTTCAGGATGCGGATCGCACAGCGGACGGCAGTCCGCGCGCCCATGTTCCGTTTAAGGGGCTGCAGACGCTATGGGTCAACACTGGTACGCTGTGCAACATTGAATGCGTTAACTGCTACATTGAATCTTCCCCCGCCAATGATCGCCTTTCCTATATCACGACGGCGGAGCTGACGCCGTTCCTCGACGACGCGAAATCGATGGGCGCTGAAGAAATCGGTTTCACCGGCGGCGAACCGTTCATGAATCCCGATATGATTGCGATGGCTGAGGGTGCGCTCGATCGTGGATTTTCTATCCTTATACTGACGAATGCGATGAGGCCACTGATGCGCGAGCGTGTTATGCGCGGGCTATTGTCGTTGCAGGCGCGCCACGGTGTTCGCCTGCGCTTGCGCGTGAGCCTCGACCACTATGACGGTCTGACGCATGACGGCGAGCGCGGCGCCAAGAGTTTCGATCTTGCGACTGACGGCCTGGTCTGGCTTGCCGAGCACGGCTTCGATGTGTCCGTTGCCGGACGCGCCGGTTTCGGCGAGAGCGAGGCGGAAATGCGCGCCGGGTATGCGCAGTTGTTTGAACGCCTTGATCTCGGCATCGACGCTATGGATCCGCAGCGCCTTGTTCTGTTCCCGGAGATGGACGAAAGCGCCAGCGTTCCGGAAATCTCCGACGCGTGCTGGGACGTCTTGGGAAAGGATCCGCGCGATGTGATGTGTTCCAACGCGCGCATGGTTGCGAAGCGCCGCGGCGCCGCGACGCCGACCGTTCTCGCCTGCACCTTGATCGCCTATGATAAACGTTTCGAACTAGGAACGACGCTGGCAGGTGCTGCGCAATCGGTGTCTCTCAACCATCCCCACTGTGCAAAATTCTGCGTCCTTGGCGGGGCCAGTTGTTCGGCGTAAACGATCCTCATGCCTGAGAGCGGAAAGGAAACGGCCCTTGAAGATCGCGGTGCTGACGGGGCGAGGATGTTTTCCCCATCGGCGGCGCGCAATCGCGAGCCGATCCGCGATGTTTTTCTGGAATTTCTCCCAAAAACTGGTGCTGTCCTGGAAATCGGGTCGGGCACAGGGGAACACGCCGTATGCATTGCCGCCGCTGCGCCGGGTTTGCGGTGGCTGGCCGGCGATCCCGATGCGGCGGCGCGGGCGTCTATCGCTGCCCACATTGCCGAAGCGGGTTTGGCCAATTTAGACGGGCCCCACGACTTGGATGTTAGCGAACCGGACTGGGACGCTGCGCTTAAAGAGCCATTCGACGCCGTTATTTCCATTAACATGATCCATATCGCCCCTTTTGAGGCGGCTAAGGGCTTGTTCGCCGGCGCCGGAAGGCTGTTGCAGCCCGGTGGCAAGCTCCTCTTGTACGGACCATTTGCGCGCGACGGCGTTCACACAGCGTCGTCCAACGAAGCCTTCGACGCCAGCCTGAAAGCGCGCGACCCGCGCTGGGGCGTGCGCGACCTTGAGCATGATCTTGCCCCGCTCGCGCAGGAACATGCGCTAGCGCGCAAGGCGGTTGTGGAAATGCCGGCGAATAATTTCACAGTTGTTTTTGCAAAAAAATAAAAACGCAAGCACTTTCAATCTCGTTTGGTTCCACATGCGGCATACGAAAGAATGTGGAAAAGAATGATTCGAAAAATACTTAAAAGTCGGTATCCTGATCATGTTCCGACGATCTCCGTCGACATCAGTTCGCAGCAAATGCCTAGCAGCGGGTTGGAGGAGGCCGGAACCGAACGCTAGCCGGGAACGACGTTCAGACGTTACTCGGCAAACCGAGACGACTTCACAAAAAGTGGAGCGTCGAAGCCGATAGGCGGGCCGGTTGCGTCGAGACGAACCTGAGCGGTTCGACCTTTGAAACGGCGCTTACTCCTTCGCGGGAGATGAGGCGACGGGGATAAGGATCCGGAATCGCCGTAAGCAGCGGATCGAGACTGCTTATTCGGCGCGCAACGCTGACGACGACGGGCGCAAGCCAGTTGGAAAAAGCGGGGCGGACCTCGCAGAAGAACGCAGGCATATCGGGTCAAACGGCAGTTTGACCATAGAGCCGGCGGCGGCGGGGCCTAGCAGCGGCGGAAGGTTGTCGTAAGGCGGCTGGAAGAACCGAGGCAAATTGAACCGCGACCGAATTCTCACTGGATTGGGGTGCGATTCAACATGCCGCGACGGCGGCCGAAGAGGGAGCAGCTTATGCTGCTCCCTTTTTGTTTTTGAAAATGGAAATTTTTTTTGAAGATCGGGGCGGCCATTGACAGCCCGGCGGCTGTGGCGAGAAGCTCGCTCATCTTGAGCACTGGCGGAGACCGCGGTCATGGCCGACACCACCCTCAATGACTTCGTGCGTGAAGCGCTCGCCAAGGGCGAGAGCCGTGCGCGTATCGCGGCGGTTCTTAAGAGCGCCGGTTGGCCCGAAGATCAGGTTGCAGACGCGCTTGGCGCGTTTGCCGATGTCGACTTTGCAACGCCGGTGCCGCGCCCACGCAGTTTCGGCGGCGCCCGCGAAGCGTTTCTGTATATTGTGTTCTACGCGCTGCTTGGCGTGTTTGCTGTTCAGCTTGGCGCTGTTGCGTTTGCGTTTGTCGATGCGACCTTTGCCGACGCTCTTGATCGGGGCGTCGAAGCCTATGCGGCCGAACGTCTGCGTTGGTCAATTGCGGCGCTTGTTGTCGGTTATCCCTTGTTTTTGTTTCTCGGCTGGCGGCTGAGCGAGGCTCGGCGAAAAAATCCACAGCGCCGCGTATCCCGCGTGCGCGTCTGGCTCACATACATAACGCTGATATTTGCAGCCCTGACCCTGATCGGCGATTTGGTGGCCATCGTTTATAATTTCCTGTCTGGAGAAGTCGGGGGGCGCTTCCTGTCGAAGGCCGGAATTGTCGGGGTGATCTCGGCGGCGATCCTCTGGAACTTCACCCGCGACGCCGAGCGCCAGGAAGCCGGCGTCGACTGGCCGGGACGGATCCTTGCGGTCGCCGCAACCATTGTCACCGTTGCGCTTGTGGTCTGGGCGTTCCTGCTTGTCGATACGCCGGCCGCGGCGCGCGAAAGGGCGCTTGACGAGCGCCGGCTCCAGGATTTGCAGATCGTCGTCAGAAAGATCGATTGCCATCGAACCTATTTTGACGAACCGCCGCAAAGCCTGGAGGCCATGGATGCGGCGCTAGCGGAACGGGCGGCGCGCGCGCCGGCTGCGAGCGGATGCGCTACCGCGACGCCTAAGGATCCGGCGACTGATGCGCCCTACAAATATGAACGTCTCGATGACAATTCGGTGCGCCTCTGCGCCGTCTTCGCCCGTGGGTGGCCCGATACTGACGCGGGCGATCGGGCGACGACGAATTATTGGCCTGGCCGCGATCGCCGCGCTTTTAGAAAGCCCGAGAGCGGCGGCGAAACCTGCTTTGAGCTGGAAGCCGTTGATTTTGAACCCGGCGAGAATAGCAGTGGGGATCCTGTTGGGGACGACAACGAACTGTGATGGTTTTCACGGCGGGAACGGTTGCCCGCCGAACGGGGCGCGGCTAAACCGCTCGAAAATTAACATTCAAAAGCCGGCCGTCTGGAGCCCTCAATGTCCATTCTCATCGACAAAACCACCAAAGTCATCTGCCAGGGGCTGACCGGATCGACAGCGACCTTCCACACGGAACACGCGATCGCTTACGGTACGAAAATGGTCGGCGGCGTCGTGCCGGGCAAAGGCGGCATGACCTGGGAAGCCGGCGAAGCGGCGAAAGGCGCAACGCTTCCGGTTTTCGACACGGTCGCTGATGCGCGAGAAAAAACCGGCGCGGATGCGTCCGTCATCTATGTGCCGCCGCCGTTCGCCGCAGATGCGATCCTGGAAGCGATTGCAGCTGAAATCCCGCTCGTCATCTGTATCACCGAAGGCATTCCGGTCCTCGACATGGTCAAGGTAAAGCGCGCGCTGGACGGCTCCAGGACCCGCCTGGTCGGCCCCAATTGCCCCGGCGTCATCACGCCTGATGAGTGCAAAATCGGCATCATGCCCGGTCACATCCACCGCAAGGGTCATGTGGGCGTCATTTCGCGGTCCGGCACCCTGACGTATGAGGCGGTGCATCAAACCACAATGGCGGGCCTTGGACAGTCGACCTGCGTCGGCATCGGCGGCGATCCGGTCAAAGGGACCGACTTCATAGAAATTCTCGACATGTTTCTTCACGATGACGAGACCCATTCGATCATCATGATCGGTGAGATTGGCGGTTCGGCGGAAGCGGACGCCGCCAAATTCCTGAGCAGCCACAAGATCAAGAAGCCAACTGTCGGATTTATAGCCGGCGTCACGGCCCCGCCGGGCCGGCGCATGGGCCACGCCGGCGCGCTGGTTTCGGGCGCGGAGGACACCGCGGAAGCCAAAATCGAGGCGATGAAGACGGCTGGCGTCGCCGTATCGCCGACCCCGGCGGCTATGGGCCGGACGCTTCTCGGTCTTCTCAAAAAATAAATACTACGCAGGCAGACTGACTCCCGTTTTCTGTTGAAACGCGCGGCGGTTGGCGTATCTAGGATTAACAGTCCGCTGCGAACGCGAAGAGAACCGGCCATGGCCCATGATGGAGAGACGTCGCGCGCTCCACGCAATGTCTCCGAGAATGCATCTTCAGAAGATACTGTGCTTTCAGGCGTTAATGCGCCTTATCTCGAGCGTCTTCACGACGCCTGGCTGAAAAACCCACAATCGGTCGGCGCTGACTGGCGGGCCTTTTTTGAGCGCGAAGGCGGTGCAGGAAACGGCGCGGCGCCGGCGCGCGCGCCAAGCTGGGCCCGGTCCGACTGGCCGCCTATCCATAATGGCGAGCTAACGTCTGCGCTCGATGGAGACTGGGCGAGCGCGGAAACAGAAATTGCTGAAAAGATTGCGGCCCGCACGCCCGCCGCGTCGGAAGATCAAGTGCGTCAGGCGACGCAGGATTCTTTGCGCGCGCTGATGCTGATCCGCGCCTATCGCATTCGCGGCCATTTGATTGCGGATCTTGATCCCTTGGGCTTGCAGCCTCAGGAAGTGCATCCGGAGCTTGACCCAGAAAGTCTCGGCTTCAACGAAGCGGACATGGACCGGCCAATTTTCATCGACATGGTGCTTGGTCTCGAAACGGCGAGCTTGCGCGAGATTCTCGAAATACTGAAGCGAACCTATTGCGGGACCTTCGCTGTCGAATTCATGCACATCACCGATCCGGAGCAGAAGGCCTGGCTGCAACAGCGCATTGAAGGTCCTGACAAGGACATCTCCTTTACGCCTGAAGGCAAGCGCGCAATTTTCCGGAAGCTGGTCGAAGCAGAAGGCTTCGAGAATTTTCTCAACACCAAATATACGGGTACGAAGCGTTTCGGTCTCGACGGCGCCGAGGCGATGGTGCCGGCGCTTGAGCAAACCATCAAGCGCGGCGGCGCCCTGGGCATCAAAGAGATCGTCGTTGGCATGCCGCATCGGGGACGGCTTAACGTCCTCGCGGCTGTGATGGGCAAGCCCTATCATCATATCTTTCACGAATTTCAGGGCGGCTCGGTCACGCCCGACGACATCGGCGGTTCGGGCGATGTGAAATACCATCTCGGCGCCTCGTCTGATCGGGAATTCGACGGCAACAAAGTGCATTTGTCGCTCACCGCCAATCCATCGCATCTCGAAGCGGTCAACCCTGTGGTGATCGGCAAGGCGCGCTCGAAACAAGACAGGATCGAACCACCCGATCTCGACGCGCCGCGAACGCATGTATTGCCGCTCTTGCTTCATGGTGACGCGGCGTTCGCCGGGCAGGGCATTGTCGCGGAGTGTTTCGGGCTTTCCGGACTGCGCGGTTATCAAACCGGCGGGACCATCCATTTCATTGTCAATAATCAGATCGGCTTTACCACGAGCCCGAATTTTGCGCGCTCCTCGCCCTATCCGTCTGACGTCGCCAAAATGGTCGAGGCGCCGATCTTTCATTGCAATGGCGACGATCCTGAATCGGTAGTTTATGCGGCGAAGATCGCGACTGAGTTTCGTCAGAAATTTGGCGCCGACGTCGTCATCGACATGTTCTGCTATCGCCGCTTCGGTCACAATGAAGGGGACGAGCCGAGCTTTACCCAGCCGCGGATGTACAAGAAAATCCGTTCACTGAAATCTTCGCGAGAGATTTACGGCCGCCGTCTCGAGGCGGAGGGACTTTTGGAGCCTGGTGAAATGGAAAAAACGCGGGAAGAATTCCGCGGCTTCCTTGATTCAGAATTCTCCGCCGCTGAAGGGTTCAAACCCAACAAAGCGGACTGGCTCGACGGACAATGGTCCGGCTTTGTGCAGCCCATCGACGATGACCGTCGCGGCAATACCGCCGTACCGATCGATTCGCTAAGCTCGATTGGCGCAGCACTGACGCATTACCCGAAAAACTTCAAGATCCACAAAACGCTGGCGCGCATTCTCGATCAGAAAAAGAAGACCATCGACGCCGGCGCCGGGATCGACTGGGCGACGGCGGAAGCGCTCGCATTCGGTTCGCTGCTGCAGGACGGATTTGGCGTGCGCCTGTCGGGACAGGATTCGCGCCGCGGCACATTCTCCCAGCGTCACGCCGTCTTTATCGATCAGGAGACGGAAAACACCTATACGCCGCTTCGGCATCTCGATGATTCCCATGCGACGTTCGAAGTGCATGATTCCAACCTTTCCGAATTCGCCGTTATGGGCTTTGAATACGGCTACTCCCTCGCCAATCCGAAATTCCTCGTTCTTTGGGAGGGTCAGTTCGGGGACTTCGTAAACGGCGCGCAGATCATCATCGACCAGTTTCTGTCGTCGGGCGAGCGCAAATGGCTGCGAATGTGCGGCCTCGTACTTCTCTTGCCTCATGGCTATGAAGGACAGGGTCCGGAACACTCGTCCGCGCGGCTTGAACGCTTTCTGCAGCTCTGCGCCCAGGACAACATGCAGGTGGCGAACTGCACGACCCCGGCAAATTATTTCCACATTCTACGACGCCAGATGCGGCGCAATTTCCGCAAGCCGCTGGTGTTGATGACGCCAAAGTCTCTTTTGCGTCACAAGAAATGCGTGTCGACGCTCGAAGAGATGGGGCCGGGCTCGTCATTTCACCGTGTGTTGTGGGATGACGCGGAATACAAGCCGGGTTCAACGGTGAAGCTTGTTTCCGACGCCAAGGTCAAACGCGTTGTCCTGTGCTCAGGCAAAGTCTACTACGATCTTTTTGAGGAGCGCGAAAAACGCGGCGTCGACGACGTATACCTCATGCGGGTTGAGCAGTTTTATCCGTTCCCGGCCCATTCCCTCATCAAGGAATTGCAGCGGTTCAAAAATGCGGAAATGGTCTGGTGTCAGGAAGAGCCGAAAAATATGGGCGCATGGTTCTTCATGGAGCCCAATATTGAATGGACCCTCGATCAGATTGGCGCCAAACATAAGCGCGCCCGTTATGCTGGACGACATGCGGCGGCGTCCCCTGCGACCGGGTTGATGAGCCGGCACAAGGCCGAACTGGATGAATTGCTGGAAGAAGCATTGGGATAAAAGGTAGGGACCAGGTGTCAGGCTCTAGAGATTAGAAAAGTCATGCCTTGCGTCTAATCCCCGGCCTGCAATCCCTCCTGAGCGAAGCGAAGGAATACTATGACCACGGAAATCCGCGTCCCCGCCCTCGGCGAAAGCGTGACAGAAGCAACCATCGCGCGATGGATGAAGCAGGAAGGCGAGGCCGTCAGCGTCGACGAGCCGCTGGTTGAACTTGAAACAGACAAGGTCTCGGTCGAGGTCCCGGCGCCGGACGCGGGCGTTCTCGCGTCAATCGCGGCGCAGGAAGGCGACACGGTCGAGGTCGGCGCGTTGCTTGGGTCAATCGGCGCAGGGGCGGCAAAATCAAATGGGGCGGCGAAGAAAGAACAGGCGGCAAGCGCGACTGCGCCGGCGCCTTCCGGCGGCGGCGAAGAAATCGAAGTGCGCGTGCCCGCGTCCGGCGAGTCTGTGACCGAAGCCGATATCGGCGAATGGCTTAAGAAAGAAGGCGACGCTGTTGCCGCCGATGAGCCGATTGTCAGTCTCGAAACAGACAAGGCGGCGATGGACGTTCCCGCCCCCGCCGCTGGCGTCATCAAGTCGATCAAGGCGGCCGAGGGCGACACGGTTGAAGTGGGCGCGCTGCTTGCGGTCATCGAAACTGGCGCCGCCGCATCGGCCGCCCCAACACCCGACAGCGGCAACGGCGCCGCGCCTGCCGATCCTGCGCCCACCGCTGCAAAATCTTCCGCATCCGACCTGTCCCCGGCGCCGCGCCGCGTCGTCGCCGAGCGAGGGCTTGATGCGTCGCTTATTGAAGGGACCGGCAAGGACGGCCGCGTCACTAAGGGCGATGCTTTGCGCGCGGAAAAAGGAACGGCGCGCCCAGTAACGCCCTCTGCGCCGCGCGATCTCGGCCCGCGCGAAGAGCGGGTGAAGATGTCCCGCCTGCGTCAGACAATTGCGCGCCGCCTGAAAGAGGCCCAGGACACCGCCGCAATGCTTACCACCTTCAACGACGTCGATATGACGGCGGTGATGGAGTTGCGTGGTCAGTACAAAGAACTATTTGAGAAAAAGCATGGGATCAAACTCGGATTCATGTCGTTTTTCGTCAAGGCATGCGTCCATGCGCTCAAAGAAATCCCTGACGTTAACGCCGAAATCGACGGAACCGACATCATCTATAAGAACCATTACGATGTCGGCGTCGCCGTCGGCTCGGACAAGGGTCTCGTCGTTCCGGTGGTGCGCGACGCCGACATGAAGTCGATGGCGGAGATCGAATTGGAAATAGCCGAGCTTGGCCGCCGCGCGCGCGCAGGCGATCTCAAGCTGGAAGAGATGCAGGGCGGCACCTTCACAATCTCCAACGGCGGCATTTACGGTTCAATGCTGTCGACGCCGATCCTCAATCAGCCGCAATCTGGTATTCTCGGCATGCATCGGATCGAAAAGCGCGCCGTTGTTATGGGCGATGAAATTGTCATTCGCCCGATGATGTATCTCGCGCTTTCCTACGATCATCGCATTGTCGACGGCAAAGGCGCCGTGACATTCCTGGTGCGGGTGAAGGAAAATCTCGAAGATCCGCAACGGCTGCTGCTGGATCTCTAATCGACCGGATAGGGACCTTCCGCAAAGGTTTCGGCGTGATATCCCTTTTTGCCGATGGTCTGCGCCAATTCGCTCGCCGGCGGTCCGCCGGCGGCGACGCGCGCCAACATCGAGCGGAAATCATGTATGGGGCGCCAGCCGAGTTCGGCGCGAGCCTTATCGTTCGCATATACCCGGTCGATTGATGGAAACATGCGCCAGCCGAGCTGTTCGTAAACATCGTCGAAATCGATATGGCGCCGCAGCGCGGCGGCTGCATCCGCCCGCAGCAATGCAAGGTCATCTCGGGTAAAAGGCGACGTCGCCGAGATGATGTAGCGGGCAAAGCCCAGTGTCGGCGCCTTCTCCACTGCTGCAATATGGGCCGAGACGATGTCTTCGATGTCGGCGCGACGATGCAGGAACTCGTTGAGCTTGGCGTTGTCCGAAGAGAATTCGGCGCGGACATTATTGTTGTCGTCTTCTTCAGGAAAAAAACGGGACGTGCGCAGGATGACGACAGGCAGACCGTCTTTCGTCGCAGCAAGTTCGCATAGATTTTCCGCCGCAATTTTTGTAACGCCATATATGTTTTTTTGCGGCCCGGCGACGCTTTCATCGATCCATGCGGCTGGGGCGCCCGCAGGCGGCGTCAACGCGCGCCCGAATGCGCTGGTGGTGCTTGTGAAAACGAATTCCTTCACGCCGGCGGATACCGCTGCCGCAAGCAGGTTTTGCGTGCCCGTTACGTTGACGTCGACAAAATCCTGGCGTGAGTGCGTCCCAACATGGGGTTTGTGCAGCGTCGCCGCATGCATCACGGTCTCGACGCCATTCATTGCTTCACGGACAAATTCGTTACTGACGATGGAGCCCACCGCGTCGGTAAAGTCGCTCTCAAGAACGTCAATGCCGCGGCAAACGCGCCCCTCTGCGCGAAGGCTGCGCATCAGCGCTTCGCCGAGATGGCCGGCGCTTCCTGTAACGAGAATAGTCATGGCGCGGATTTAAAGATCATGGCGCGCGCCGCTGCAAGCCCTTGGGTCTTTGGGGCGCTGGCCATTGAACGCGCAATCGTCCTATAGTGCATTTTTTCGATCTAAGGCATGCGGCCCGGCGCGATGACATGGGCTGTGTGTGTGGGAACTTGGAGGCGAAATATGCTGCGCTTAGTCCTTGGCGTGATTGCTGGAACAGTTGCCGGCGTGATTGTCGTGATGATCGTCGAAGGTGCGGGGCACATGATGTTCCCGCCGCCGGAAGGCACGGACCTCAAAGACCCAGAAGCGCTGAAAGCCATCATGCACGAGATTCCGATTGGCGCGAAGATCGCGGTGCTGGTTGCATGGACGCTCGGCGTTTTCGCCGGCGGCGCCGTCGCCAAAATGATTGCCAAAAGCGCCCCTGCCGTCTGGGGCGTCGCCGGGATATTTGCTATTTTTACGGGGATGACGCTGATCCAGATCCCGCATCCCGCCTGGATGATTGGCGGCGCGGTTGTCGCAATCCTTGTGGGCGCGTTGGCAGCGAACGCTTTGGTCAAGACGCGCGGTTGACGGCGTAGGCCGGCGCGCCTAACTCCTCGGACGCCCTCAATACTCTAATCTTGCGAGACACTTCATGGCAGACTCCTACGACGTCGTCATTATCGGCGCCGGACCGGGCGGTTACAACGCTGCGATCCGCGCCGGTCAGCTTGGCCTCAAAACGGCGATCATCGAAAAACGGGACTCAAAAAAACTCGGCGGCACATGTTTGAATGTTGGCTGCATACCGTCAAAGGCCCTGCTTCATGCATCGGAACTATATGAGGCGGCAGCGAAGAATTTCGATGGGCTTGGCATCGGCGTCGGAAAACTGACGCTCAATCTAGATCAGATGCTGAAACAGAAAGACGATGCAGTCGACGGGCTGACCAAAGGCGTTGAGTTTCTGATGAAAAAGAACAAGGTCGATGTCGTCCTCGGCGCCGGCGAGATCATCGCGCCGGGCAAGGTCAAGGTCGGCGATCAGACTCTTGAAACAAAAAACATTGTCATCGCTACGGGTTCCGAAGTGACGCCGCTCCCGGGCGTTGAGATCGACGAGGAACGGATTGTTTCCTCTACCGGCGCATTGTCGCTTTCTTCCGTGCCCAAACACCTTGTTGTGATTGGCGGCGGCGTTATCGGCCTCGAGCTTGGCTCTGTATGGCGCCGGCTTGGAGCGGAAGTGACCGTGGTTGAATTTCTCGACCGTATCCTGCCTGGCATGGACGGCGAGGTCTGCAAGCAGTTTCAGCGCATCCTCAAAAAACAGGGCGTCGCGTTTAAACTGTCGTCAAAAGTAACGGGGGCGGAAAAGCTCAAAACCAAGATCAAGCTTGCCGTTGAACCGGCGGCGGGCGGTGATGTTGAAACCATCGATTGCGACGCGGTTCTTGTTTGTATTGGTCGCCGCCCGCATACGGCGGGGCTCGGTCTCGAAAATATCGGCGTAAAAACGGATCAGCGCGGCATTATCGAGACCGATCACTTCAAAACATCCGTAGACGGCGTATGGGCGCTTGGCGACTGCATCCACGGGCCGATGCTTGCCCATAAGGCCGAGGACGACGGCGTAGCCTGCATCGAACTGATTGCGGGCAAAGCTGGACACGTGAACTACGACACCGTGCCCGGTGTCGTTTACACCTATCCGGAAGTGGCGACCGTCGGAAAAACCGAAGAGCAACTGAAAGAGGCGGGCGTTCAATACAAAGTCGGAAAATTCCCGTTCATGGCGAATTCCCGCGCCAAGACCAATCATGAGACCGATGGCTTTGTGAAAATTCTGGCGGATGCGGAAACTGACCGTCTGCTCGGCTGTCACATTATCGGGCGTGAGGCGGGCGAACTGATCGCCGAAGCGGTTTCCGTGATGGAGTTTGGCGGCGCATCAGAAGACATTGCCCGCACCTGTCACGCGCATCCGACGCGTTCTGAGGCCGTGCGTCAGGCGGCCATGGACGTTGAAGGCTGGGCCATGCAGGCGTGAGTCAACGGCGCTGATGGACAGCTGACATGACCTTGGCGCCATCGAAAACCCCTTTGTCGGATATTGTCGATGACATGGTCGCCGACGCCAAAGGCGGCGAGCTGACCCTCGGCGATGTACTCGACGACCTTGGTGATCGCTCCTACGGACCTCTGTTTTTTGTCTTTGGGCTGATCATTATGCTGCCCATTGGCGCTGTGCCTGGCGTTCCGATCGTCTTGGGCTTCGTGATGATCATTCTTGCCGTGCAGTTTGTCGTTGGCATGCATCATCCATGGATGCCGTCGCGCTTTCGGCGGCTTGCAATATCGGAAAAAAAGGCCAGGGACGCGCGTCGTCGCGCGCGCCCCATTCTTCGTTTCATCGACCGCTTCGTCGATGCGCGCATGGCGTGGATTGTATCGCGGCCCATGCGTGTCTTCGCCGCCGCTGCGATCATTCTCCTGTCGCTTGCCATGATCCCGCTTGAGTTCATTCCCTTTGGCGTTGCCGTGCCTGCTGCTGCGATTGCAGCCTTCGGGCTCGCCATTGTCGCCCGTGACGGCCTCGTTATGCTGATTGCGCTCGCCTTTGTTGGCGGCACCGGTTGGCTGATGACGAGCGCCTGGGCGATGATTTTCGGCGGTCAGGCGTAGCTGACAACTTCATATTCAATACTGTCTTCGTCATAGAAGTAAAACCGCCGCCCAGGTTCATAATCCTGATGCCCATGGGGTTTAAATCCTGCACTGACAATTCGTTTTTCGGCTGCGTCGAGATCGTCGACCACGACGCCCACGTGATTTAGCCGGCCGACCATGGCAAAACCGTCCGGCTGGGCGCCTTCCGTTCGTTTTGGCGCATAAAGGGCAAGGTAAAAATCATCCGTACCCACATGGTAGGTGTAGCCACCGTCGGCGGCCGTGCCATGCCAGCGGACCTTCCAGTCGAACAATGCACACAATTGCTTGGCGGTGCGCTCGGAATTGCTGACCGTTAGATTTACATGTTCAAGCAGCGGCGTCATCTGAGCGATCCTCTTAGTAGTTGCCGATGAAATAGGGGCGACTATTGCGTTGGCGACCGTCACGTTCAGGAAAGAACGAGGGACGCACGCCATAACGGTCGGTCCAGCCGAAATAGCCATCATCGGCCCGTCGCGCCGTTGTTTCTGGATTGCTCGCAATTGCCTCGATCATAGTTGAATGGGACATCGGGTTTCTCCTTTTTTTCTTCTGTTGTTTTAAGGTTGCGCCAGTCTACGATCTCAAGTTAACTTGAGATCAAGCAAAAAATTGAAAAATTTTTGAAGGATAAAAATGGCGGCGGGACAATGGATTGCGATCGGCGAAGTGGCCCAGCGCACGGGCGCAGCCGTTTCGGCGATCCGGTTTTATGAAGAAAAAGGACTGCTCAAGGCGCGCCGAGCCGCCGGCGGTAATCGGCTATTCCTGCGCTCCGACATTCGCCGTGTGTCGTTCATTCTGATCGCGCAGCGTCTCGGCTTTTCACTTGCCGAGATCGGCGACTGTCTTGCGGGCCTTCCCAATGGGCGCACCCCGACGAAAAAGGATTGGGAAAAAATCAGCAGCCGCTTCCGCGCCGCCATCGATGAACGCATTGGGACTCTGACCAATTTACGGTCGCGCCTTACAACGTGCATCGGCTGTGGCTGCCTCTCGCTCAAAACCTGCGGGCTCTACAATCCGGACGACGAGGCGCAGAAACTAGGTGTCGGGCCTCGTTTCCTGATGGGCGACAAGCCCCGGCGTCGGTAAAAGGCCGTTTCACAATCTCCGCGCCTTTCGCACGGGCGAAGCCTGCTCTCGCGCGGGTCTCGACAGTGCGGCAAAATCCATTAGAGAGGCGGGATGAAGCTAACGGGTGCAGATGTGGTCGGGCTTGTCGGCGTCAGTTTTGTCGTCGGCACATATTTCCTTTCGCAAATCGGCCGCATGGATGTAACACGGCCGCTCTATCCGGCCCTTAACGGGCTCGGCGCATTGTTCATCCTGTTTTCTCTCTATCACACCTTCAACGCCGCGAGTTTCGTGATCGAGTTTTTCTGGCTCATGATCAGCGTGGTCGGCTTGGCAAGGGCGCTGTTCTTCCGGGGCGATGCAACAAAAAAGTGATCGTTGGGTCCGGCTTATTCCGCCACGATTTCGCCTCATAAAGCCGATTTCCTGACCGAGGTCGCTCAGCCGCGCTCCTAAAGTCTGGATTTTGCGAGCGTTTCCGGCTTACATGCCCGCCAATTCGAGCGTCGGCGGGCCTGTTTGGGGGCTCGGCAGGGACGGCGTGGGTGAACAGGGTGGGCGCGCAACGCGGCGCCGAGCAGGGAACAGATTTCATGACATTCATTCTAATTCTGACCGCAATCGGTGCAGTCGGTTTGGCCGTTGCGCTATTTCTTATGCGTCACCAGCCGAAAGGACTTTACATCCTCTTCTTCGCCGAGATGTGGGAGCGTTTTTCCTACTACGGCATGCGGGCGCTGCTTGTCTTTTACCTGACGAAGCACTTTCTGTTCGACCAGCAAGCAGCCTACGGCCTTTATGGCGCCTATACGACGCTTGTTTACATTATGCCCGTGATTGGCGGCGCACTGGCCGACCGCTATCTCGGTCAGCGCCGGGCGGTAACGATCGGCGCAGTCCTTCTGGTCGCCGGGCATGGTTTGATGGCGGTCGAGGGAGAGCCAGTCGCCGCAGGCGAAGATCCGAGCCCGATCATATTAAATACGTTCTACCTGGCGCTTGCACTGATCATCATGGGCGTCGGTTTCCTGAAAGCGAATATTTCCGCCATCGTCGGCGAGCTTTATTCAAAAACAGACAAGCGTCGAGACAGCGCCTTTACGTTCTTTTACGTCGGCATCAATGCGGGATCGTTCTTCGGCGCTCTGTACGCCGGTTATCTCGGCGAGACCTTCGGCTGGAAATATGGTTTCGGTCTTGCGGGGATCGGCATGTTGCTGGGGCTGATCGTATTTGTTCTCGGTAAGCCTCTTCTGAAAGGCGCGGGAGAATCTCCGGATCTAAAGCTTCTGAAAGCCAAACGTATTGCCGGACTCTCGACCGAGTGGCTGATCTATATCGGTATTGTGCTGATGACGGCGTTTGTTTGGTACGTCGTGCGCGATCAGGGCACAGTCGGCATTCTTCTTTATGCGTCGATGGCGGTGACATACGCCTACATTCTTGGCCGCAGCGTCCTGACCCTGGAGCCTCACGCACGCGACCGAATATTTGCTGCGTTGTTCCTGATCACAGTGCAGGTTTTGTTCTGGGCGCTGTTCGAACAGGCCGGATCGTCGCTTAATATCTATACCGATGAGCAGGTCGATCGTACATTGTTCGGCCAGGAAGTACCGGCATCGGTCTTCCAGTCGCTCAACGCCATGTACATTATCTTCCTTGGCCCTGTATTCGCCGCAGCATGGATATGGCTGGGCAAACGAGGGATGGAGCCATCGGCGCCGCAGAAGTTTGGTCTTGGCGTCATGCAACTTGGGCTCGGCTTTCTCGTCCTCGTCTGGGGAGCGAGCCTCGGCGCTGGATTAACGCCGGTGATGTTCATTTTCCTGATTTATCTCCTGCATACGACCGGTGAGCTGTGTCTTTCCCCGGTGGGACTTTCTGCGATGACGCGGCTATCGACGTCGAGAATGGTCGGGCTGATTATGGGAGCTTGGTTCCTGGCGTCCGGCGCGGGCAATTTTGCGGCGGGCCTCATCGCGCAAGCGACCGCAGCCGAGGGCGCAGAAGGGGAAAATGTTGTCCTTACCGTTTATTCAAATGTTGGTTGGCTGGCGATTGCCGTCGGCGTTGGCCTGATCGTGATCTCGCCACTCATCAACTATCTGATGCATTTGAAGACGCTGAAGGACGAGCATCCGTTAGCGGGCGAGGGCGAAATCGGCGAACCGATGGGCCCTGGCGTCCATCCGCCGAAGCGAAGCCCGGCCGAATAATTCCGCGAGCGGGCGGCGGGCGCGGCAAGTGCGCCCGCCTATAGTGCAACGATTACGTGTATTGCGGTCGGATGCTCGTTCGCGCTGGGGAAACCGGTATCCAGGGGCCAGCGATCACCGAATCACTCTCTGGCCAGGCCCCGCGATACCTTTCCAACAACGGTGCGGCAGCGGCGCCGAAATTTGCAAAATCCGACGATTTTCGGGTGTTTAGGCCGGTCCTGAAGCTGCGAAGAGGGCGAAAATGGCCGAAATGCGCATCTTTTGCTCGTGCATCGGCGGCAAGGATTAAAATTCTGGAAAGAGCTGTTAACGAAGTCTTGCCGGCGGCGATGCGTTGATGCAACATTCTCACAGCGATTTGGCGGGACCGGGTGAATTTCGCGATTAACCATCTATATTCCGGACCCTAAACTGGGTACGACCCGGTTACAGGTTTCGAAGGCCGGCGCGGGCGTCGGCGCAGCAGTTTGAATCCACCTTGAGGAGGGGAACATGAAATTGAGAACGACTTTGCTGACGGCGGCTGCGACGCTTGCCATTTCGCCGGCTGCGTTTGCGGGAGACGGGCTTTATGGCGCTATTGGCGCTGGCTTGAGCTATTTCGGCCATGAGAACGACGTTAGCAATGACAGCGTTGTTCCCCCGTCAGCGACAGTTTTCGACACCGATTCGGACTACGATAGCGGTATCGGCATCTATGCCGCCCTCGGCAAAAAGTTCGATAATAATTTTCGCGCCGAACTCGAGTATTCATATCGTAGCGCCGACATAGATCAGATTGATCCGTACCCGGGATTTTCCGGCATTATTTCGGGATCGATTGCCGGCGACACAAAAATCCATGCGCTCATGCTCAATGGGCTTTATGATTTCAACGACACGTTTGGCGGCGTGACGCCGTATATCGGCGGTGGCGCCGGCATAGCGCGCGTCAATCATTCGATCGCCGGCGTCAACGCGGCGTCCGGCCTTTCGATTTCCTATGGTTCGTTTGATTACAACTTCGCCTATCAGGGCATTGCAGGTGTCGCGGTTGGTCTTGCCGAACAACTGACGTTGGATCTTTCCTATCGTTATTTTGGCATGCTCGGTAACACCTATAGCGGCGCCACTGTGAACGGCAGCCCGGGCGTCATCAAAGCCGCCGCCGCCTCGCACAATCTGTTCGCGGGCCTGCGTTGGGACTTTGGCGCGCCGACACCGCCGCCGGTTCAGTACAAAGATTGCTGGGATGGTTCTTCTGTTCCGATCACGGCGGAATGCCCGCCGCAGATTGTTGAAGAGCAGTCGGCTGATCTCGAGCCGATCGGCTTTACGGTCTACTTCGACTACGACAAATCAAACCTGACGCCGCAAGCTTCAACGCTTATTCAAGAAGCCGCGTCGCGGGCGTTGCAGAATGACATCGACACTGTTGTCGTTTCCGGCAACACGGACACATCCGGTTCATCGGCTTACAACCAGGCGCTGTCGGAACGTCGCGCGCGCGTCGTACGCGAAGCGCTCGTCGCCAACGGCGTGCCGGCTGACCGCATCCGCACCGAAGCGTATGGCGAAACCAATCTCGCCAAGGCGACGGCGGACGGTGTTCGCGAGCCGCTCAACCGGCGTTCGGAAGTGGTCATCAGCTTCGAATAAGCAGACCGCTTCTTCCAGAAAAATTACCGGCGCAGTTTTGCTGCGCCGGTTTTTTTTGTTTGATGCGATGAAAAGGCGTGGCGCGCGAACGATCCCGTTAGCGAGCGCCGTAAATCAGAAAGAACGCATCCACTCCGAACGTCACCTGCTCATCGATGGCGGCGTCAAGATCGGCCGGCGTATCGCCAAGCAGCATTTGCGTATGCAATGGCTCGCTAATGAGCGCGCCAAGGCGCCAGATCGCTGCTTCTGGATCTTTGATTTGAAGCGCGCCCTTGGCGACGATTCGATTCAGGATCGGCGTGCATTGCTCGACCAAAAACTTCGGACCATGCTCAATGTAATTCCGACCGATTGCGGGCGTGCGTCCAGCCTCAAAGGCGGCGATGCGGCGCAGCGACAAAGCTTCGGGCGTGAGGGCGCCTGCAACAAACTGGCGGCTAAGCGCCAGGATGAGTTCTCGCGGCGGCAGACTGGCTTCGATGTCGCTGGTGTCCACCGGCAGGAACTTGCGGCAGCTGTCTTCGATTGCTGCGCCAAAGAGCTCTTCTTTCGAGCGGAAGCGGTTATAGACCGTGCGTTTGGAAACGCCGGCGGACAATGCGATCTGATCCATGCTGGCGCCGTCAAAGCCTCGCACCAGAAACGCCTCGCGAGCCGCTTCGATGATAGCTGTGGTTTTTTGGTCGTCGAACGGCCTGACTTCCCGGTCGCGCTCTATGGTCGCTGTCACTCTTCCGCCCCGATAATTGTTATCATTGGTTGTTTTCGACCAGAGTAGGCGTATCCGCGGCGCTTGCATACTACGTCTGTGATAAAAGGTTAACGGCCTGTTAACCTTGGCGAGACGATCTAGCGATTATGGCAAGACGTCCGCGACGACGAAAAACTTCAGCGAGGAAGCGGCCGGGGCGAAGGTCCGGACGAACTTCCGCAGTGCGTTCGCGATCTGCCCGCTCCACGCGAAAAAGGGCCAGGAAATCAACTCGCCGCCGCAGCAAGGGCGGTGCGCGTTTTCTGCGTAATATTGCCGATGCGGGCGTTTTTTGCCTGATGGCGCTGATCGGGGCGGCGGCGCTCTTCGCATTCGTCGCCCGCGATCTTCCCGACACCAGCACGCTTTGGCGCAACGCCGGCGGGCCGAAGATTACGTTGCTGGCGTCTGACGGGTCGCCGCTCACGTTGAATGGCGCGAGCGTTGGCGCACCGGTGCGTTTGGCCGAACTGCCGGATCATGTGCCTCACGCCATTCTCGCGGTTGAAGATCGAAATTTCTACCATCACTTCGGCGTCAACCCGATTTCCGTTGCGCGCGCCGCTCTCGCCAACATTCGCCAGGGCGACATTGTGCAGGGCGGCTCGACCCTCACCCAACAACTTGCAAAGAATGTTTTCTTGAGCCCGGACCGAACGCTCAAACGTAAGGTTCAGGAGTTGATGCTCGCCTTCTGGCTCGAACACAAATTCACAAAAGACGAAATCCTGACGCTGTATCTCAATCGCGTTTATTTCGGCGCTGGGGCCTATGGCATAGACGCTGCGAGCTATCGCTATTTCGGCAAGCCGGCGCGGCGACTGACCCTTGGCGAGGCCGCGGTTCTTGCTGGGCTGCTGAAAGCGCCCTCGCGTCTAGCGCCGACCAACAATCCAGTTGACGCCGGCAAACGCGGGCGCCGTGTGATCGAGCAAATGGTCAAAGCCGGGTTTTTGTCTCCCGGCGATGCGGCGGCCGTGATCGATCAACCGATACTGCTATCGGGCGATCAGTTTAGCGCGGCGCCCTATTTCATAGATTACATTCTGTCAGAAGCCCGCGCGGTGACAGGCGCCATCGACGCCGATCTGGTGGTGCACACAACCTTCGACCGGCGTCTGCAAACGGCGATGGAAACCGGCTTTGCCGCCGGGTTTGCGCGCGCCGGAGAAACCATCGACGGGACGCAAGGGGCGGCGGTAATTCTGGGGTCTGAAGGCGCGGTGCGCGCCATGGTCGGCGGGCGCGATTACGCCGCCAGTCAATTTAACCGTGCAACCCAGGCGCGCCGACAGCCGGGATCGGCATTCAAGCCTTTTGTCTACCTCGCCGCAGCGGAATATGGCGCTGCCCCGCTAACGCGCGTTGACGATTCTCCCCTTAGGATCGGCGCGTGGGCGCCGGACAACTATAATTCGAAGTACTATGGCGAGGTTTCCCACGCCTCGGCGCTGGCGCTTTCGCTTAATGCAGCAACACTCAGGGTGCAGGAATATGTCGGGCGCGCCGCGGTCCGGCGCGCCGCGCGCAACGCCGGCTGGCCTGCGTCGTTATCTGCGGGACCGGCGCTCGGCCTCGGCGTCGACGCGATTACGCCCTTGGGGCTCGCGGGCGCCTATGCGCCGTTCGCCAATGGCGGCTATCGCGTCGCGCCATTTGTCATTACGCGCATCGAAACCGGCGATGGCGCCGTCATTTACAACCGCAATGAAGGGTTCGACGCCGTTGCGGCAAGCGCTGCCGCAATCAATTCGGTCAATATGATGCTTGAAGGCGTGGTTGAATGGGGGACCGGTAAAGAAGCGGCCGTGCCGGGCTATCGCGTTGCGGGCAAGACTGGCACCTCTCAAAACTATCGCGACGCCTGGTTCGCGGGCCATGCCGGGGGGCTTGTCGGCGTGGTCTGGGTCGGCCGCGACGACAACAAACCCATGAAGAAGGTGACCGGCGGCGGCGCGCCCGCGGAAATCTGGCGTGAAATCATGCTGCGCAGCCTGCCGCCGCGTTATGTGGCGCCGATGCAGGCAACGCTCTAACTCAAGCTGCAGCGCGCCAGGGCGCTCCGCCATAGGCGAAGAGCCT
This sequence comes from Hyphococcus sp., assembly GCA_965267325.1. Lineage (GTDB taxonomy): Bacteria > Pseudomonadota > Alphaproteobacteria > Caulobacterales > Parvularculaceae > Hyphococcus. The sequence goes on along the minus strand of OZ253943.1, from coordinate 2,124,747 downwards.
AGCGCCATGCGTATCAAACCAGTCTTCCGCCGCGCGCGCGTTTACGCCGAGCGCTTTCACCTGGCGCCAGAATGCTGGCCCGTGATGCATATGGATCAGGTGCACGCATTCATGGGCGGCGACGTAATCGAGGACCCAGGGCGGCGCCATGATGAGGCGCCATGAAAAGGATAATCGCCCGTCGGAGCTGCACGAGCCCCAGCGCGAACTGGGATCGCGAATTGAAATGGAACGGCGTTTGACGTCCAGCTCAGCGCAATAGCGCGCCACCGCATCCGCCAGGTTCTTGCGGGCTTCCCGTTTCATCCAGTCGACAATGCGGCGATTTAGATGAACGCCGTCCCCGCCGACAATGAGGCGCGGCGGTTCCTCCCTAATCTCTACTGGCCGGCGTGATTGTTGATCGTGAACGATAAGGTGAGCGACGCCCCGGAACAGCGCTTGCCCGCCGGGCTCAAAGGGGCGCGCCAGGAGCGAATCATCAAGCTGGGCCGCAATCCAGCCGGCGCTCGAGCGGGCGAAGGCGATGGCTTCGGGCAGGGCGCGTTTTGACGGCGCCGTCACCAGAATTTCCCCAGCCGTCGGATCGACTTTCAATATCAACCGCTTGGCGCGGCGATTGACGCGGGCAATCAATGGCGCGGCGCGCCCGCCAATATTGATTTCAGTTCGTTTGACGTCGTCGCTCGGCATAAACTCGAATCGTCGCTACAGTTTGATCTTCGCGCGAAAAGTCCGGCGGTCAACTTGCAATTATTACATTTTGCAGATCGGCTGCAATTGACGCGGCCGTTCGCGCCGATGAAAAGAAAACGAGATGACAGAGCCGCAGGCGAAATCAACGAAAGATGGGTCGAAATCATCGGCGCCGACGCCGATGATGGCGCAGTATTTCGCCATTAAGGAGCAGTCCGGCGACGCGCTTTTGTTTTATCGTATGGGCGACTTTTACGAGTTGTTTTTTGACGATGCGATCAAGGCGGCTCAGGCGCTCGATATCACGCTGACAAAACGCGGTCAGCATGGCGGTGATGACATACCCATGTGCGGCGTGCCGTTCCACGCCTATGAGTCCTATCTCGCCAAACTCATTCGCGCCGGCTTCAAGGTCGCGATCTGCGAACAGATGGAAGACCCGGCGGAGGCCAAGAAACGGGGCTCAAAAGCGGTGGTGCGCCGGGAAATCGTGCGCACAGTTACGCCTGGGACGATTGTTGAAGACGCTCTCCTTGATGCGCGCAGCAGCAATTTCCTTGCGGCGTTGTCGCTTTTGCGCGGCGGCGAGGATGCTGCGCTTGCCTGGGTCGATCTGTCCATCGGCGACGTCTATGTGCGCCCGGTCGTCGTCAATGAGATTGCCTCGGTGCTCGCAAGCGTCGCACCGAAAGAACTGGTTGCGCCGCCGCTCGATGATGCGGATGCATGGAGATCAGCGCTCGCTGGCGTTGATCACGCGACGACGCCGCTGGCGCCGGAACATTTTGATTCAGCTGCTGGCCGCCGGCGTTTGCTCCACGCGTACGATGTCGCCTCGCTCGATGCTTTTGGCGATTTTGACCGCGCCGAATGCGCCGCGCTTGGGGCACTGTTGAGTTATGTTGAGCTGACGCAAGCCGGTCGCGCACCTTCCTTGCGCCCGCCGCGCAAGGTCGATGACCGGACCGCCATGACGATCGACGCGGCGACCCATGCGTCGCTTGAAATAACCAGGACCCAAAGCGGCGGGCGCAAAGGATCGCTGCTTTGGGCTGTAGATCGCACGGTCACCGGTCCCGGCGCCCGCCTTCTTGCCGCCCGCATCACGGCGCCGCTGACCGACGCAAAGGCTGTCAACGCTCGCTTCGACGCTGTTCAGTATTTCGAAGGCGACAATCAGTTGCGCGCACTGGGACGCGATATCTTGAAGGTCGCGCCTGACATGGCGCGCGCCCAGTCGCGCCTTGCCCTCGGGCGCGGCGGGCCGCGAGATCTCTTGAGCATAAAAGACGGGCTGACCGCCGCGCGCGATCTCGCTGCGGCGATGGGCGGCGGACGGCTTGACCCGCCGAGATACATTGCCGCTGCGCGCATTGCGCTTGAAGATGCAGAGGGCGCAGGGTTCTCCGAGATAATCAGTGAGCTGAACGCTGCGCTCAAAGAAACGCCGCCCTTGCTCGCTCGTGATGGCGGTTTCATTGAAAAGGGGTACGATCCCGGCCTCGACGCCGTTGTTTCGCTGCGCGATGAATCCCGGCGCGTCATTGCCGGGCTCGAAGCGACCTATCGCGAGCAGACTGATATCAAGGCGGTGAAAATCAAGCACAACAATGTGCTTGGGTTTTTCGTCGAGGTTCCAGCCTCCCGCGGCGATGCGCTGATGGCGCCGCCACACGGCGAGACTTTCATCCATCGACAGACGCTGGCGAGCGCCGTGCGGTTCACCACCGGCGAACTCGCAGAGCTTGACGCGAAAATTTCCCGCGCCCGGGACGAGGCTTTGGCGCGGGAGCTCGAACTGTTTGATCGCTTAACCGCCCTTGTCGCCGCGCGCAGCGATGCGATTGCTGCAGCGGCGGCCGCAATTGCCGAAATCGACGTCGCTGCGGGGCTCGCCGAACTCGCTGTGAACGAGAATTACGCGCGGCCTGTCGTTGATGACTCGCTTGCTTTCGATATTTCCGCCGCGCGGCACCCGGTCGTGGAACAGGCGCTCAAAACAGCGGGCGAGGCGGCGTTCGTTCCCAATGACAGCGCCCTCGCTGATAATGATGCGGCGCGGCTGTGGCTGGTGACGGGCCCTAATATGGCGGGCAAATCGACCTTCCTGCGCCAGAACGCGCTTCTCGCCATCCTCGCTCAGGCGGGCTCATACGTTCCGGCGGCGCGGGCTCACATGGGCGTCGTTGATCGTGTTTTTTCTCGCGTCGGCGCGGCGGATGATCTCGCCCGCGGGCGATCGACATTCATGGTCGAAATGGTCGAGACTGCAGCGATCCTCAATCAGGCGAGCACGCGCTCCCTTGTGGTGCTCGATGAAATCGGACGAGGCACGTCAACTTTCGACGGCCTGTCGATTGCCTGGGCCGCGGTGGAGCATCTGCATGAAAAAGTGCGGTGCCGAGGATTGTTCGCCACTCACTATCACGAGTTAACGGCGCTTTCCGAAACCCTGCCGCGCCTAGTCAACATGTCGATGAAAGTGCGCGAATGGAAAGGCGATGTCGTCTTCCTGCACGAAATCGGCGCCGGCGCTGCGGATCGTTCCTATGGCGTCGCGGTTGCGAAACTCGCCGGTCTGCCGGCGGATGTTGTTGCTCGCGCGCAAGTATTGCTGGCTGAGCTCGAAGCGCGCAACGATCAGACAGGCGTTGGCGCCCTGCCGCTCTTCGCCGCCGCGCCGCCGCCGCAATCGACAAAGACCAAGTCATCGCCGCTTCGCGATGCGCTTGAAGACATCAATCCCGATGGGCTGACGCCGCGCGATGCGCTTGATGCGCTCTATCGGTTAAAAACTCTGGCGGATGACGATGAAGAATAGGCTCGCGCCATGAATGCGTCGGCAAAGGGTATTGGCGAACGAACCGGATTCGACCTTGCGGTTATCAAAGAAGATTTCGTACAGGCAATGACCGAAGAACGCGCCGGGCGCCAGCACGGCGCGGTCGGCGCCGCCATGCGTCGTGCTGTCGTCGCCGCGCGCCTTGACGCCATGCAGTTTTCCGATCGCGGCGATCGAATTGCGGCGCGTCTCGCCCGGTCGATGGAAAGCATCGTTAAGGCCCTGTTCGCCGTCGCGACGCCGCCCGACGCAGTCGTTGCGGTTTGCGCCGTAGGCGGCTTTGGGCGCGGAGAACTTGCGCCCTTTTCCGATGTCGATCTTCTGTTCCTTCATGATTCAGGAGACGAGGCGGCGATGCGCCCGCTGCTCGATGCAATGTTGTATCCGCTATGGGACTGTGGTCTCAAAGTCGGTCACGGGGTCCACACGCCGAAAAGCGCAATGCAATTCGTCAAGGACGATGTTATCGGGCGCACCGCATATCTTGACCTCAAATTCATTTGCGGCGCTGAGGCGCTTTATCGAAAATTCGACGATGATTTTCGCAAATTCCGGAAACGAACGGCGGCGCAGTTTGTCGCGGCGAAGCTTGCCGAACAGGATGCGCGCCAGGCCGCTGCCGGTTCGACCCGGTACCTCGCCGAACCGGACATCAAGGACGGCAAGGGCGGACTGCGTGATGTTCAGACAATCCGCTGGATTTACAAATATGTTTATGATGGCGCGATTGGCGAAAACGTAGAGATCGACAAGATTCTGGGGCCGAATAATGTGCGCGCGCTTCTAAAGACCGAGCGGTTTTTATGGTCCGTGCGCGTCCATCTTCACGATCTGCGCGGACGGGCCGACGAACAGCTGACATTTGACGTCCAGCCTGCGGTTGCCGAGCGTCTTGGCTACGCCGACCGAAAGACTATGTCGGCAACAGAACGCCTGATGCGCCATTATTTTGTTACGGCGGTTGAAACGGGGCGGCTGACGCGAATTCTTTGCGCGCGCCTTGAAGAGGAAAGCACCAAGCGTCTGCCGCGTCTGCCGGCGTTCCTGCCGAAGAAACTGCAATCGGACGAGGCGCCGGGAAAACCCAACATTCGCATTCGCGGCGGGCGTCTCGATTTCAACAATGCGGCGCGCGCCCGCAAAACGCCGCGGGATTTCTTTCGCTATTTTCGCGCCTTTTCAAAACACCCGAAGATCGATTTTCACCCTGACGCGCTGGCGCTGATTGCGGAGCATGTTGCCGACGCGACATCGGATGTACGCAACGACCCGGTCGTTGCAGCCCTGTTCAAGGGGATACTTGAAGACAGCGTCAATCCGGTGCGGACCTTGCGCGTGATGATCGAGACGGGCCTTTTGAGCAAATACATTCGCGCCATTGGCGATATTGTCGGGCGCATCCAGTATGGCCTTTACCGGCAATATACGCTCGATGAACAGCTCTTACGGGCCATCGCCGTTTATCAGGAAATTCGCGCCGGCAAGCTCGCCGCCGAACACCCCATATCAACGCGTGTCGTCAAATCAGCGACAAACTCTTATGTGTTTACGCTTGCCTTGTTGTTGCATGAGACCGCATGGACGGTGAAAGATCGCTCGCCGGCGGCGGCTGAAAAAAGAATAACGCGCACAGCTCGCCGCCTCGGGCTTACAGCGGAAGAGGCTGCGTTCGCCGCATGGGGCGCAACCAATCATCTTCTCCTGGTGCGCACCGCCGAACGGCGCAATCTTACCGAGGCGGAGACCATCGCGCGGTTTGCCGATCAGGTCGGATCGATTGAGCGGCTCAATATGATGGTATTGCTGTCGACCTGTCATTTGCGTGTTGTCGGCCATCATTCCTGGGATGAAGTTATTCGCCGTCAGCTTACGGAGCTTTACGAACTGGCGACAGCCTGGTTCGAAGGAGGGCGCACTGCGCTTCAGGCGCGTCTCTTGCGGCGCGCGGCGCGAGCGCGCGAGGAGGCGCGGACCCGCCTCTCCGATTGGTCTGATACCGATAAGGAAACTTTTCTTGCGCAACTGACCGACGAGATGCTGCGTTGTGTTGATTCCGACATCATCGTTCGCTTTGCCTATCTTGCTCGCGCCGCGGCTGAAGATCGCGCTGACGCCGCCGTTACCGTAACGCCCCGCGACGGCGACCTTGAATGCATTGTCTACGCAGACGACCGTCCAGGCCTGCTCGCCGATATCGCCGGGGCTGTCGCCAATGCTGGTCTCAGCGTGCGTTCGGTGCAGGCCATGACCACGGCCGAAGGCCGTGCTTTTGATATTTTTGCAGTGCAGTCGGCTGACGATACGCCGGCGGATGATCCTTTATTGGCCCGCCGTCTGCACGAGACATTGCTTTCGGCGGCCCGGGCGGCGCCGAAAAAGCGGCCTGAGCTTAAGCGCCGTCTCGGCGACCGGCGCCACATCTTTGACATAGAGCCGATCGTCCGCATGGAAGAAGAGGCCTCTCCGGGCGCTGTTGTATTTGAGGCTGAGGGCCTCGATAGGCCGGGCCTTCTCTATGATATCGCCTCGGCCCTTGGCGATCTCGGCGTTTCCATCGCCTCCGCCCATGTGGCGACCTATGGGGAGCGCGCGGTCGACGCGTTTTATCTTACCGATACCGAGGGCCTGAAAATAACCGACAGACGGCTGCTCGCGAAAATCGAGAAGGCGCTCTATGGCGCGCTTGATGCTGGCGCCGCCCCATAAACCGCTTTATGCGGGCCCATTCGCGCCATGCTTCGGCGCTATGGACCAGAGACGATGACCGGCGGCGTATTAAAATCGATGGCGACGGTGAGCGGCATGACCATGCTCAGCCGCGTGCTCGGTTTTGTGCGTCAGATATTAATTGCCGGGGTCATTGGCGCCGGGGGCAATCCGGTAGCTGACGCATTCTGGGCGGCGTTCCGTTTGCCGAACATGTTCCGGCGCCTGTTTGCTGAAGGCGCCTTTCACGCCGCTTTTATTCCGATGTTCCAGGGCAAGCAGGTTGACGGCGGCGAAGTCGCTGCAAAGCGGTTTGCCGAAGACGTGCTCTCGGGGCTGGTTTTTATCCTCACCCTGCTGACGGCGCTGGTTGAGATCGCCGCGCCTGCATTCGTCTATCTCATCGCATCGGGTTTCAGCGACGAACCGGAAAAATTCGCGCTGACGACGCTCTACACCCGCATCATGTTTCCCTATCTGATGATGATGTCGCTTGTGGGTTTGTTGAGCGGCGTTTTGAATTCGCTCGGCCGTTTTGCGGCGTCGGCCGGGGCGCCGCTGGCGCTGAATGTCTGTCTCATCATCGCCGTCCTTGCCTATGCCGACGCGGAAACGGAAGTAACGGGCATGGCGGCCGCCTGGGCCGTGTTCGCCGGCGGCGTGGCGCAACTCGCCATTCTTCTCTGGGGCGCGTGGCGGCAGGGATTTCTGTTGAGATGGCGATTGCCGAAACTGACACCCGATTTAAAGCGCCTTTTTGCTCTCGGCGCGCCGGGCTTCATTTCCGCCGGCGCCGTGCAGATCAATCTCATTGTCGGCACCAACATCGCCAGTCAGCAACCGGGCGCCGTATCTTGGTTGATGAACGCCGACCAGCTTTACCAATTGCCGCTCGCGGTGATCGGCATTGCGCTCGGCATCGTGCTCCTGCCGATGCTGTCGCGGCGCATCAAGGAAGGGGACGAGCAGGGCGCCGCGAGCGCGCTTAATCGCGCCATCGAAATCTCGGCGCTATTGTGTTTTCCCGCCGCCGCCGCCTTCATGATCATGGGCGGGCCGATTTGCGATGCTCTCTTTCGTGGTCTTGCCAGTGATGCATTGTCGCTGTTCGGCGGGCGACAGTCGGCGTTCACGGCCGAAGACGTCGCCATGACCGGGGCGGCGCTTGCGATTTTCGGCGCCGGCCTGCCGGCTTTCGTATGGCACAAGATTTTTTCACCCGCTTTCTTTGCGCGGGAAGATACGAGAACGCCGATGAACTATGCGCTCATCTCCATCGCAATCAATACGGTGTTGGCCCTGGCGCTGTTTCCCATATTCGGATTTTTAAGCGTCGCCTTCGCGACAGCGTTCGCCGCCTGGGTTCAGGTAGTACTGCTTGCCTATCGGTTGCATCGCCTCGATCACTTTCGCCCCAATGCACGGCTCGGCGCCCGGCTTGTGCGCATCCTCATGGCGAGCGCGGTCCTCGGCGGATTCCTTTATCTCGCCCTGGCGTATACGGATCAAATTGCCGGATATCTGTTCAGCCGCTCCTGGATTGCCGTTATCGCCATCTCGGTCGCGGGCCTCGGTGTTTACGGTGTGATCGCCCTGGCGCTTGGCGCCGCGAAACTCTCCGATTACAAGACTGTCGCCGGCTGACGGCGAACCAGCAAGACAGAAAGACCAATCCTATGACCGGTTATGAAGGTCCCATGCGCGTTTTGTCCGGCATTCAGCCCTCGGGAGGCATGCATCTCGGCAACTATCTCGGCGCTATCCGGAAATTCGTCGAACTGCAGCATGAATATGACTGTTTTTTCTGTGTCGTCGACATGCATGCGATTACGGTCTGGCAGGATCCGGCAAAGTTGCGCGATCAGACCTATCACATCGCCGCTTCCTATCTCGCGGCCGGTGTTGATCCAAAAATCGCGGCGATTTTTCACCAGTCGGCGGTGCGCGCCCATGCGGAACTTGCATGGATTTTCAATTGCGTGGCGCGTCTTGGCTGGCTCGACCGCATGACACAGTTCAAGGACAAAGCGGGCAAGGACAAAGAGCGCGCCTCCGTCGGGCTTTACACCTATCCTGTGCTGCAGGCCGCTGACATTCTCGTTTATAAGGCGACCCATGTGCCGGTGGGCGAGGATCAGAAACAGCATCTTGAACTCTCCCGAGATATTGCAGGCAAATTCAATCACGACTTCAATGCGGAGAATTTCTTTCCGCTGCCCGAGCCGCTGATCAAGGGTCCCGGCGCTCGCATCATGTCCTTGCGCGACGGAACGGCGAAAATGTCGAAATCAGATTCGTCGGAGAACGCCTGCCTCTTTTTGAAAGACGACGCCGACGCGATTGCGAAGAAGATTAAAAAGGCGAAGACCGATCCCGAACCCTTGCCTTCGGAAATGAAGGGTCTTGAGAACCGACCGGAGGCGGCCAATCTTGTTGGGATTTACGCCGCACTGTCGGGCAAATCCGATGCAGACGTCCTGGCCGAATTCGGCGGGCAGGGTTTTGGTGTATTCAAACCGGCGCTCGCTGACCTCGTGGTTGAAAAAGTCGCGCCCATCGGGGCGGAGCTGAACCGGCTCGAGGCTGATCCCGCTTACCTTAAATCCGTGCTCCAAGGGGGCGCCGAAAGGGCCTCTGAAGTAGCGGACAAGGTTGTGAGCGAGGTTAAGGAACTCGTCGGTTTCGTGGTCTAAGTCGGACGAATCCCTGGGAAACCTCGCTTTTCAGGCGCTGGCGACCATGGTTAAGCGTTTCTAAAATTTTAACGCTTGAGGGCGTAGGCAGGAGGCCTCGACAAGCGCGTCCTTCGCGCCTGGCAGAAAGCGTTGGCCAACTGTGACCGAACATCCAAAGCCGACAAAGATGGCGATTAGCCCCCGCGTCCAGAATGGCGCGCGGCCGCTGATCTCGATTGTTGCACCGTGCTATAACGAATCGGAAACAGTGGAGCTGTTCCTTGACGCCATCGACAAGATCGTCGTCGACGCAGACTTCAACCACGAGATCGTATTTATCGACGATGGCAGCCGAGACGACACCCGTTCGCGACTGACGGAAATCGCCGCTCGCCGGGACGATGTGCGGGTGATCATTCTTTCGCGCAACTTCGGCAAGGAAGCGGCGCTTACCGCCGGCGTCGATCACGCCAAGGGCGACGCCGTTATCGTCATGGATGTGGACCTTCAGGATCCGCCGGACCTGATTGTAGATTTTGTACGCAAGTGGAATGACGGTTTTGACGTCGTTTATGCGGCGCGCGAAGACCGACAGACAGACACGGCTGCGAAACGAGCCACGGCGAGCTGGTTTTATCGTCTGTTCAACAAAGTCTCGGCCATAAAGATTCCTGAGAACGCCGGTGATTACCGGTTGATGGACCGGCGCGTTGTAGAACACGTGAAGGCGTTGCCCGAACGCTCGCGCTTTATGAAAGGACTCTTCGCCTGGGTTGGCTTCCGCGCAATCGGCGTTCCTTATGCGCGCCCGGCGCGAGCTGCAGGCGACACAAAATTCAATTTCTGGAAACTCTGGAATTTCGCCATTGACGGATTTACGAGTTTCTCGACAGCGCCCTTGCGGGTGTGGACATATTTTGGCGGTATCATTGCGGTTTTGTCGATTGTGTACGCCCTGTTTATTACTACACGGACAATCGTCCTTGGCATCGATGTTCCAGGTTATGCGTCGCTGCTGGTTTTCATCCTGTTTTTCGGCAGTGTTCAGATGATCTCAGTCGGCATTCTCGGCGAATATATCGCCCGGCTGTTCGCCGAAGTGAAACGGCGCCCGATCTATATTATTGATGAAGTCTTAGACGGGGCGCCGGCAGATAAATCCGCCTAGCTGCGCAAGTTATTGAATTAGTGGCGCTTTTGTCGGCGCGCTTTTTTTGAACCGTTTTGCGCACGCTGGCGACTTACTGTTTGTATGAAAAAGTTTTGCGGAGCATTCAGACCATGCATCGCAGTCGCGAGCGCATATTCGACGAATATCTTGCAAGCGCGGCGCGCGCTGGCGACCGGACGGCGTTTTCACGCCTTGCGGAGCGCTGGCAGCCGAAATTCTTGGCCCATGCGTGGCGACTCACCGGTGAACCGGAACTTGCGCGCGATGTCGTGCAGGATGCGTGGGGCGACATTGTGAAAGGATTGGCAACCCTCGATGACGCGGCGGCGTTTCCGGCCTGGGCGTTTCGCATTGTGACGCGCCGCGCAGCGGATTCAATTCGCAAGGTCCAACGCGGGCGCAAGCTGAATGACGCAGTCGCAAATGAAAACAAAGACCGCGTTCAGTCTACGGAAGAGATGGAACAAAGCGCCGACGCGCCGGTGATACGTCGGGCCATGGCGTCGCTGTCAGCGGATCAGCGCGCGGCGATCGCCCTCTTTTATTTGCAGGATTTAAGCGTCGCGGAGATCGCCGCCGCGCTGTCGGTTCCGGCGGGGACCGTGAAAACTCGCCTGATGCATGCGCGGCGCAAATTGCGCGCTGCACTGGAAGGAGGAAAATCCAATGGATGATCTTGATCGCAGGATAGAAGAAGTGCTGAGCGCGGAAGACAAGGCGCTCTATGACAGCCTTGGCGAACAGAATGTTTTCGCTCAGTGGTTCAGCGTTTATGACGGCAAGATGCGCTGGATCGCGGTTTTTGCAACTGTCATTACGTTCGTCCTTTTCTTCGCTGCAGTTTATTGTGGATGGCGGTTTTTTGCCGCCGACGCAGCGCTGGATGCGGCGCGCTGGGGAGCGGGCGCAATCATGCTGATGGTCGCGGTCGGGTTTTTGAAACTCTGGTTTTGGCTGCGTATGGAATCAAATCGGGTTTTGCGCGAAGTGAAACGAGTTGAGCTGCAGATTGCCCGTACTGTTGGCTGATTACGGCTGGCCCGGAAAGGCATTTAGGTCCGGTGCGATGAAACCACGCCGGGCTTCGACCGAAAACAGCACTTCCCTCGAATAAAACTGCAGTGGATAGGCGCGGTCGGCCAGCGGCGAGGCGAGCAGCGCTGTGGCGCGTTCATGAGGCGCCATGTGCAGCCCTCGGCAGAATTCATCGACAACGCAAAGATAAAACACCGTGATGGTGTGATGATAGCCTTCCGTATCCGTATTATTGACGCCGGTCGCTTCGTTATAGCGCCGGATCATGTCGGGCATAACGGCGAGCGCGCCCTCATATCCCGCTTCATCCAGCAGCATTACGGCGGCGACCAGATGCGCGCCATGGGTCCATTCAGGCTTGGGCAATGTGCGCTCTCGGAGGCCGTTGACGATACGCAAGGCGTGGTTGGCGGCGACGGCGTCGCCGGGGTGCAAAGGCGGGTATGGCATGAGGCTAGAAAGTCGCTGAAAAGAGGTCTTGATCCGGCCCGAAGCCGGCGCGTTTCATGCCGTCGGAGTTCCAGGCAAAAGCCACTTCGCCTTCGCGGCTGACGGCGATGACGCCGCCGTCGCCGCCAAGGCGTGCGACGTCTTTGATCAATCCTGCTGTCGCCTGGTTGAGCGTAGCGCCTTGATAGCGCACGCGGCTCGCCACATCCTGGGCGCCGCCGGCAAGAACGAAATACTCACCAAGCCCTGTGCAGGAAGCGCCCACATATTCGTCCGCCCAAGTTCCTGCCCCGATCAGCGGCGTATCGCCGACGCGGCCTTCGAGCTTGCCGAAGACGCCGCCCGTCGAAGTCGCCGCGGCAAGGCGGCCGGATGCATCGAGTGCGACGGCGCCGACCGTACCGTGGCCGAGTTCGGCTTGGGTAAGCTCTTCCGGTGAAATCCCCACCGGCAACACGTAATAGTTTTCGGGATCGGATACGAAATCGAGACCGTTGCGCGAACAGAAATTCTCCGCTCCGCGGCCAGCCAGCATCACATGGGGCGTTTCCTCCATGACCTTGCGCGCCGCGCGGATCGGGTATTTCAAATGTTTAACGGCGGCGATCGATCCGGCTGCGCGTTTGGCGGTTTCGTCTTCCGCCGGGCTGCTCGTCATGATTGACGCGTCGAGTTCAGCGTATCCCGCCTTGTTTGGCGGCGCGCCCTTGCCGGCGATGTAGAGGCCGGATTCTTCCATCGCAGCGACGAGCTCTTCGACGACGTCGACCGCGCCGGTTCCGGCGCTCAGCATGTCGCGGCCGCGGGCGGCCAATTCGAGAAGATGGGCTTCCGCCTTTGAGTAATCGCGGCCGGCGCGGGCGCCGGCGCCGCCATGCAGGGCGAGGGCTATTGTTGCGGGGTGCGACATGGGAAGGCTCGGTTGTTGACGCCCAATGAATTAGCGCGGCGCAAGGCATAAGGCTAGCCAATGGGCGTCCCCTTCGCTTATAGGCGTCGCGAACGAAAGAGAGTGGTGAAAATGACGCGTCTTGCCCTTGTCCGTCACGGTCAAAGCGAATGGAACTTACAGAACCGGTTCACCGGCTGGGTCGACGTCGACCTGACTGAAAAAGGGCGCGCAGAAGCGGCGAAGGCCGGGCGGTTGCTGGGTGAAACCGGGATTGAGTTTGCAGCCTCATACACATCGGTACAGAAACGCGCGATCCGCACGCTCTGGATTGCGCTCGACGAAATGAATCGGATGTGGCTTCCTGTGATCCGTCATTGGCGGCTCAATGAACGCCACTATGGAGGGCTCACGGGGCTCGACAAAGCGGAGACGGCAGAAAAACATGGAGTCGATCAGGTAAAAATATGGCGGCGTTCCTACGACACGCCGCCGCCGCCGATTGATGCGGACAATCCCGACAACCCGGCGAATGATTTGCGTTACAAGTCGCTCGGCGTCGACGTCCCTGAAGCGGAATCTCTGAAAGATACGCTCGCCCGGGTTGAGCCTTATTTCAGCGAAGAGATTGCGCCGCGTCTCAAGAGCGGTGAATCGCTGCTTATTTCCGCACACGGAAATTCCCTGAGGGCGCTCGTCAAGCTTTTGTTCAATGTTTCGGAAAGCGAGATCGTCGGTGTTGAAATTCCCACCGGCAATCCGCTCTTGATCGATCTAAAGGACGGGACCGTAACCCCGACGGCGGCGCGCTATCTTGACGAAGAGCGTGCCCAGCCTTTGCCGGAGGTTGCAGGGTAACGTCGGCGTTTACGACTTTTTACGCTTCAAGCGTCGCTGAAATCTCGCGAATGCGCGTTGTCGCCGCTTCGACCGCGCGGCCAGCCGCGCCGACCGTATGGGGGTCGAGGGCGTCGCCCGCATTCTCCAGATCGGCGGCCCGCTCGCGCAATTCGAATAATTCGTCGCAAACGGTGAGCGCCGATAGGAGCATCAGCCGCGCGTCGCCGATTTGGCCGAGTTCGCCGCCGAGATCCGTTACGTAGTCATTGAAATAAGCAGCCAGCGTTTGCAGACGTTCTTCCTGGCCGTCATCGCAGGCGACACGGTAATCGCGACCGTTTATTCGAATATCAACTTCAGCCATGAATTACGCCCCTGTGCTTTGATCGTTATCGCCGATGAGGGCTTTTACCTCGTCGATCGCCTTCGATAGTTCGCTTGAAGCGTATTCGGCGCGGTCCTCCGCCGTCCGCAAATGCCGCGCCATGGCGGGGCCCGCGTCGCTCGATTCCTGCTGACTGGCGAGTTTGTGGGTGATTTTGGTTTCGAGCGTGTCGAGCGCGTCGGCCAGGTCGGCGACGGCTCGTTCGAGCATGGACATATGGCGTTCCCGTATCGCGTGCCGGAGAATTCAATACTGTGACTTTATGCGGCGATTCTGTCCACAGTAAGGTCCGGGCGGCGGGCTTGACCCTCATGGCGCCGCGATGCATGTAGCGCCGGGCCGAGCGCCCCGTAATTTCGTTATAAATGCAAGGATTTTCCCCATGCCCGGAAACACCATGGATGCGGCGGCCATGAAGCGCATGGCGAATGCGATCCGCGCTCTTTCCATGGATGCTGTGGAAAAAGCCAAATCCGGTCATCCCGGCATGCCCATGGGGATGGCGGACGTCGCCACGGTGCTTGCGGCGCGGCATCTGAAATTCGACGCCGGGGCTCCGGACTGGGCAGATCGCGACCGCTTCATACTTTCAGCCGGTCACGGATCGATGCTGATTTATGCGCTGGGATATCTGCTCGGCTATGCGGGGATGAGCCTGGAAGAGATTAAAAACTTCCGCCAGCTCGGGTTCAAAACGGCGGGTCATCCCGAATACGGCCACGCGCCGGCGGTGGAAACGACAACCGGGCCGTTGGGACAGGGGCTTGGCAATGCGGTCGGCATGGGTATCGCTGAAGCGCATCTCAATGCTCGCTTCGGCGACGACCTTGTTGACCACTACACTTACGTTATTGCCGGCGACGGTTGCCTTATGGAAGGGGTGAGCCAGGAAGCGCTGTCCCTCGCCGGGCACTTAAAGCTCCGTAAACTGATCGTTCTGTGGGACGATAATAATATTTCCATCGACGGACCGGTCTCGCTTTCCGATTCGACAAGCCAGACGGAGCGCTTCGCCGCTTCTGGCTGGAAAACAATGCGCGTCGACGGCCATGATCCGGAGGCGATCGACGCCGCCATCGCAGAGGCAAAAAATTCGGACCGCCCGACATTGATCGCCTGCCGCACGACAATCGGTTTCGGCGCGCCGACAAAGTCAGGCAAGGCTGCGGCCCACGGGGCGCCGCTTGGCGCAGAAGAAATCGCCGGCGCCCGCGAAGCGCTTGGCTGGAGCCATCCGCCATTTGAAATTCCTGATGATATCCTCAATGCATGGCGCGACGCCGGGGCTCGAGGCGCGGAAACAAGCAAGGCATGGGAAGACCGTCTCGCCGCCAATGCACAATGCGAGGCCTTCAAGACCGCCCAATCAGGCGATTACGCTGGCGCGCTCAATGCTGCGATCCAGACGCACAAAAAGGCATTTGCAAGCGACCCGCAAAAACTTGCGACCCGCAAAGCATCCGAGCTTGCGCTTAACGTGGTCAATGAAGCAGTTGACATTACCATTGGCGGCTCGGCCGACCTCACCGGCTCCAACAACACGAAAACAAAAAACATCAGCGTTTTGAACGCCGAGGATTATGCAGGGCGATATATAAACTACGGCATCCGCGAACACGGCATGGCCGCGGCCATGAACGGCATGGCTCTTCACGGCGGCGTCATTCCCTACGGCGGAACGTTCCTCGTTTTTACTGATTACTGCCGTCCGTCGATCCGGCTAGCTGCGCTCATGGGACTGCGCGTTGTCTATGTTATGACCCACGACTCTATCGGTCTTGGGGAGGACGGCCCAACGCACCAGCCGGTCGAACACCTCGCCGCCTTGCGCGCCATTCCGAACCTCAACGTGTTCCGCCCTTGCGACGCCGTCGAGACAGCCGAATGTTGGGCCGCAGGGCTGACCAATCTTGCAACGCCGTCAGTGATTGCGTTGTCGCGTCAGGAACTCGAACAGGCACGTCTCACCCATACGGATGAAAACCTTGTTTCGCGCGGCGCCTATGTCATCGCCGGCGAGGACAAGTACGACGCGACGATCATCGCAACGGGTTCGGAAGTTGAACTCGCCCTGTCGGCGCGCGCGGCGCTGGCGGAACGCGGCGTCGCAGCGCGCGTCGTATCGGCGCCCTGTTTTGAACTCTTCGCCATGCAGCCGCAGAGCTATATTGACGAAACCCTGGGCCCGAAGCCGCGGGTCGGGATCGAGGCCGCCATTGGCCAGGGCTGGGACCAGATGCTGCGCAAGAAGGACAGGTTCATCGGTATGACGAGCTTTGGCGCGTCGGCCCCGGCGAAAGACTTATATAACCACTTCGGAATTACCACGGACGCGGTCGTCAACACCGTCCGTGAACTGATCGATCAGGAGGATTGAACGATGGCATTGAAAATCGCAATCAATGGATTTGGACGCATCGGGCGGCTTGCCCTGCGGTCAATCGTCGAAACCGGACGCAAGGGCGTCGATGTTGTGGCTATCAACGACCTTGGCCCCGTCGAAACCAACGCTCATCTCGTACAATACGACACTGTCCACGGGAAATTCCCGAATGAGGTCAAGGTTACCGGTGATACAATCGATGTGGGAACCGGTCCGATCAAAGTCACCGCCGAACGCAACCCGGCGGACCTTCCCTGGCGCGATCTCGGCGTCGACATCGTATTTGAATGCACCGGCATTTTTGCCTCGCGCGATAAGGCTGCTGCTCACCTCGACGCGGGCGCCAAGCGCGTGCTGGTTTCAGCCCCGGCTTCGGGCGCCGACAAAACCATCGTCTATGGCGTTAATCACAATCTTCTCGGCAAGGATGATCTTGTCGTCTCAAACGCTTCGTGCACGACCAACTGTCTCGCGCCAGTGGCGAAAGTGTTGCATGAAACGGTTGGCATTGAACGCGGCTACATGACAACCATTCACGCTTATACGGGCGACCAGCCGACGCTCGACACGCTGCATAAGGATCTTTATCGCGCCCGCGCCGCAGCCGGCAACATGATCCCGACATCAACCGGCGCGGCGAAAGCCGTTGGTCTGGTGCTGCCCGACCTCAACGGGAAACTCGACGGCTCTTCTATCCGCGTGCCGACGCAAAATGTTTCGGTTGTCGATCTCGTCTTCACCCCGGGTCGCGATGCAAGCGTCGATGAGGTCAACAACGCCATGATCGAGGCTGCGAACGGCCCCCTTAAGGGCGTGCTCGCCGTTACCGACAAGCCGCTTGTGTCGTCAGACTTCAATCACGATCCTCATTCCTCGACTTTTGCGCTCAATCAGACGCAGATACTTGAGGGCAAGCTCGTGCGTGTTCTTGCCTGGTACGACAATGAATGGGGTTTTTCCACGCGCATGACCGACACGGCGCTTGAAATGGCGAAACACATTTAAGCCAGGCGGGGCGATTTAATATGGGCGCATACCGCACCATCGATGATCTCGACGTCGCCGGGAAACGCGTGCTTGTTCGCGTTGATTTCAACGTGCCGGTGAAAGACGGCAAGGTGACCGATGCAACCCGCATCGATCGCGCCATGCCAACGGTCGAGGCCCTGTCGAAGGCGGGCGCCAAAATCCTGCTGTTGTCTCATTTCGGTCGGCCGAAGGGAAAGGTTGATCCGGATTTGTCGCTTGAGCCGGTGGCGAAAGCCGTATCGAAGCGTCTTGGCGGGCCGGTGGATTTTGTTGAGGACTGTATCGGCGAGCCGGTTGCAAAAGCGACCAAAAAGATGCTCGACGGCGATGTCGCGGTGCTTGAAAACACGCGCTTTCATCCCGGCGAAGAAGCTAATGATCCGGAGTTCGCAAAGGCCCTCGCAGAAAATGGCGATGCTTATGTGAATGACGCGTTTTCCGCCGCTCACCGCGCCCATGCCTCGACTGAGGGGCTTGCCCATGTTCTGCCCGCCGCCGCCGGCAAGGCGATGGAAAAGGAACTCGACTATTTGAAAGCCGCGCTCTCTGAGCCTGAGCGTCCGCTAATGGCGGTCGTCGGCGGCGCAAAAGTTTCAACCAAGATTGAATTGCTCCTCAACCTTGTCGGCAAGGCGGACATTCTCACTGTTGGCGGCGGCATGGCGAACACGTTTCTCTTCGCCAAAGGCTTGTCGGTCGGCAAATCTCTTTGCGAGCCTGACTTGGCCGAAACTGCGCGGGAAATCATGAGCCAGGCAGCGACCAAGGGCTGTGAAATTGTTCTGCCCGCGGATGTTGTCGTCGCCAAGGAGTTCAAGGAAAACGCCGACCGGGAAGTCAAAAGCGCCGACGCCGTCGCTGATGACGACATGATACTCGACTTAGGGCCAGAGACGGTGAACCTGATCGCAGACAAGATCGAGGCGGCGAAAACGCTGGTCTGGAACGGACCGCTCGGCGCATTTGAAACCAAACCGTTTGACACGGCGACGGTGGAGGCGGCGCGCTTTGCCGCAAAGCGCGTTACCGATAAAGGTCTCGTTGCCGTTGCTGGCGGCGGCGACACGGTCGCGGCGCTCAACCATGCGCAGGTCGCCAGTGATTTCACATATGTTTCAACCGCCGGCGGCGCCTTTCTCGAATGGCTTGAAGGCAAGACGCTGCCGGGCGTAGCGGCGCTCGAACGCTGACCGTCTGGGCGCCACTCTTTATTTGAATCTCGGGAGGATTTCATGACGCAAGCGAAAATGGCCGAGCAGGCCGCCAATAAGGACGGATTTATCGCCGCCCTCGACCAGTCGGGCGGTTCGACGCCGAAAGCGCTCAAACTCTATGGTGTTGAGGAAAGCGCCTGGTCAAACGACGAGGAAATGTTCGGCCTCATTCATGAGATGCGCACGCGGATCATCAAATCTCCCGCCTTTCGAGGCGACAAGGTGATGGGCGCAATTCTCTTTGAGCGCACCATGGACGGCGAGATCGACGGCGTGCCGACGGCGCAATACCTCTGGGAAGAGCGCGGCGTCGTGCCGTTTTTGAAAGTCGACAAAGGTCTCGCCGAGACGACAGATGGCGTCAAACTGATGAAGCCCATGCCGGACCTCGACGCGCTGTGCAAACGTGCTGTCGAAAAAGGTGTCTTTGGAACGAAAATGCGCTCGGTAATCGATGCGGCCGATCCGAAAGGCATCGCAGCCAATGTTGCGCAGCAGTTTGAAGTTGGAAAACAGATCCTCGCTCATGGTCTTGTTCCGATCATTGAGCCTGAAGTGACGATTTCGATACCCGATAAGGCCGAAGCGGAAGAAATATTACTCGCCGAGATTACCAAACATCTGGGCGACATTCCCGCCGGCAAGCAGATCATGTTGAAACTCACCCTGCCGACGAAAGCGAACCTTTATAAATCGCTGGTGGACGACAATCGCGTGATGCGCGTCGTGGCGCTTTCCGGCGGCTACTCCCGTGAGGAGGCGAACGCCAAGCTGGCGCAGAACACCGGCATGATTGCGAGTTTCTCTCGCGCGCTCACTGAAGGACTTTCCGCTCAGCAAAGTGATGCGGAATTCGACGCCATGCTGGCGGGAAGCATCGACAGCATTTTTACGGCGTCCCGGGCAGGTTAGTGGGCGCGGACCTGTAACGCCCCGCGTTACAAATCGCCGAATCTATCGTCACACCTCGCTGGCGCCCTTATCGTGTCGGCTCAAATCCGCGCTGAATCCGGTTCAGCGCGCGGCCTGAATCGATTGCCGCGCGCTCTGACTGCGTTTTGCAGGAAAAAATGTGATCCATCCCTTGCAATTCACCGCAAGACGGACACATTAAGAGAAGGGTAAACTGGTCAGTGTAACGGTGTCCTGTCACACTGGTTCTGAACGGACGGAGCCCGCCTGATGGCCCAAATTGACGAATCCAAGCGTCTTGAGGACTATGATCCCTCAGATATCGAGTATATCGGCGGTCATCCGACCCCGCCGCCGCCGCCTGTCCGGCCCTTTCACGCGTTGCAGGCGGTCATTCGCCTTGTCCGCAACAAAGAGGACACCAGCCAGGTGTTCGAGGCGGTCTCGGCGCTTTCAGGTCCAGCCGGCCGCAACATGTTCCGCCGGTTCGTCGCCACCCCTTACGGCGAGCGTGTCGTCGAAACGCCGATCAAGCTTGAGAAAATCCTGAGTGACCGCGACATGTTGCGTGCGCTTCCCGAAGGTTCCGTCGGCCGCGTCTATCTCGATTTCATGGAAGGCGAAAACCTCACCGCTGAAGGGTTGATCGATGCAGCAGAAGAAGCCGGCATCGACTTTCGCGGCGAGACAGATTTCGAAGCCTTCCGTCGCATGTTTTTAAACATCGATGTGAGCCACGACCTTTGGCATGTGGTTACAGGCTACGGCCGCGACGCCCTCGGCGAACTCTGCAATCTTATCTACACGTATGAGCAGTCGAAAAACCGCGGCTTCTTGCTGATTGTCTTTATCGGCGCCATTGCGCAAAAGTTGGAACAGCCGCGTGCGAAGATACTCAGTTCGCTGATTGAGGCCCGTCGCAACGCGAAAAAATCCAACTGGATTTTGGAATTTGACGTTGAAGAGCTGTTGAAGACTCCGCTGGATGAAGCGCGGATCAAGCTCGGGCTTGACCCGACGCCGGTCTATGACGCGGTGCCGGAAGAGATTAAGCGCAGCCTTTTGCAGCCGAAAAGCAAAAGCCTTGAGGCTGCGGCGGTTCCTGCAGAGTAAGACTCGCCGCTATTCTTCCGTAACCGGATGATAAAGCGCGTCGAATGTCGTTTGCCAGTTTGCGCCGCCGTCGATTGAAACTTCAATATGTTGTCGAACAGAGCCGTCGTCGCGCGCGCTGAGGGTTGTTCGGTCGCGAATAATGCCTCCGTCGCCCGGGTATTCGCCCTGAAAACGCACGCCCGGTCCTTCATACTCGCGTCGCAAAAACTTGTGTTTTAAACCGCCTGGTCGGTTGGTGTCGGGCGTTACCCAGAGTTGCGCCCATTCGCCTTCGCGGGCGTCGAAATAAAAGAGCGATTTGCCCTCGCCGCCGCGCGCACTGCGCCAATGTTCAAAGATCGCGCAACCGTCGAGCGCTTTTTCAATGCGGTTCGAGCCGTATTCAGTTGCGCCATCCATTGAAGTAACGCGCCACGAGCCGACCCAGAAATCGAGAGCCGCGCCCTCATTGTGATCGGCGCAGACCTTGTCTGCGGCGAGGGCGCCGTTGCCGGCCATGGCGACAAAGCTCATGGCGGCGAGGAAAAAGTTGCGATAGGTCATGGCGAAAATCCTGTGCATCTTCATGAGATTGCCAATTGAGTGCCCAACCCTGTGACAGATGATTGCCGCTTATACCTCATCACGCCGCCGCGCATTGATGATCTCACCGCGTTCGCCGACCGCTTCACCGCATCGCTCGACAATGATCTCGTCGCTTGCGTGCAGTTGCGGTTGAAAGATGAGGCAGGAGAAGCGCCGGATGACGAGATTCTGGCGGCGGCGGATGTCCTTCTGCCAATCGCCGCTCGGCGCAAGGTCGCATTCCTGATCAATGACCGCCCCGACCTTGCCGTGAAAGCCGGCGCCGACGGTGTTCATGTGGGCCAATCGGATGCGCCTTATGATCGAGCGCGCAAGATGCTCGGCGACGAAGCGACCATCGGGGTGACCTGCCACAACTCCCGCCATCTGGGCCTTGTCGCCGGCGAAGCGGGGGCCGATTATGTGGCGTTCGGCGCGTTCTTTCCGACCGAGACCAAGGAGGCGCCAACGCGCGCCGAACCGGAAATTCTGCGCTGGTGGAGCTTCGCGACCACTGTTCCTTGCGTCGCTATCGGCGGCATAACGCCTGAAAACTGCACAGAGCTGGTCCGGGCGGGGGCTGATTTCCTTGCTGTTTCCGGCGCGGTCTGGAGCCATGAGGCGGGTCCTGCCGCCGCCGTCGCCGCTTTTGCAGCTGCGATCGAAAAAGCGTGAAGTTTAAGAGAATTTAATAATTTCGGAACAATTGTTGCTTCGTCCTTGATCGGTCGGCTGCGCCGGCTGCGAAGGAACCGGAGCACGTCATGAAACCGAATTGGAGCCTCATCGCCTGCAGCGCCTTTTTTGTCGTTGCTGTATTCGGCGCGGCCGTCGTTGACGGATTTAACAATAGCGCCGCTGTGCTGAACGATACGGCGGTCGCCGCACGGTAGCGCCGATGAGACGCGCCGCCATATTCGCCGCGAGCGTATACGCTGTCAGCGTCAGTATTTCGCATGCGGAAAATTCCGGGCTCGCTGAGGCGATGACGCATCTCGCCGCCAACGAATACGAAAAAGCATTTGCCGTCGCCGCCCCGCTTGCTGGCGAAGGAGACGATCGCGCCCAGCACCTCGTCGCCGTGTTAAACGAAAACGGCCTTGGCGTGCCGCGCAATGTCGCCCGCGCGCTCGACTACTATGAAAAGGCGGCCCTTCAGGGAAACGCCGACGCGCAATTTGCCATCGGTGAACTTGCCCTTGCAGGCGTCGATGTGAAGCGCGATTTTGAAAAAGCCGCCGGTTGGCTGAAGCTCGCCGCCATGCGCGGCCACGCCCGCGCGCAGGCGCGCCTAGGCGCGCTGTTCATCGACGGCCTTGGGGTTGATGCGGATCCCGTGAGGGCTGCGTCGTTGTTCGAGGGCGCCGCCATCGCCGGCGATGCGGAAGGGCAATTCAACCTTGGCCTTGTATTTCTGAATGGCGACGGCGTCGCGCCCAGCGATGAAAAGGCGGAATACTGGCTATTGAAATCAGCCGAGCAAGGTTACGCAGGCGCACAGTTCAATCTCGCATTGCTTTACGAGTCCGGCCGCGCCGGCGACGACAGCCGAGAAAAAGCGCCCGGCTGGATGCGTATCGCGGCGCAAGCGGAGTTGCCCGAAGCCATGACCGCCATGGGGCTGATGGTGCATAAAGGGGCGGATGGGGCCGGGTTTTCCGCTGCCGACTGGTTTGAAAAGGCGGCGCAGGCCGGGGACCCGCAAGGCCAGTTCCTCTTTGCGGTGGCGCTTGCCGAAGGAGACGGCCGGAAAAAGAACCGCAAGGCGGCGCTTCAATGGGTGGAGCGGGCGCTGGCCTCCGACGCCCTCGCTGAAGACGCCCGCGACGGTGCGGAACGGTTGAAAACCGCCTTAACGCGGCGCGGCTAAGTCGCAAAAGTTTCTCGTTTCGTTCTTTTCCGAACGCCCTATCATAGGGCCATGAAATCAGTGATTCGCATTTTGGGTATCGACCCCGGCTCGGCAGCGACCGGCTGGGGTGTGGTGGAGGCCGAGGGCGCGCGGCTTTCCTATGTGGGGTCCGGCGTGATCCGGCCGACGCGCGGTCTCGATCATCCGCGCAAGCTCTCGATCATTTATTCGGCTCTGAAGGGCCTGATCGAGGACTATCGTCCTAACCAAACGGCGGTTGAAGAGACTTTCGTCAACGCCAGCCCGCGGGACGCGCTGGTGTTGGGTCAGGCGCGAGGCGTTTGCCTTCTCGCGCCGGCCGACGCCGAGATTCCTGTCGCTGAGTACGCCGCCAATTCAATTAAAAAGTCCGTCGTCGGACAAGGTCATGCGGACAAGGCGCAAGTTGCCGCCATGGTGAAAGTGTTGCTGCCGAAATGCGGCGACGTCGCCGCTGATGAAGCAGACGCCCTCGCGGTCGCGATTTGTCACGCTCACCACGCCGGCATGCGACGGTTGGAGAAAGCCTCATGATAGCGTTGCTCAAAGGAACCGTCGCCGCCATCGGCGCGGAAACGCTTATCATTGATGTGGGCGGCGTCGGTTATGAAGCCTATGCGAGCCCGCGCACATTGCAGCGTTTCGCGGTGGGCGAGGGGGCGACGCTCGCCATCGAAACCATCGTGCGCGAGGACATGATCCGCCTTTACGGCTTTGAGGGCGAAGAAGAGCGCCAGGCGTTTCGCCTGTTGCAGTCGGTGCAAGGGGTGGGCGCCAAACACGCGCTGGCGATCCTGCAGGTGCTGGCGCCGACGGAACTTTATGATGCGATTTCGGCTGAAGACGTAACGGCTTTGTCCCGCGCGCACGGCGTCGGGAAAAAGCTCGCCCAGCGCATTGCATCGGAATTGCAGTCAAAAGTCGGCGCTATTGCGAGCGCCGGCGTTTCGCTCACCGTCGTCGCCCGCGGCAAGGCGAAAGAGAAGACATCGGACCCGGCGCTTGCCGCGCGGGCTGACGCCGTCTCGGCGCTTTCCGGCCTTGGCTATGATGGCGTCGAAGCCCGGCGCGCAGTGGCGGCTGCGGCCGAGCAAATAGACGCGCCTGGAGTTGAAGAGCTGATCAAGGCCGCGCTCAAACAACTGGCGGCGGCGTAAATCATGGTACGGATAAATAATGGCTGAACCTGCCTTTGATAACGACCGTGTGATTGACGGAGAGCGCAAGTCCGAAGACGCCGATGCGGCGTTAAGGCCGAAGCGCCTTGACGATTTTGTCGGCCAGCGCCTTGCAAAGGATAACTTGCGCGTTTTTGTCGAGGCGGCGCGATCGCGCAGCGAAGCGCTCGACCATGTGCTTTTTCATGGACCTCCGGGCCTTGGGAAAACGACGCTGGCGCAGATCGTCGCCAACGAGCTTGGCGTCAATTTCCGATCAACCTCCGGACCGGTGATCACAAAACCGGGCGACCTGGCGGCGCTGCTCACGAACCTCGAAGCCAATGACGTCCTCTTTATCGATGAAATTCACCGTCTGACGCCGGCGGTCGAAGAAGTGCTTTATCCGGCAATGGAGGACTATTGCCTCGACATCATGATCGGGGAAGGACCGGCGGCCCGTTCGGTAAAGATCGATCTGCCGCGCTTTACCCTGATCGGAGCGACGACGCGCTCAGGGCTGCTTGCCAAACCCCTGCTCGACCGTTTCGGTATTCCCGTGCGTTTGGATTTTTATTCTCATGGCGATCTTTGTCGCATCGTTTCGCGCGGCGCGCAGAAATTGTCCGCGCCCATGTCAGACGACGGCGCCATGGAAATTGCAAGACGGTCGCGCGGGACGCCCCGGGTGGCCGGACGGCTGCTACGCCGTGTGCGTGATGTGGCGACCGTCGAAGGTGCGGGAACCATCGATGCAACTGTCGCCGACAAGGCGCTGAAGCGCTTGGAGATAGATGGCCTCGGACTTGATCCCCTGGACCGGCGTTATCTTCGTCTGATTGCGGAGCATTTCGCCGGCGGACCCGTCGGCGTTGAAACCCTTGCCGCATCGCTTGCCGAAGCGCGCGATGCTGTTGAGGACGTCGTCGAGCCATTCCTTCTGCAGTGCGGGCTCATCCAACGCACGCCGCGTGGACGCGTTCTTTCCGCCAGCGCCTGGACGCATCTCGGACTTGCGGCGCCGAAAGAAACCGGCGCAGATCTGTTTAATGGGTAAGGCGTTAACCATAACCCCCTTGCCAAGTACGGAAACGCACCTCAAACTCAGTTCCTGTGTTCAACGAATTGAGAGGAGGTGATCTGATGTCGAGTGAATTCTTGGGGCCGAAAGGTTCTTACGGGATGTCGGTCGCCTCGGAGCAGCCTTTGGGGCGCCGCTAACCGTCAAATGAATCTTTGAGGGCCTTTTTAAGGGCTCCAGATTTCACGGAAGGGTCGCGACGCTATCGCGACCCTTTTGTTTTTTGCGCAACCGAGGCAGGTTTCGCCGATGAAAACCTTCACCCATTCCGTCCGCATTTACTATGAGGATACGGATTTTTCCGGCGTCGTATATCATGCGGCGTATTTGAAATTCTTCGAGCGTGGGCGCACGGAAGCCCTCAGAGCGTCGGGCGTTCATCACTCAGAATTGCTTGACCGCGACGAGCCGCTCGCCTTCGCGGTTCGCAAGATGACGACGGAATGGATCGCGCCCGCAAAGATCGATGATGTGCTGGAAGTGCGCACCCGGTTTAAAGAGGCGAAAGGCGCGCGGTTTTTTCTGACGCAGGAAATCTGGCGCGACGACGTGTTGATCGCTCAGGCCGAAGTCGAGGCCGCCTGCATGAGCCTTTCCGGCAGGCCGCGCCGGCTGCCGGCGGATGTCGCCGCGGCGCTGGGCGCTTGAGGTGTGAACTTAACTCCGCTTTTTGTTAACTACCTCAACCTATCCTTTTGGGATGGCGACTGCGTTTCCAAGACCACTTAACCTCAGCTTCCTCGACCTTGGTTTCAAGGATTATTCGACTACGGACTATTTATGCTTCGCCGCGCTGGTCTTTGGGCCGCCGCTCGGCGTGATGGCGGCGGCGTTTCTGCAGCCTTTTGCCGAACCGACGGCGCTCCTGCGCGATCCGATGGCGGTCGCTCGCGACCCGGAACTCTGCTGCGATTACTATTCCGGCGCCGTTTCCAATCTCGGCATTCTTCTCTGGGCGGCCGCTGCGGCTATCGCTGCATTCGCCGCATCATTGACGTCGGCAAAAGACATGCGCCGGTTTTTCATCGCCACGAGCGCCGTCACCGCGTTCTTAATGATCGACGATCTCTTCATGTTGCATGAGGAAGCGCTTCCCGGGATCGGCGCGCCGGAACCGGTGGTCTACGCCTTTTATCTTGCCGGCGCGGCGATCTATGGGGCCGTTTATTCTCGGCGCATCCTTGCCGGGCGCGCAGCGCTGGCGATCCTCGCCGCGCTCGCCATGGCGGCCAGCCTGATAGAGGACCAGACCAAGCTGCTTTGGCCGATCCACGATTTCGTCGAAGACGGCGCCAAGCTCGGCGCTATTTATTGCTGGTTTTTGTTCGTGGTTTTGCGCGCCCGCGATGCCCTTCGCGCCCGCCTGCGATAGGCGTAAATCCTTTATTAACCGCCATTAAACTTATGAAAGTCCCGCGGGAGGGGGTTGCACAGGCCCTTGATCCGCCGCATTTCGCCGGCAAAAGGCGGGTCTAGTGTCGCGGTTCAGGAATTCGCCTCATTTATCAGCGCACTCCTAGCGAATTCCTGAACCATCAGCGACACTAGCAAGAATTTGAATCTAGTGTGGTTTTTTGGATTTTGAATTCGTTATGGACAAGCTGGAGTTTTGATACGAATTCAAAATCCACCACACTAGAGGGATACTCTCGCGCCCGTAACAATGTTAACCATATCGGGCTATCCGCGCGAGGGCCCTCGCGCCGGACCCGATCGTTTGCGCTCATTGCGGCGCGCCGCCACGTGCGTTTAGTCAGTCAAGGACCCGAAAGCGGGCTTTAGTCAGGGGATTAGATATTCATGGAAACAGAACTCGCAGCCGTTGCCGCGGGGGGCGAATTCAGCCTCTGGAGCCTGTTTTTGCGCGCCGACCCGGTGGTCAAGACGGTGATGGGGATTCTCGTCATTTCCTCGATCTGGTCATGGGCGGTGATCATCGACAAGTCGATGACCTTCGGCAGGTTGAAGCGCAAATCGAAGCGCTTCGAAGATCAGTTCTGGTCCGGCAAGCCGCTTGAAGAACTTTACCGGCGCCTCAACGACAAGGCCGATCATCCGATGGCGAAAGTCTTCAACGCCGCCATGGAAGAATGGTCGCGATCAAAAGATTCCGGTCGCTCGGAAAATCTCGTGGTCGGCGCCAAGGACCGCATCGACAAAGTGCTGAACCTCACTGTGGCGCGCGAACTTGAAAAGGCTGAGTCATCCCTCGGCGTGCTTGCAACGGTTGGCTCCGCCGCGCCTTTCGTCGGCCTCCTCGGCACAGTCTGGGGCATTATGAACGCGTTCCAGGCGATCGCCGTCACCAAAGACACCAACCTCGCGGTCGTTGCGCCGGGCATCGCCGAGGCGCTGTTCGCAACGGCGCTGGGTCTTCTCGCGGCTATTCCGGCGGTGGTCGGTTACAACCGCTATTCCTCCGCCCTCAACTCATTCGCTGTGCGTTTGCAAGGGTTCGCCGATGAGTTTTCTGCGATTCTCTCGCGCCAGCTTGACGAGAGGTCGAAGTAATGGGCGCCAATCTTAATCCCGCCGGCGGGCGCCATCGGCCGGGTCGCACGCGGCATATGGCGGAAATCAACGTGACGCCGTTCGTCGACGTCATGCTCGTGCTCCTGATTGTTTTCATGGTCGCCGCCCCGCTGCTCACTGTGGGCGTCGCTGTCGATCTGCCGGAAACCGCTGCTAATCCCATTCAGGATACGGGCGAGCCGTTGACCGTTACCGTTTCCGAAGACGGCGTCATTTATGTGCAGGACACGGCGGTCGAGTACGAAAATCTTGTGCCGCATCTCGAGGCGATTGCGACTGCCGGCTACGACCAGCGGATTTTCATTCGCGGCGATCAGAACCGCGCCTACGGCGATGTCGTACGCGTGATGGGCCGCATCAATGCGGCGGGCTTCCGTCGGATCGGCCTCGTTACCGATCCTGAGCTTCAGTAACCGGCCTCGCTTGGTTTTGAGGGGAAAGGCCGCAAGTAGAAGATGCGTTTTGGCGTCCTTGTTTCTGTTCTTCTGCACCTGACGATTGTCGGGGCGGCGTTCGTGTCGCTGCCGTCGAACTGGCGACCGGATGTTGAGGCCGAGCCCTATATCCCCCTCGACCTCATTGCAGAAGCTGAACTCGATTTGACCACCAGCGTGCCCGCGGCGGCGCCGGAGCCGGTGCAAGAACCAGAACCCGAGCCCGAACCGGCGGAACCGGAACCCGAACCGGAGCCGCCGGCGCCGGTGGAAGAGCCGGAACCAGAACCTGCGCCGGAACCGGAGCCCGAGCCCGAACCTGCGCCCGTTGAAGAAGAGCCGGAGCCCGAGCCGGAACCAGAACCCGTGAAACCGGAGCCCGAGCCCAAAGAGGAAGAGCTTGACCTCGCCGCTCTGTCGCAACTGATCGACAAGGAACGGGAACGGGAGACGCGCACCGCAGAAACGCCTGCTGATGCGACTGTTGAAGCTGAACAGTCCCGCGCCGCCATTGGCGCGGGTGACCGGTTGACCGCGTCCGATCAGGCAAAAATGCAGGCAGCCGTCAACAGATGCTGGAATACCGGCGCTATTATCGGTGCCCCGGAACCTGAAACGCTGGTCGTCGTGCTTGAGATCGATCTCAATCGTGACGGTTCGTTAAGGGGCGCGCCCAGGGTGGCGAACGCCCTGCAAATCAATCTATCCGGTAACCGGTTCTGGAAAGTCGCCGAACAGACAGCGGTGCGCGCCGCCGTATCCTGCGCCCCTTACGATTTCCTGCCGCAGGACCGGTACGAAACGTGGAAGGAATTCCGGTTGAATTTTATTCCGCCAGTTTAAACGCGGACAAATTTTCGCCTAAAGGAGTGTGCTAGGAAAAGCGCGCCGAAAGAGAGTTTTTGAAGATGATCCGAGTATTTGTTTCCATTATCGCCGCACTCTTCGCCGTCGTCGGCGCCGCGCAGGCTCGCGTTACCATCGACATTACGCAGGGCACGGTCGATCCGATGCCGATTGCGGTGCCGGATTTTCTGGGGGCCGACGATAGCGCGCAGCAACTGGGCGGCGACATCACCGAAGTGTTGATGAACGATCTTGAACGCTCTGGCCTGTTTCAGGTCATCGATCAGCGCGCCTATATCGAAACGCCGGATGTCAATGCGCGCCCGACTTTTGCGAACTGGCGCATCATCAATGCGCAGGTGTTGGTGGTGGGCGAGCTTGAAGAGCTGGACGACGGCCGCATTCAGGTCGCAACGCGCATCTGGGATGTAACATCCGATGAACAGCTTGGCGCCGTCGCCTATAAGACGCCTGCGGACAATTGGCGCCGCGCCGCTCACAAGGTTGCGGATTTCATTTACAAGACGCTCACCGGCGAGGAGGGGTATTTCGACACCCGGGTTGTTTTCATTCACGAAACCGGCCCGAAAGATAACCGCAACAAACGTCTGATGATTATGGACCAGGACGGCGCCAATCCGGTTCCGCTTACCGATGGTCTCAACTACAAGGCGCTGACCCCGCGCTTTTCGCCAACCCAGCAGCAAATCACCTACATGGCCCTGTTCGATAATCGTCCGGGTCAGGTCTATCTATTCAATATCGAAACCGGCGAACAGGAACCGCTCGGCACATTTCGCGGCATGACCTTCGCGCCGCGCTTTTCGCCCAATGGCCGGGAAGTTCTGATGTCGATCGAACGGGGCGGCAATTCCGATGTCTTCAAGATGGATCTCGCGACGCGGCGCCTGACGCGCCTTACCGACAATCCGGCGATTGATGTTTCGCCGTCCATGTCGCCGGACGGGCGACGGATTACATTTGCTTCCGATCGCGGCGGCTCGCAGCAGATCTATGTGATGAACGCCGACGGTTCGAACCAGAAGCGGATTACCTTCGGTCAGGGCCGTTACCAGACGCCGGTCTGGTCCCCGCGCGGTGATCTCATCGCCTTTACGCGGCAATATCGAGGACGGTTCTATATCGGCGTCATCAGACCGGACGGCACAGGCGAACGGCTGCTGACCGAGAGCTATCTCGACGAAGGACCCACCTGGTCGCCGAACGGACGGGTGCTGATGTTCTTCCGCGAACCGAGCCCTGGCTCGGGCTCCTCGCTCTGGTCGGTGGATTTGACAGGCAGAAACCTGCGACGCGTGCGCACGCCGGGAGACGCTTCGGACCCCGCCTGGTCGCCCATGTTGCCGTAATTGCTGGAAGAATCTCACCGGTCCGGGGCACGATTTCATTCCTGCCCCGGAACAGTCCAACTTGATCAAGGCGCCGGACAAGGTTACGATTCGAGATGTTGGTTAAATTTTAGGGATTGGCTGACAGGAATTTAAACAACAAGCGCTTAGCATGGCTGGTCGACGCAACCTTAAAGTGTGATCGACCTGACTTGCCGACAGCACGGCGCTTAGGGGAAGTGGAGCAAGGAAGTCTATGAAAAAGTTTACAAAATTTGCAGGGGTGGTTGCCGCCCTCACGCTCGTTTCCGCCTGCGCGACGTCGAGCGGGCCGGATGTTGACGCCTCTGCTGGCGCGGATACGTCGGCTGGCGCCGGCCCCGTTGGGCCGGTTCCGGGCAGTCAGGGTGATCTAGAACAGAGCGCCGGACACCAGGTGTTCTTCGCCTATGACCAATACACGCTGACGCCGCAATCGCAGGCGACCCTGGCTCGCCAGGCGGCGTGGTTGCAGGAATACCCGGAAACCCGCATCAAGCTCGCCGGCAACTGCGACGAGCGCGGCACCCGCGAGTACAACCTGGCGCTTGGCGCTCGTCGTGCTGAAGCGGCGCGGTCCTACCTCGTCAGCCTTGGCGTCGATGCGAACCGCATCACCACCGTCTCATACGGCAAAGAGCGTCCTGGCTGCACACAGTCCAACGAGAGCTGCTGGTCGCAAAACCGGAATGCGACAACGACGATTGAGTCGGTCGGCGCTTAACGACTGGTAATATTTGAGCAAATTCAAGGGCGCGCCGCACGAAATTGCGGCGCGCCCTTGTCCGTTTAGCCACAGTTTTGTCGCGTTGGCCGGCTATGTGGTGCAATGCTGGCGTGAGGGCTGAACCGCGCTAAGATACAATGACGTGTAGTTTGAGGGAATCCGCCATGAAGTTGACGAGGACCGCCGTCGCCGTCTTTGCCTCTGTTATGTTTGCTGCGCCAGCGCTGGCCGGCACGAAAGACGACGTGCGAGATCTGCAGGCGCGCATGGTGAGGGCTGAACAAGCCCTGTCGGCGCAGAGCGCAGCGACAGTGCGCATTGGCGAGCTTGAAGCGCAGATCCAGGAACTGACCGGGCGCATCGAGGAACTCACCTATGAGCTTGATCAACAAAACCGGCGACTGGACGCAATCGCTGCGGCCCTTGCTGGCGGCGATCCGGCGGCCTTAGGCGGCTATAAGACCTTGGGCGCAGACGGTCTGGTCGGACCCAACACGGGCTCTGGCCCGGTGCCGCTGGGCCCTAGCGATCCGATTGCGGATGAATTGGCGCGCAGTGATGCGGCAGGGGCGTCGACGCCCGCCGCCGGCGGCGCCAGCATCGAACTGCCGCTTAACCCAGATGCGGCCTATGACTATGCATCCAGTTTTCTCCTTTCGGGCGATTACGACCGCGCCAAGGCGGCGTTTCAACTCTATGGCGAAGCGTTCCCCAATCATGCGCAAGCTGCGGATGCGAAATTCCGTCTCGGAGAGATCCATCTTGCGCTCGGTGAAAACGCCGACGCGGCGGCAGTGTTTTTGGACCACGTGCAAAAATATCCGAACGATGCTCGGGCGGCGGAGGCGCATTTGAAACTCGGTACGGCCTTTGCGCGCATGGAAAAGCAAAAAGAAGCCTGCACGATCTTCAAGACCATGAAATCGAAATTCCCGAATGCGTCGTCACCGGTGACACAGCGGGCTGATCTTGAAATGGCGCGGATCGATTGCCGGTAACGAGGCCGGTTTTCCTTGACGAATTTGCTGCGCGTCTTGACGCGCTAGAGGTTGGCGAGCGGTTCGCTATTGCCGTTTCCGGCGGGCGCGATTCCATGGCGCTCGCTCGGCTCTGCGCTGAATACGCAAAAGAGCGGGGCGCCGAAATCATCGCCCTTGTTGTCGATCATGGATTGCGCAAAGCATCCGCTGACGAAGCGGCGCAAGCGAATAGCTGGTGCGAGGCCGCCGGACTTGCATCGCGCATCATTTCCTGGCGCGGCGCCAAACCGGCAAGCGGCGTTCAGGCGGCGGCGCGCGCGGCGCGATATTATCTTCTGGCGCAAGCTGCGAGCGAACTTGGGATGGCGGCAATCCTAACCGCCCACAATGCAGACGATCAGGCCGAAACCGTCCTTATGCGTCTTGCCCGCGGCGCGGGTCCGACAGGGCTCGCCGCCATGGAGGATGAAATCGCGATTGCGGCCGGGCCGGGCGAGCCCGTGCGTCTCATTCGCCCGCTCTTGGCTTTCAGCCGCGACCGCTTAACAGCAACCGTCAATGCATATGAGCAACCGTTCTTTGATGATCCGTCTAATGATGATCGAACCTATGAACGCGTGCGCATGCGTGCGTTCTTAAGCGAGGCGATGGCAAGGGAGCTTCTGGATCGCGACAACCTATTACGCACAGCGAAGCGCATGGCGGCGACGCGGCGGGAAACGCGACAGCGCGAGGCGCGCGCATTTCTCGCCATTGGGGGCGTCTTCACGCGCTGGGGCGGCGCCTCTCTCGATGTGCGGCCGCTATCTGAAAAGGCCGCTGACGCGGGCGGATTAATTGCCCGACTTATTCGCGCAGTTAGCGGCGCCGACTACGAACCCGATCCGGAAGATGCAGCCGCGCATCTTGCCGACGCACTCGCCAGCGGCGCCGCCACGCTGGGTGGAGCGCTCATTAAGACGTCGGGCGAGCGGTTGTGGGTGCTGCGGGAGCCGGCGGCGGTGCTTGGTCGGGCGGGCGCGCCGCCTCTCGCGGCCGTCAATATTCCCGCCAGCGGACGTATTCTCTGGGACCGCCGTTTCATCCTTTCCGCCAAGACGGATTTGACGGTCCGTCCATTGGGGCCCGAAAGCGTGAAGGATTTGGCCGCCGCCGCGGCGCTTTTCGAAGGGCCGCGGGAAGGGCTGTTCGGCCTGCCGGGGCTCTATCGCGGAGAGCGCTTGATCGGCGCGCCCGGCTTCCTATCTGGGTCAAACGAAGCCGAACTTGGCGGCTGGTCGGCCCGGCCTCTCGCCGAGGAACGGTTTTTCGGCGGAATTGTTAGGTTTTTGCAAGATTAGGGCAACGGCGTGAATGCCCATGGCGCTGCGCTTTCTTAACGCCTATCTAATAGATTGCGGGGCGCTCTACGGATCCCTGCCGGGCGCGCCGGAATGAAGTGAGGACGAAAGAAAAGAATGAACGGACGAAATCTGCTGATCTGGGGCCTGGTGGTCGTGGTTTTCCTGGTCGCGCTCCAACTCTTCTCTTCGCCGGCGACACAGCCGCAAGTTCAGGAGCTGACCTATACCGAATTCGTCAAACGCCTCGACAATGGCGAGGTACGATCGGCGGAAGTTTCCAAGACGGAAGTGCGGGGCGAGCTTTCCGACGGCGGCGCCTTCCTGACGACGATCACCGAGGATGGACAGGCGACGATCGCCGACCGTCTCAACACGGCGGGCGTTGCTACCACCATCGAAAAGGAAGAAGAGCTGCCGCTCTTGCTGTCGTTGCTGTTCAACATTCTGCCGCTGCTCATTTTCCTCGCGCTCTTTTTCTTTGTCATGCGCCAGATGCAAGGCGCCGGCGGCAAGGCCATGGGCTTCGGCAAGTCCCGCGCTAAACTTCTCACCGAACGTCAGGGACGCGTCACTTTCGATGATGTCGCCGGCATCGACGAGGCGAAAGAAGAGCTCGAAGAAATTGTCGAATATTTGAAAGACCCGATGAAGTTCCAGCGCCTGGGCGGCAAGATTCCGAAAGGCGCGCTGCTGGTTGGTCCGCCGGGAACCGGCAAAACATTGCTCGCCCGCGCCATCGCCGGCGAAGCCAATGTTCCGTTCTTCACCATTTCAGGTTCCGATTTTGTCGAGATGTTTGTCGGCGTCGGCGCAAGCCGGGTCCGCGATATGTTCGATCAGGCGAAGAAAAACGCACCCTGCATCATCTTCATTGACGAGATCGATGCGGTGGGCCGTCACCGCGGCGCCGGTCTTGGCGGCGGCAACGACGAACGCGAACAAACGCTCAACCAGCTTCTTGTTGAGATGGATGGGTTTGAGTCAAACGAAGGCATCATCCTGATCGCCGCCACAAACCGGCCTGACGTTCTTGATCCGGCGCTTCTACGGCCCGGCCGCTTTGACCGACAGGTGGTTGTTCCGAACCCGGATGTTGTTGGCCGTGAAAAAATTCTCGCTGTCCATGTGAAGAAGGTGCCGTTGGCGCCCGACGTCAATGTCCGCACCGTTGCGCGCGGAACGCCCGGGTTTTCCGGCGCGGACCTTGCGAACCTCGTCAACGAGGCGGCGCTGCTCGCGGCGCGGCGCGGAAAACGCTATGTGACGGCGAAAGAATTCGACGACGCCAAGGACAAGGTGCTGATGGGCGCCGAACGACGCTCCATGGTGATGACGGAAGAAGAAAAGACGCTCACTGCCTATCACGAATCCGGCCACGCCATTGTCGGCCTCACCATGCCGGGTTCCGATCCGGTGCATAAGGCGACAATCATTCCGCGCGGCCGCGCCCTCGGCATGGTTCAGTACCTTCCCGAACGCGATAAGCTGTCGTTTTCGCTCGAACAGATGAAGGCGCGCATCGCGATGGCTATGGGCGGGCGCGTGGCGGAAGAGATGAAGTTCGGCACGGAGAAAGTGACCTCTGGCGCTCAATCGGACATCGAACACGCCACAAAAATTGCGCGCGCCATGGTCACCCAATACGGGCTATCGCCTAAACTTGGTCCCATCGCCTACTCCGAAGATGAAGGCGAGGTATTCCTCGGTCAGTCGATCGCGCGCACCAAGGCGATTTCCACTGACACGGCGAAACTGATCGAAGACGAAATCAAGCGTTTCGTGACCGAGGGTTATGAAAAGGCGCGCGAAATCCTCACCGAACGCAATGACGACTGGGAAAAGCTCTCTCAGGCGTTGTTGGAATATGAAACGCTGACAGGCGAAGAGATCGACACGCTGCTCAAAGGCGGCCAGATCGTACGGGAAGACCCGTCCGATACGACCGATCACACGCCGCCCTCTTCAGTACCAAGCGCGGGCGCGCCAGTGAGCGGCAACAAAGACGACGGGACCGGCTCAATGGAGCCGAAACCGGCCTAAATTCGGCCTCTTTGCTGACCGATTGAACATGCTAAAAGCCTCCGCGGAACTCGTGGAGGCTTTTATGCGTTTGATGCTCGCAGCGATGTTGTCGTTTATTGCTTCTATTGCGGCGGCGCAGGAAAATGCCGAACCGGTCAATTGGGCGGAGCGCAATCCCCACTGGGTAAAACCAGTTGAGCCCTTTCATATCCTCGGCAATATTTATTATGTGGGTACGGAAGGTCTCGCCGTTTACTTCATCAAGGGCGAGAAAGGCCATGTGCTCATAGACGGCGGTCTTCCCGGTTACGAGCAGATCATTATCGATAATGTCAAATCGCTTGGTTTCGATATCGAGGACGTCAAAATCCTCCTCAATACCCACGCACATTTTGATCATTCAGGCGGGCTCGCTGCTTTGAAAGTAGCAACCGGCGCCGAGCTTTGGGCGAGCGAGGGCGACGTTTCTGCACTCGAAGGCGGCTTTTATCTCGGCTTTGAAGGCAACGCCGATTACTCAGCGCCGCCGGTAAAGGTCGATCGCATCATTCCGGACCGCGAACCGGATTTTGAAGGCGAGGTAATTTATCTCGGCGACAAGCCGGGCAAGCCCATGATCCGCACCGCCGCAACGCCGGGCCACACGCGCGGCTGTACCTCGTTTCGCATCTTTTTTGACGAGAACAACAACGAACATCACGAGGCGCTGGTTTTTTGTAGCGCAACCGTCGCTGCTAATCGCCTTGTTGGTTCAAACGAGGTGCCGCCCCAATATGAAGGTATTGTCGAGGATTATCGCACTACCTTTGCAGAAACACGGTTCTGGACGCCTGAGATATTTCTCGCCAATCATCCGGAAGCATTTGAGATGCAAAAGCTGCGCGAGGCCCAGCTCGCCGGCAATCCGCGGGCGTTCCTGAACCGCGGCGCCTTTCAGCGGTATATGGCGGCCAAAAGGCGCGCGTTTGAGCGCCGGCTCGCCGAACAAAACGCCGCTGCAGAGGAATGATCCCGCCGCCATTGCCTCGCGGCTTTGGCGCGCGCCGACGGCGGGACCTACCCGTCCGGCACGGGGTTCACTCAAGCGTTACGCCGTTCCGGTCGGCCATGGCCCCGGCAAACGCCCAACCGCCAAAAGTTTCGGAAACTGCAACCAATATCTCGTTGTCGCCTTTTTTGAGATCGAGCCCGACGCTGTCGAGAAATCCAACCGTTCCGAGAAAACGATAGTCGCGCGTGCGCCAACCGGCGTCGCCTGCAAAAACGCGCTTGCCGTTCAGATAAATCCGTACACGGTCAGAATAGCCGAAACGCATTTCCTTCATCATTTTCTTCTCGGCTTTAATGTCTAGCCGCACAAACACGGTGTCCGATCCTTCATCCGGACCAGCGAGTTTTGAGAGATTGGCGATGCCGTTTGTTTCGACGTCGAGCGCGGTCCATGTATGATCGTGTGCTGCGCCCTTTGGCAAGGTCAGCATGTTTTCAACTTCAGTTTCGGCGAAGGGTGCGGAAACCCGCCACTGACCAATCACGCCGTCCGGAAGGGGCGGCGTTTCAACCGGCGCGCCGATCAATTCTTCACCTTCTTCAAGCGGACGGAACACGATGTTCGAAAACCGGCCGATGCCAGCCGGTCCGGATACCCGAAGGCCGATGCCGCCAGCGGCGATGTCCGTTTTCAGGTCGGGAACGTGCAATTGGGGCGTATCAGCGTTGAAGTAGAAATCCGCAGCGTCGCCCTTGACCACGACCTTGACGTGGTTCCACTCGCCATGTTTCAAATCGATTGCGGTTTGGGCGTTGCCGTCGGTGAAGATTTGCCAGGCGGTGATGCCGTTCTCGACGGGTGTGTACTGCACAGCGTCAGGCTTTCCCGATAAATGCGTGCGAAAATAAATCTCCTCAAAGCGGTCATCGCTTTCCGCTCGCCACATTGGGCCGATAAACCCTGGTCCTTCGTCGAACGCCACATCGAATTCAATAACACCGTCGGAAAACACAATATCGTCGCGTCGCAGTCTGCCGCGGGATAGGATTAGCGCTTCCCGCCCGAGATAGCGGTCGACCCGCGCTTCCTGCGCCGTGACGCGCCAGGTTGCGCCCTCAAATTGAATGGATTCGTTTTCCTGAGCGTGTGCTGCAGGCAGGCCAAGGCAGATCGCCCCGGCGATAAAAAAGCGTTTCATGATTTTATTCCCATGCCGGATGTTGAACAGCGGCGAGGATCGCCGATTTCAGGTTGTTGCGGATAGGAAAAAGCGGACAGTAAATTCAATCGGCTTCGGCCCGACGTTCGGCGTGCAGCGCCGCTGGCGTCAGCCCGACCAAAGCTCGAAATTCCGCAATCATGTGAGATTGGTCGTGATAGCCCGCACCGGCGGCAATTTCCGCCCAGCGCGGTTGCGCGTCGCCGTCGGCGGCGATGGCGGCCGCGGCGATGCGCAACCTTCTTGCATAGTCTTTTGGCGAGCAGCCGACTGTGTCACGAAACCGGCGGCGCAAATGTCGCTCGCTTACGGAAAGGTCCGCGGCGATTTCCCTGATCGAACCGGCCCCCGAGGCGCTGCGCAAACGTGCGGCGGCGAATTGCTCCGGTCGCACTGACAATAGTCGTGCTTGTGAAATGGCGGCAATGTCACGCAGCAATGCCCGGACGACTACCGTGGTTGACGCGGCTTCGTTGGCGCGGGTGGTTTCAAATTGCGCCGCAGCGCGCGGGTCAAGCTGTGTTTGCGGAGAACCGAGAAACTCCGCCGGCGCCAGCGCCAGTGCGGCGCCGGCGAGTTCCGGTTTCAGCCGTACGGCAATGATTTCGGCATCGGCCTCGTTCCAGAACGGGTTTTTATGTGGCCCGCAGACAATGATGTCGGCGGTCTCAAGTGCGCCGTCCCTCGACCATCGTCGGCGCAACGCCAGGCTTGGTTCCCCCAGCGGCAAAACCCGATGGCGTTCGGTGGCGCCGGTCCGTGGACTGTTGATCCACGCCATATCGCAGAGCTGTGCATGGGCGCCCGCCAGCCGCCAGGCGCGATAGCCGCCAAGAACATGGATCGGCGGCGCTGCCTCAATGTCGCGGCAATTCCCCGCTATTGCTATCGGTCCCGTCATGCGTTGCAGCCTAACGGCTGAAACGCTAAAACGCCCGCGCCTTTTCGACAATCAGAAAGAATTATGCGCCGAACGGTCAACCCAGCGCCCCGCATTATGGGCGTCGTCAATGTAACGCCGGATTCCTTTTCCGATGGCGGACAATTCAAGACGCATGGGCAAGCCATCGAGCATGCTTTGCACCTGGTCGAGGACGGCGCCGACATTGTCGATATTGGCGGTGAATCAACCAGGCCCGGCGCGACGCCGGTGTCGGAGGAAGAAGAACTCGCGCGCGTTATGCCGGTCGTGGAAAAACTTTCCGACAGGACAAGTGCTGTCATTTCCATTGATACGCGTCGGTCCTCTGTCGCGCGCGAAGCGGTCGCCGCGGGTGCGCGCATCTGGAATGATGTAAGCGCGCTTTCTTATTGCGACGACAGCGTTGAGACGGCGGCGGCGCTCAAATGCGATGTGGTGCTGATGCATGCGCAAGGCGATCCGCGCACCATGCAGGACGACCCCTTTTATGAAGACGTAGTGACGGAAGTTCTTGCCTACCTTGCCGGCCGCATCGAACTTTGCGTTGCGGCGGGAATAGACCGGTCAAAAATCATCGCCGATCCGGGCATTGGGTTCGGCAAGACCCTCGATCACAATCTCGCCCTTATGGGCAATATCGATCGATTCCAGGATCTTGAGGTTCCGATCCTGCTTGGCGCCTCGCGCAAACGGTTTATCGCCGCCCTCGATCGGGACGGAGAGGCCGCGGATCGACTCGGAGGCTCCATCGCCGCCATGTTGGCCGGATACGTCCGCGGCGCAGAGATTTTCAGGGTTCACGACGTCGCCGCGGCGCGGCAAGCGTTAAATATCGCCAAGGCCATAGAAACGGCGGATTTGGGGCGTTAAGGGTTTTAAGACAGGGATTTGCGAGACTTTGCGGGAACCCGCGATCGGGAGTATTTTTTTGCCATGCGCGGCGATGATCAGATGACAGGTAAACGGGAAGTTTTTGGAACCGACGGCGTGCGTGGCCTCGCCAACGCCGGCGCCATGACGCCGGACAATATCTTGCGTCTCGGTATGGCGGTGGGGCGCGTCTTCAAGAATGGCGCTCATCGCCACCGCGTTGTCATCGGCAAGGATACGCGT
This sequence comes from Hyphococcus sp., assembly GCA_965267325.1. GTDB lineage: Bacteria > Pseudomonadota > Alphaproteobacteria > Caulobacterales > Parvularculaceae > Hyphococcus. Next base: position 2,085,194 of record OZ253943.1, on the reverse strand, counting down.
CTATCGGGTTATATGATTGAGCCGGCGCTGACGGCGGGCTTTGCCGCGTCGGGCATGGATGTGTTTCTTCTCGGGCCGCTGCCGACCCCGGCCATGGCGATGCTGACGCGCTCCATGCGCGCCGATCTCGGGGTCATGATATCCGCCTCTCATAATCCGTATCATGATAATGGCGTAAAGTTCTTCGGCCCCGACGGGTTTAAGCTTTCGGATGAAACCGAGCTTGAGATTGAACGGTTGATGAAAGATGCGCCGACCGCAGGGCTCGCTGCTTCCGCCGATCTCGGCCGGGTCAAACGCATCGATGATGCTGGAGCGCGCTATATCGAATTTGCGAAAGCGGCGTTTCCGCGGAGAGTTTCCCTCGATGGCGTACGCATTGTGATCGATTGCGCCAACGGCGCCGCCTATAAGGTCGCGCCGACCGTGCTCTGGGAGCTTGGCGCCGAAGTCAAAACCATTGGCGTCGAACCCAATGGTTTCAATATCAATCGCGATGTCGGCTCAACGGCGACAAAACAACTACAGGATGCGGTCGCAGAATATCGCGCAGATATCGGCATTGCGCTCGATGGCGATGCTGACCGCGTTATCATCTGCGACGAAATAGGCAGGGTCATTGACGGCGACCAGATCCTCGCTCTGATCGGGTCGTCCTGGAATGCGTCAGGCGCGCTCAAAGGCGGCGGCGTCGTCTCCACCGTGATGGCCAATCTCGGTCTTGAGAAGTTCCTGGCCGGCGAGGGGCTGGCGCTCAAACGCACGGCGGTGGGCGATCGCTATGTGGTGGAAGAAATGCGCGCGAGCGCCATGAACGTAGGCGGCGAACCGTCAGGTCATGTGGTCCTGAGCGACTATGGGACGACCGGCGACGGGTTGGTTACGGCGTTGCAGGTGCTTGCTGTTGTCGCAAGCGAAGGCCGCGCCGTCTCAGATGTTTGCCGGAAGTTCGATCCGTTTCCGCAGCTTCTGAAAAACGTCCGTTATAAAAAGGGCGATCCTTTAAGCGATGCAGGCGTCGCGGCGGCGATCAAGGCCGGCGAAACGAAGCTCGGCAAATCCGGCCGCCTTGTTATCCGCAAATCCGGCACGGAACCCCTAATCCGGGTCATGGGCGAAGGCGACAACGCCGAGCTGGTGAGGTCTGTCGTCGCCGACATCTGCGCGGCGGTCGAAAAAGCCGTATAAAAAAGAGGGCGCCCAAGTGAGAGCGCCCTCAAGTTGCGTCATCATTGACGACGGGAGAAGTCTAGTCGTTTACGCAGCCCGCGCTTTTACTTCCGGAAAATCAATATCTGTTTGCGCCACGTGATTGACGTAGTTGGTCAGGATGTTGGCGACGACATTGACCACAGTTTCGACGATTTCGCCTTCGTTGAGGCCTGCATCGCGCGCGGCTGCGAGATCGGCGTCGCTGACAAAACCGCGTTCGTCGACAACGGCCTTGGCGAATGTCAGAACCGCTTGCAGCTTCGGATCTGAAGAATTGGCATTCAGACGGCTCTTGATTTCATTGGCGTCGACTTTGAGATTTGCTGAAATCGCCGAGTGGGCCGAGGCGCAATAATCACAGTTGTTGGCGCCTGCGACTGTAAGAGCGATAGCTTCGCGGGTTGCCGCATCGAACGATCCGCCGCTGAGGGTTTCATTGATCCCAAGGGTCGCTTTTAACGCCGCCGGTTCGTTAGCGAGAACGCGATAAAGGTTCGGAACCATCCCGACTTTGCTTTTAATGGCGTTGAAAAGCTGTGAAGCAGCGGGCTTTGCGGCGTCATCGGTGATCTGGGTTAGTCTCGGCATCTGGGTTTCTCCATTCTTGCGGCGCTCGGGCCGCCTTGTTGATCATTTTTCGGCCGCAGGGAGCTTTTTCTCTAGCGACGCGATCTAATATGGAATTAAGGACCGATCGTTCAAGAATGATAAATGACCGCCGCCATCACAACGGCGTGACCTGATTTCGAGCCCAAAAAAACCGCCGGCAAGATACGCATGCCGGCGGCTTCCCCCTCGAACGGATGAAGGCGTTAAACGCGAACGCGGACCCTTGCGTCGCGCGAACAATCCCGACGGGCGATGCGATAAACGCGACGTTCGCTCACATAATGGGCCTGTGGGCCGCGGACGCTGACATTGCAGACCAGTCGCGGACCGCGTCGTGTGCGAATAACCTCTTCAACCAGAACGATACGGGCGCGGTAGCGCGTGTCGTAGACCTCGCGGTGAATAATGCGCGATCGGTGTCCGCGATAGCCGTTGCGATAGCCGCGGTAGTAGTCGCGACCGCGTCGTGAATCGTAACGACGGCTGCGATAGTCGCCATAGCGATCGTCGCCAAAGGTAATTGAGAAGCTTACGCCGGAATTGCGATCATGGGGATAATAATCATAGTCGCGCGCAGCGTCGCCGCGGTGCTTGTGTTCGACGGCGCCGTGAGACGGTTTCTTGTGGTCCTGCGGTTTTGCATTCGCGGTTGCGAATCCAAGCGCGCTGACGCCAAGGAGTGCGGCAAAAAGCGCTTTCAAGGTCGTATTCATATGCAGTCCTCCGAATATCCCCAGCCGGATGTGCATGATGTTTGAAATAGACGGGCAATGCGGCGGGAATGGCGCCGAAAAAGGCCAAAAAGCGGCCGGCTTTATGATCGCCGACACGAATGCGTGAGTGAAAATTTGCGAGAACGTGCAAAATCAGCATAATTACCAAATCATGGTTTATGCAGATACTGCTTCTAGCCTGCGTTCGGTTCCAGCAGGCGCTATTGATGAAGGCCCCGTCGACAGAGACGCTTGCGGTTTGGCGCGCGCCGCCGACTTGATCGGGGATCGTTGGACCATGCTGATCCTGCGCGAGGCGCTTTTCGGCGTGACGCGTTTCGACGCCATCCAGAACGATATCGGATGCCCGCGCACAATTCTCTCCGGGCGTTTAAAACGGCTTGTTGAAGCGGGCGTGCTTACGCGCCGCGCTTACAAGGAACCGGGCCAGCGCACCCGCAATCAATATGTGCTAACGCGCAAAGGCGTCGATCTCGCGCTTCCGATGATCGCGCTGATGCAGTGGGGCGAAAAACATTTGCTGGACGGCGCGCCCGGCGCTGAGATTGTTGAACGTGCGACCGGCGCCCCGGCGCAGGTCAGCCTTGTCAATGAAAATGGCGCGCCGATCAGCGCCGGCGAAACAACGCTTCGTAAAACTTCCTCCTTCTGATACATCCTTGCCATGCAAGGACGCGTGCTCATTATTGCGGGGTCGGACCCTTCCGGCGGCGCCGGCATTCAGGCCGATATCAAGGCCGTGACAGCTCTTGGCGGCTACGCAGCGACGGCGATCACGGCGTTGACCGTTCAGAACACGCGAGGGGTGAGCGCAGTCCATCCGATCAATGTCGATCTTGTTAGCGCCCAGATTGACGCGGCGCTCAGCGATATCGGCGCCGACGCGATAAAGATCGGCATGCTGGGCTCGCTGGCTGTTGTCGACATGCTAGCGGAAAAACTCGGTGCTCTTGAGGGCGCCGCGCCGGTAGTCCTCGATCCAGTGCTCGTAGCGACGAGCGGCGATGCGCTGGCTGAGAGCGGCGTTGCTCAGGCGATTTTACGGAAACTCGTCCCGCTTGCCGCCATTGTCACGCCGAACACCGACGAAGCGGCCGCCTTGACCGGTATTGCAGTCAAATCGCGCGAAGACATGATCGCAGCCGGAGAACAATTGCGCGCACGCGGCGCCGAAGCCGCGCTCGTCAAGGGCGGACACATGCCCGGCGACAAGGTCGCTGACGTTCTGGTGCGAGAAGAGGGGGCGCTCTGGTTCGAAAACCGGCGTATCGACACGACTTCGACCCACGGCACCGGTTGCACCCTTGCAAGCGCGGTGGCCACGGGCCTCGCGCAAGGGCAATCACGCGCCGACGCTGTCGCCGCGGCGATAAGATACGTCCATGTGGCTATCGCGACGGCGCCGGGTTTCGGCAGGGGGCATGGGCCGCTCAATCACGTTCATACAATTTCGCCAACGCGGCGATAGGCGGTCTGATCGACAACGCAGGAATTCTTGGTTGCAGCGGTTGTGTAGAAGACAGATATCAGCGGCAACGGAAAAGGAAAAACCAATGCCTGCTTTCGAATTCGAGACCTGGGATGTTTTTACGGACACAATATTCGCTGGCAATCCGCTTGCCGTTGTAAAGGACGCGCGCGGAGTTTCCGATGAGGACATGTTGCAGATCACCCGCGAATTCAACCTGTCAGAAACGACCTTTATTCTGCCGCCGGAAGATCCTGATCACACGGCGCGGGTGCGCATATTCACGCTTGGTTATGAAATGCCGTTCGCCGGGCATCCGACGGTGGGGACGTCGATTGCCATAGCGCGCATGCGTGGATTGGAAGGTGAGCTAGCTCTTGAGTTGAACGCAGGCCTGTTCAAGGTTGCTGTGGAACGACGGGGCGATGCTTGGTTTGCAGAGTTTTTGAACCCGAACTTGCCAGCGGAGATCGGCGCCGCGCCGGCGCCCGAACAGCTTGAGGCGGCGTTGTCCCTGCCGTCAGGATCTGTCGATCGCGACACAAGCAAAGCGCGGCTCATTGGCGCCGGCGGCGTCAATTATGTTTACGTCAATGCGCCCTTTGAAGCTGTGCGCGACGCTCAAGTGAATAGCGCCGCCTTTGACGCCCTCGGTCTCGACGAAGTTGTCGGCGTTTATCTCTATGCAGAAAACGGCGAGGGTCCCGATGCTGACTATCATGCGCGGATGTTCGCGCCCAACGCCGGTATCCTTGAAGATCCGGCGACCGGCTCAGCGGCGGCGTCGCTGCCCGGACAGATTGCACTGAGCCAGAACTTAAAGGACGGCGAACACCGCTGGGTGATCGAGCAAGGGTTTGAAATGGGCCGGCCGAGCCGTATTCATGCGCGCGTCGAAACCGTCGGCGGCGCTGTTGCGTCTGTGCGCATTGGCGGCAATGCGGTTCCCGTGCAGCGCGGCGAAATAAGCCTTTAAATTGTTTTGCGCTTTTCTGCGGCGACGGCGTCTTCGGCTGTCTCTTGGGCGATTACGATGTCGCTTGCCCGTTTCCTACCGGCCTGACTGATGGCGACGCCTGCAAGAATGACCGCCAGAGCGATGAATGCATTGGCGCCCAGCCTCTCGCCGAAAATCAACGCGCCCATGGCGACCGCCCAGAGCGGCGTCAGGTAGTTTGCAAGCGCCATAAACCCAGCGCCGGTGCGCTGAATTAAAATGATCAACAAAATGCCGCCAATGCCCGTCGGCCCCAGTCCCAGACCGATAAGGTTCGCAATGCCGATTGCGGACCACTGATCAACATTGAGTTCAACGAAGAACAGGGCCGGTGTTGCAATCACCGCCGACGCGATGACGGTGCCCGCCGCAAAGACCCGCGGCTTGATCGGCGGCGCCCGCCGCGTGATCACCGCTGCGGCGGCGTACCCCAATGTCGCAACAAGCAACATGATCTGCGCGGCGATATTTGTCCTTGCGGCTTCGCCAACGACGCTCGGTCCGATCAGGATGATGACGCCGGCAAAGCCCATGACGAAGCCGGTGATCTTGCGTGCATCAAGACTTTCGCTGGCGAACAGAAATGCGAGCGCCACCGTCCAGATTGGCATGAAGGCCATGTAAATGCCTGCAAGGCCGCTATCGATATGTTGCTGGGCGAGCGGAAACATCAAGAAGGGGATGACATAGCCGATCACGCTGATAGCGATCATCCATCGCCACTCCGTATCGATACCAAAAGGCTGCCCGCGATCGATCAGCGTCGGCAGTCGCCGTCCTGCGCGTTTCATCACCACATAGAGAAAAATCGCACCGATCCACAGCCGGGCCACGGTGACGACGATTGGAGGGATCGTCTCCACGGCGCTGCGAATCATTGCGAAGGCCGAGCCGCCGAGAGCGATAATTATGGTAAACAGCGCCCAATCAAAGAGTGTCGGCGCTGATTCTGTTCCGTTCCCTGCTGCCATGAGAAGGCGCTATCGGCGCGCGCGAATGGGCGCAAGTCACAAAAACTTATTGCGTTGCAATATTTTTTTCATTGACCCTTAACTCGGCCTGAGCGATGAAGGCGGCGGGCCACGCCTCCCCAACGGGGCGCGACCCATCTGTGAGGATGGGAGAAAAACATGACCTCGGAACGACTCGCGCCGCCGGCGCGACCTTTATTTTCATCCGGCCCTTGCGCCAAGCGCCCCGGATGGTCTTCGGAAAACTTCAAAACCGATACGCTCGGACGCTCGCATCGCTCTGGCGTTGGCAAAGCGCGTCTGAAAGAAGCGATTGACCGGACCCGAGCCCTGCTTGGCCTCCCGGAGGATTATCGCCTCGGCATTGTGCCCGCGTCAGACACCGGCGCGATGGAGATGGCCATGTGGTCGATGCTGGGCGCAAGGCCTGTCGACATGCTTGCCTGGGAAAGTTTCGGGCAGGGCTGGGTGACCGATGCGGTCAAGCAGCTCGATCTCGATGCACGGGTGTTGACGGCGCCCTATGGCGAGATCGCCGATCTCACCGCCGTTGATCCGGCGCACGACGTTGTCTTTACCTGGAACGGCACAACCTCGGGCGTCAGGGTTCCTGACGCCGACTGGATTAGCGACAGCCGTGAAGGCATCGTCATCTGTGATGCAACGTCAGGGATTTTCGCGCAGCCGCTTGATTGGGCCAAGCTCGATGTGGTCACTTACTCTTGGCAGAAAGTGCTGGGCGGCGAAGGCGGTCATGGCGTTCTTATCTTGAGCCCGCGGGCGGTCGAGCGTCTTGAAACTTATGCGCCGCCGCGACCCCTGCCGAAGATCTTTAGACTGACCAAAGGCGGCAAGCTGATCGAAGGCATATTCGAGGGCGCGACCATAAACACGCCGTCGATGCTGTGTGTTGAGGATTACATCGACGCCCTGCAGTGGGCGGAAGACATCGGCGGCCTATCGGCATTGCATTCACGCGCCGATGCTAACGCCGCTGCGCTTTCCGCATGGGTCGAAAACACCAACTGGATTGACCATCTCGCCGCCGATCCGGCGACACGCTCGAACACATCCATTTGTCTCAAGATTGTCGACCCCGCCGTCGCTGCGCTTGACGAAAAAGCGCAGCGCGGTTTCGTCAAGAAGATGGAAAAACTTCTTGAGGCCGAAGACGCTGCATTTGATATCGGCGGGTATCGCGATGCGCCGCCGGGGTTGCGTATCTGGTGCGGCGCGACGGTTGAAACCGCGGACATAAAAGCCCTCGGGCCCTGGCTCGACTGGGCGTTTCACAAAGCAAGGGATTAGGTATTGGGTTTTAGGGATTAGGGTCGTCGACCAAAGCCTCTAATCCCAAAATCCTGGTCCCTCATCCCATTTCAAAGTTCTTCCTCAAAATACGGATTCTCAAACCATGCCTAAAGTTCTCATCTCCGACAAACTCAGCGACACGGCTGTCAGTGTGTTCAAGGATCGCGGCGTTGATGTCGACTATCAGCCTGATCTCGGCAAGGACAAGGAAAAGCTTCTTTCCGTCATCGGCGATTATGACGGCCTTGCCGTACGATCGGCTACGAAGGCGACGTCGAAGATTATCGAAGCTGCAAAAAATCTGAAGGTGGTTGGCCGCGCCGGCATCGGCGTCGATAATATCGATATTCCGGCTGCGACGGCGGCCGGGATTGTTGTCATGAATACACCCTATGGCAACGCTATTACGACAGCCGAGCACGCCATCGCTATGATGTTCTCTCTGGTGCGAAGCATTCCGCAGGCGAACCAGTCGACGCATCAGGGCAAATGGGAAAAGTCAGCATTTATGGGCGCGGAAGTGTTTGGCAAGACACTTGGCGTGATCGGCTGCGGCAATATCGGTTCGATCGTCGCCGACCGTGCTGTCGGCCTCAAAATGCGTGTCATCGCCTTTGATCCCTTCCTGACAGAGGAGCGCGCAGTGGAACTTGGCGTTGAAAAAGTCGATCTCGACGACTTGCTCGCGCGCGCCGACATTGTGACGCTCCACACGCCGCTTACGGACCAGACGCGTAACATTTTGAGCAAGGACAATCTCGCCAAGCTCAAAAAAGGCGCCTTTGTCGTCAATTGCGCGCGCGGCGGATTGCTTGATGAGAACGCGCTTAAGGATGCGCTGGATGAAGGACGCATCGCCGGCGCCGCTCTCGACGTTTATGAAACGGAACCGGCGACCGACCATTCGCTATTCGGTCATGCGCGTGTGGTGGCGACGCCGCATCTCGGCGCCTCCACCCGCGAAGCGCAGGAAAACGTCGCCATCCAGATCGCCGAACAGATGGCCGACTACCTTATGCGCGGAGCGGTTTCGAACGCACTCAACATGCCGTCAGTAACTGCTGAAGAAGCGCCGCGTTTGAAGCCGTTTATTGCGCTCGCCGAACGCCTTGGCGCCTTTGCCGGCCAGCTTTCAGAAAGCGCGATTTCGAAAATCGAAATCAGCTATGAAGGCGACGTCGCGGCGCTTAACACGAAACCGCTGACGTCTTCTGTGGTCGCTGGCGTACTCAAACCAATTTTGTCGGAAATCAACATCGTCAACGCCCCGGTGATTGCCAAGGAACGCGGAGTTTCCATCGTCGAAACTTATAATGACGATGCTGACGCCTATGACAGTGTCATTCGCTTGCGCCTGGTGACCGAGAATCAGGATCGCTCTGTGTCGGGAACTGTCTTTGGCGGCGAGCCGCGCATCATAGAAATCAAGGGCGTTGGCATGGAAGCGGGTTTCGCCTCGCACATGCTCTATACAACTAATGACGACAAGCCCGGTTTTATCGGCGCACTTGGCGCTGCGCTGGGCGAGGCGGCGCTCAATATCGCGACGTTTAACCTCGGCCGCTCTGCGCCTGGCGAGGAGGCTATCGCTCTTGTTGCCGTCGATGAGGAGGTAACGGACGAGCTGCTGTCGAAAGTGCGCGCACTTCCTCACGTGAAACAGGCGAAGGCGCTGTCCTTTTAGAAACTGGGAATTGGGAATCAGGAATGACTCACTGATCCCCAATTTCCAAAAAACTAGCCGCTCTTCTTATAGATCCCGACAAACCAGTCCGCCCATTCCTCCGTTTCCGGATTATATTGCTGGAAATGCTGCTTGACGGATCCGTCATCTTGCAAAGTCCACGTGCCGCGGAAGGGAAACACGCTTCCGTTGCGGTTGGATATTTCTCCCTCCAACACCATCGCGCCCTCGTCATTTAGACCGCCGGCGTAATCAATGGTTGCGCCGCCGGAGACCCAGAGCTGGCGCCATTGCTTCAGCCCCGGATCGTAAAAGTTGTAGCTTTGGCCCGTGCTTCCGGAGACGCTGGTCCACTCTTCCAACAGCAGGCAGCCGTTTTCCTGTTCGCTGATGACGTTGGTCCCGGCAGGGGTTCCGTCCGGGGTCGTGACGTCCCATGTCCCGAGCCAGAAATCGAAATCTCCATAGATGTCTTCCTGACAAGGCGGTGGCGGGGCTGGTTGCTGATTTTGCGCCAGCGCGGGCGACGCCGCCAAAACGAAGACTGCCGCCGTCATCCCACAGAGTTCAAAGCGCATGATTTCCTCCTCGCGTTCCGGTCGCACAGTCATAAGACAATAGACCGGGGAATAATCTCAAGGCGGCGTCGACGAAAGGTTTGACCCGCGCGTCGGAGCCCCTATGGTGCGCTGCGGAATCTCCCGTATTCCAAGGCAGGAGCGATTTATGGCGGACGTCGCGGTCATCGGCGCGCAATGGGGCGACGAGGGCAAAGGCAAGATCGTCGACTGGCTGTCGGCGCGGGCCGATGTCGTCGTGCGTTATCAGGGCGGTCACAATGCGGGCCATACGCTGGTGATCGGCGAGACGGTCTACAAACTGTCGCTGTTGCCGTCCGGCGTCGTGCGGAAGGGATGCGTCGGGGCGATCGGTTCCGGCGTTGTCGTTGATCCGTTTGCGCTGCTTGCAGAAATCGATCGCGTTAGCGACCAGGGCGTCACGATAACGCCGAAGAATCTCATGATTGCCGAAAATGCGACCTTGATTCTTCCTGTGCACCAGGAACTTGATGCTTTGCGGGAGGGCGCTGCGACCGGCGTTAAGATCGGCACGACCAAGCGGGGGATCGGTCCTGCGTATGAAGACCGCGCCGGGCGCCGCGCGCTCAAGGTCGCCGATCTTGCAGATCCGGAGAGCCTGCAGGCAAAAATCGAAAACCTGCTTGTCCATCATAACGCGTTGCGGCGCGGTTTTGGCGCTGGCGATGTGGACGCTGGCGGTCTACTCAGCAAGCTGATGGAAATTGCACCGAAGGTGACGCCATTTATGCGCCCGGTCTGGCGCGAGCTTTCAGCGCTGAAGGCGGCCGGTAAACGCATTTTGTTTGAAGGGGCGCAAGGAGTGCTGCTCGACGTCGATCACGGCACTTATCCTTACGTCACCTCATCAAACACTGTCGCTGGTCATGCGGCTGCAGGATCTGGTCTCGGGCCCGGCGCCGTCGGCTATGTGCTGGGGATCGTCAAAGCCTATACGACGCGGGTCGGCGAGGGGCCTTTCCCGACCGAACTGCATGATGAAACGGGCAGGCGTCTTGGCGAGCGCGGCCACGAATTCGGCACGGTGACCGGCCGTCAGCGCCGCTGCGGCTGGTTTGATGCGGCGCTTGTGCGGCAAAGTCTTAAAATTTCCGGCGTTGACGGGATCGCGCTGACGAAGCTCGATGTACTCGACGGTTTTGACGAGCTGAAAGTCTGCACCGGCTATCGCATTAACGGCAGAGATTTCGACTATCTTCCTGCCGGCGCCCATAATCAGGCAGCGGCCGAGCCGGTCTACGAGACCATGGCAGGCTGGTCCGGGTCGACAGAGCGGGCGCGATCCTGGGCGGATCTGCCTGCGGAAGCAGTGAAATATGTTCGCCGCATTGAGGAAATTATCGAAACGCCGGTCGCACTCGTCTCGACCAGCCCTGAAAGAGACGATGTTATCCTGATGACGGATCCGTTTCAGGATTAAGCCGGCTCACGTTTTTGTGGCCGTTTGGGGCGTTGCCATGTCCGGGATGGTGAGAGTAATTTTCTTCCGGTGAAGAACGCTAAGGATATCCTCTTTGCAGTCGTGCTGATCGCCGGCGTCGCTGCATTCTCCCTGTTTGGACGCACGTCAGCAACCGATGCGAAATACGTCCATGCCGAGAAGCCCGAAATCATCGCGGCGACCTTTTCGTCGGCCTGGTGTTCGGCTTGCAAAATTCTGGAACCGCGCCTTCAGGCCGTTTTTCCAGAATTTGCCGATGAGCCGGTAAAGTTCGTAAAACTCGATTTTACCATGGGTCAGCGCGGCGCTGTGGCTGAAAAAGCCGCGCGCGAGGGGCTGGCGCATATTTATCCTGATTATCAGGGCGCAACCGGGTTTACGCTTCTGGTCGATGCAGAGACTGGGGAAATTGTCGACAGCCTCACCATCAAGCATTCGCAAGCGGCCATGCGTGCGGCAATCGCTCAGGCAATCGCCTCCGCTGCAAATTAAACTGTATACAGAATAATAAAAATATAACATGCAGTTACACGCTGTTGGCAGCGTCGGACGCGCATGATTCGGCTTTCCCATGCGATATTATCGCAATTTGTAATGACCCGTCGGCGCCGATTTTTCTTGCGAAAACCGGTAAATTGAGGCAGGATTTTTTTTGTTCCGAGGGGCGTCCCGCCTGTCGCCAAAGTGCGACGAGTTCGTGCGACGCGCACCTTGCGATGGTGGGCCGGAATGCGCATTCCTGTGCCAGCTATTGTGAGCAATACGCGCCAGGGAACATGGGCAAATGGGACTGAGAAGCACTCTTCGAACCTGATCCGGGTCATGCCGGCGCCAGGAACGGGACACATATAACGGGCCTTCTCAGGAAGGCGCCGTAAAGCCAAGAGGGTTGCAAGACCCGCAAAGGCCGATTTCCTCATCGCCGGATCCCTAGCCAATGGCAGCGGTGAGGAGACCGGCAAAACTTAAAGTTGCGTTTGCGATGATGCCCCCGCGCCGTATCGACTGATGCGGGCGCTTAGCTGTGTCCGGTAAACGCTTTTCAAACTCAACGCTAAAATGGATTGAGTGAATAGCCGTCCTGTTGCAGCAGGGCATGCGCTGTCATAGCGGAGAGCGCCATTTCCACCCCAGCCGCCAAATCATCCGCTTTGACGCCGTAGTAAACGGCGCTCTGGCCGCAGACGATGATCCGTACATTTCGATCCGTTAGCGCCTCAATCAGGGCGAGCGAATCGGTTGCGTCTTTCGTTACGTCTTTGACTGCTTGGCCATGGATGACGACCGCAAGATGCATGGCGTCCGGGGCGGCCCCGGCGCGACCATGCATATTTAGAAAACGCGCAGCGGAAACGAGTGTGCGATTGGGCTTGCCCTCCTCAGCTTTTTCGCGCGTATCGAAACTCACCCTGAACGATGCCCCTTCTGGCAAATCACTTGCGCCTTCGACTTGAGCGGCGGGACCGAAATCTTCGATGACCGGACCGGTCTCGAAACCGGGTTGGGCGGCTGCTCCAGTCGTAAACAAAACCACTACCGCCAGAACGATACTGCGCATTTTTGCCTCCTTTGTTGGCGATGGTTATAGAGCCGGAGAGGCGAAAGGAGAAATAAAGATGACGCCGCGTTTCTTGCTTGCTGCAATGTTCGTCCTGTTCGCCGCGCCCGCCATAGCGGACGAGGGCGCGTGCGAAGAACAAAAATACTCCGGCGCTGACTACGTCGTTTGCCGGTTTGCCGCGGGTGACGATATTCGCCTTTTTTTGAACGATGGGACCGGCGCGCCCTACGGCCATTTCAATTTTTTGAAAGACGCGCTGACGGAGGACGGCGAAACGCTCGTCTTCGCCATGAACGCCGGGATGTATCATGAAGATCGTGCGCCAGTTGGGTATTACGTTGAAGCAGGCGAAGACATTGCGCCGATCAACAACAATGACGGCCCCGGAAATTTCCACCTGAAGCCGAATGGCGTGTTTTTTGTCATGGATAGCGGCGACGCGTTTGTTGAGCAAACGGAGACATTCTTGCGCGTCAAACGCACGCCGCCGCGTTACGCCACGCAATCGGGACCAATGCTCGTCATTGACGATGAAATTCATCCGCGCTTTTTGCCCGCTTCTGATTCGCTGAAGCGGCGCAACGGCGTCGGCGTCACGGAGACGGGCGAGGTCTATTTTGTTCTCTCCGACTCCCCTGTGCGGTTTCATGACTTTGCAACTTTCTTCCGCGACGAATTGAAAGCGCCTAATGCGCTCTATCTCGACGGAACAATTTCTCGCGTCTACGCGCCGGAATTGGGTCGCAACGATCCCGGTCTTGCCATGGGTCCGATTGTCGGCGTAGTGACGTCGCATGACTGAGGTTATGATCGACAGGCGCTTTTGCGGCCCCAAAAACTCCGGCAATGGCGGCTATTCCGCCGGGCTTTTTGCGCAGGTCATCGACGGCCCGGCCGCGGTCATGTTGAAGAGCCCGCCGCCGCTGAACGAACCAATTGCCTTGCGCGAAGCCGAGGGCGGTTTCAACGCTATGGTCGATGGTCACATGGTCGCCCGTATCGAGCCGGCCTCGGTAAGAATTGATCTTCCCCCCTTGCCCGACGATGACGACATCGCGGCCGCGCATGAGGCTTTTTTAAGCGATGCGGGCGACGAACATCTCATTCCTTTTTGTTTCGTATGCGGAAATCGTCGCGCGGTTGGCGATGGCCTAAGACTTTTTACCGGCCCCGCGCCGAATAGTCCGGTGAACGCCGATTTCTGGACACCGGGCGACGATCTCGCCGGCGAAGACGGATTGGTGCGCGCAGAGTTTCTGTGGGCTGCGCTTGATTGTCCGAGCGCTTTTGCGCTTCGGTTATGGCCGCGCCTGACGTTGCTTGGACGCATCGCCGTAGAAATCCGGCGCCGACCGAAACCGGGCGAACGCCTGATTGCAGCCGCGTGGCCTGACCGGTCTGACGGGCGCAAGCACTACGCATCCTCCGCGCTGTTCGACGAAAACCGAGAAATTGTCGCCGCGGCCAACGCATTATGGATTGAAATCAAGGACGAGGCGCTGCTGGCGCAGCTCAAAGCCGATCGCGACGCCTGAGAGGCGCGGATCAGATCCCGTACACCCGCCTGGCATTCTCGCGCAGAAACAACGCCTTTGTCTCGTCATCAAGGTCGAGTGCTTCAAGACCTTTCAGGCAATGGGTCGGCGCCAGCATGGGCCAGTTTGTACCGAAGAGGATGCGCTTCTTGCCTTCGTTCTTCATGAGGCGCACAAAATCCGGCGGCAGCCGATGCAGCACATAGGCTGAGGTGTCGACATAGAAGTTCGGAAACTTGTGCAGCATGGATGCGACTTCATCGATCCACGGAAAACCCACATGGCCGCCAACGACAACCAGCTCAGGGAATTCGAGCATCACGTTTTCGAGATAGGGGATTAATCGTCCGCATTCAGACGTTTTTAACGGGCCGGTGTGACCGATCTGGGTGCAGAAGGGCAGGCCCGCGTCAATGCAAGCGGCATAGACGGGATAATACCGACGGTCATTGGGCGGCAGGCCCCAGAGCCAGGGCACCACTCTGACGCCGACGGCGCCTTCCTTTGCGCGTTTGCGGATCTCGCGCACGGCGCTCATGGGATCATTTAGATCGACGCTGATCACCGGCTTGAGCCGCCCGCCCGAAGCTTCAACGAAGGCGGCGTTTTCGTCGTTGCTGATTAGAACGCCGGTCGGGCCGGTCCATGCTGAGATCAGCCCGGTTTCAACGCCCGCTGCGTCCATTGCCGCAAGGGTTGAGGCGATGTCGGGCAGGAGCGTGTCCTTGTCCTGCCCTGTCCAGCGCAAAAGGCTCGCGAGCCACGGCTCAGCCGCCATGCGCGGCGTCGTTATCTGCATCCATGCGTCGATGATGCCTTGGGTCACTGCGCAATCTCCATCGGTGCGATGGCGGTCACGCTAGGCCGGTGCAGGCGCTTTATACAACCGGCGCATGCAGTGCGAACTGCAATTTTCCGATAGTTAGCTTTCCGCCGGCTCCAGCTTGTCTTGCGTGCGCAGTTCGAAATCAGACGCGTCGTGGCGTTCACGCAGCTGTTCGGACGGTTCGCCAAAACTACGGTTAACCATGCGTCCACGCTTGGCGGCGGGACGCGCCGCTATTTCCGCCGTCCAGCGCTGGACATTTTCATATTCGTGGGTCGAAAGAAATTCCGCCGCGTCGTACGCCTTTCCGGCGGCGAGCGCGCCATACCAGGGCCAGATCGCCATATCGGCGATGGTGTAGTCATCGCCCGCAATATATCGATTATCCGCAAGCTGACGATCAAGAACGTCGAGCTGGCGTTTTACTTCCATGGCGAAACGATTGATTGGATACTCGTATTTTTCCGGCGCATAAGCGTAAAAATGTCCGAAGCCGCCGCCAAGATAGGGCGCTGATCCCATCTGCCAGAACAGCCAGTTCAACGCCTCGGTGCGTTTTGGTCCTTCGGCCGGCAGGAACGCATTAAATTTATCTGCAAGGTGCAACAGGATTGATGCAGATTCAAAAACCCGCACCGGCTCCGGTCCCGATCGGTCGAGGAGCGCAGGGATTTTCGAATTCGGATTGACCGCGACAAACCCTGACGAGAATTGATCGCCTTCCTGGATGTCGATGAGCCAGGCATCGTATTCCGCTTCCTTAACGCCGCTTTCGAGCAGTTCCTCGAACATGACATTGACCTTCACGCCATTGGGGGTCGCCAGGGAATAAAGCTGGAATGGATGCTTGCCGACGGGCAGTTCTTTTTCATGCGTCGCGCCGGCGATCGGCCGGTTGATATTGGCAAACTGGCCGCCGCTCGGGGCTTCCCAGGTCCATACTTTCGGCGGGGTGTAGGTCGGGTCAGTCATGGCGAGCCTTTCGGGGTCCGGTGATCTCGTTTCAAGGAGCCTCTATGTAGGCGGCGCGCGCCCGTTTCAACCTCACGTCTGCGCGAGGTCCGCGCCGGTTGCGGCCGGTCCATCGACTTATTATAAAGCAAGTCATTCCGAGGGGCGCCGGCGCACCGGCTGAGACCTTGTTCTGTCATGAGGGCACCCTTTGAACCTGATCGGTTAGAACCGGCGTAGGGACGGACCTGATGAACCTTCTTCGCATTACCGCTGGTATTCTCGGTATTGGACGCGCGGGCGACGGGATATGGCGTTCCCGCGGCGCGGTATGAGCGAATTTTTCACGTAGGAGACAATGCAATGAAAAAACTCACTGCTTCGATATTGGGCGTTGTCGCATTTTTTATGTCTGCCGGTCACGCAGGCGATGCAGCGAAAAAGTCGGGCCGTCAGGTCATTGTGCCCGATGCGTGGAAAAGCGCTTACGAGAGTCTCCACTATGCGCCGGCCGTGCGCGCGGGCGACATGCTTGTTCTTTCAGGCGTCGTCGCTGGGCTGAGGGATGGCGAAACCGACGCTGATCAGGAAGCGGCCTTTGCCCGCGCTTTCGAGGCGATCGGCATGATCCTCGAGGAAGCGGGCGCAGATTGGGACGATGTGATCGAGATCTCACCTATCATACCGACCTGCCGGCGCAGATCGGGGCCTTTGGCGGCGTCAAGGACCGCTATATCAACGAGCCGTATCCGGCATGGACCGCCATTGACATTGATCGTCTCTATCCCGACCGCGGTTTGGTCGAGATCAAGGTCACGGCTTATCTCGGCGAATAATGACGAGAGTAGACAAAACTACTGTGGACGATCTTGAAGACATTTTGTTGGACGGCGAAGAGTTGCTTTGGTCTGGTCGGCCTGATTGGGATCGGGCTAAGCCCGTCCGTTCGGTTTTGCGACAGAGGGCAACCGTCCTTTTGTTCGCAGCTGGTTTTGGGTTGACCGCGGCATCTCTCATTTGGATCGGGTCATTGCTATCGTTACAGGGATTTGCGTCGGCCGTTGCTGCGGTGTGCGTTGGAATCCTGTTTGTTGCCAGCGGGTTTACGCTGTTGAGCGCTTTTGAAGTCAAGAAAGACTTTTTGTATCCATACAGCGATGAATACGCCATAACGAATAAGCGGTTGATAATCAGAAGGCCGGAGTCTCACGAAGAGTGGTCTCTGACGAAAGGCGCAGTTTGTTATCTTGTGTTAAAACCGAATGGCGACGTATTCAACTTGGAGCTATACCCCGATCCGGGAGATCATAATTTTCATACGCTTTACGCATTGTCAGATGCGAACGTCGCCAAAAAACTGGCCCTTGAGATCATTGCAACCGAGATGGAAGCATCATGAACAAGCACATCCCCCAATCTGAATTTCAAACGCCGGAAGTAACGACCGGGCCCTTGCCGTCGAGCCGCAAGACCTATGTCGCCGGCGATCAGTATCCGGATCTTCGCGTGCCGGTGCGGGAGATTGATTTGCACCCCAGCGCCGATGAGCCGCCGGTTCCGGTTTATGATACATCCGGTCCCTACACTGATCCCGAGATTACGATTGACGTCGAGAAGGGCCTCGCTCGCACGCGTACGGCGTGGATAAAAGAGCGCGGAGGCGTTGAAGAATATGAAGGGCGCGAGGTAAAACCGGAAGACAATGGGGGCGTGACGGGCAAACATCTCGCCCGCGAATTCCCGGTGAAGAACAGGCCGCTGCGCGGCGACGGCTCCGGCCCGGTGACGCAATATCAATTCGCGAAAGCCGGCATTATTACCCGCGAGATGGAGTTTGTTGCGATCCGCGAAAACCTCGGCCGCAAGAAGATGCTTGAGGACGCGGAAGAACACGTGGCGCTCGGCGAAAGCTTTGGCGCGGAAATCCCGCCCTTCATCACGCCTGAATTTGTGCGCGATGAAATCGCTCGCGGCCGCGCCATCATTCCCTCAAACATCAACCACCCGGAAATTGAGCCGCAGATCATCGGTCGCAACTTCCTTGTGAAGATCAATGCGAATATCGGCAACTCGGCCGTCGCCTCTTCCGTTGAAGAAGAAGTCGACAAGATGGTCTGGGCGACCCGGTGGGGGGCCGACAATGTCATGGACCTCTCGACGGGGCGCAATATTCACAACACCCGCGAATGGATCATCCGCAATTCGCCGGTCCCCATCGGCACGGTGCCGATCTATCAGGCGCTGGAAAAAGTGAACGGCGTTGCCGAAGACCTCACCTGGGAAGTCTATCGGGACACGCTGATCGAACAGGCCGAGCAGGGCGTTGACTATT
The DNA here is from genome assembly GCA_965267325.1 of Hyphococcus sp. Lineage (GTDB taxonomy): Bacteria > Pseudomonadota > Alphaproteobacteria > Caulobacterales > Parvularculaceae > Hyphococcus. The sequence continues at coordinate 2,066,963 of OZ253943.1, read as the reverse complement.
TCACCATCCACGCCGGCGTGCGGCTGCCTTACATTCACCTAACGGCTGACCGTGTCACCGGCATTGTTTCTCGCGGCGGCTCGATCATGGCCAAATGGTGCCTTGCCCATCACCGCGAAAGTTTTCTCTATACGAACTTTGAAGAGATTTGCGACATCATGGCGACCTATGATGTTTCCTTCTCGCTGGGCGACGGCTTGCGCCCCGGTTCCATCGCCGACGCCAACGACCGCGCGCAGTTTGCGGAGTTGGAGACCCTGGGCGAGCTGACGCAGATTGCATGGCGCAAGGGCTGTCAGGTAATGATCGAGGGGCCGGGCCACGTCCCCATGCACAAGATCAAAGTAAACATGGACAAACAGCTCAAAGAATGCGGCGAGGCGCCGTTCTATACGCTGGGTCCGTTAACGACAGATATTGCGCCTGGTTACGATCACATCACCAGCGGCATCGGCGCGGCGATGATCGGCTGGTTCGGCACGGCGATGCTTTGCTATGTAACGCCGAAGGAGCATCTGGGTCTTCCCGATCGCGACGACGTCAAGGTCGGCGTCGTTACCTACAAACTCGCGGCCCATGCGGCGGACCTCGCCAAAGGACACCCGGCGGCGCAGCTGCGCGACGACGCGCTGTCCCGCGCGCGGTTTGAGTTCCGATGGGAGGATCAGTTCAATCTCGCCCTTGATCCGGAAACGGCGCGCGACTTCCACGACCAGACGCTTCCCAAGGAAGCCCACAAAGTCGCCCACTTCTGTTCCATGTGCGGGCCGAAATTCTGTTCGATGAAAATCACCCAGGACGTGCGCGATTATGCGGAGGGCCTTTCCGATAATGAGAAAAAGGATCTCGCCGAAATGTCGGAAAAAGGCATGGCCGAAATGAGCGAGAAATATAAGGAAATGGGCTCACACCTCTATCTCGAAGCCGAGGCGGTGAAGAAAGCGAATGAGGGGTTGTGAGAATGATCTTTCAACGAGGCGTTCCAAGGGCAGTTAAATCGATCCGTTGTTTAACGATAGTCGGAGCCCTTTTTGCGCCTCACCTTGCGATCGCGGAAGAATTTGTGTGCCCGTCAGCTGAAATAGCACGTGAGGCATTTGGTGTTGGCGAAGCTGCTGCATGGCCGAATTATACCGAAGGAACAGCGGCACGCGTACAGCGTCAGCATCCCAATACCGGCCTATGGGCGCAAGCAAAGTTCATCGATTGGAATACCAAGAGCGCGGCAATCTGCCAGTACTACAGTCATGTCGGCTTGTTGATGACCATGGTTGAGGTTGGATTTGAACGTGGTGCAGTCGACGAAGGATCATTTTGGCGCGAAGAGTTTGCAGAAGAATCTGAAGATTTAGACCAGCCGGGCAAAGAAATGCTTTGGACCTGTATGAAACGAGAAGGTGCAGCCGATTTTCCTAGTATAGGCTGTCGTTTTTCGCGTACAGCTGATAAGTAAGATTCTATTTAACTGACAATCGGTTTGCAGCAAGGCGAGCCTGTTACCACAAAAAGTGGAGGTTATGAGAGGCTAACGCGGCATACGGCGTAGTCCCATTTTTGTTCTTTTAATGTTAACCCCGCCGGATGACCAACAAACGCAGGTTTGACGTCATTGTCTGGGGCGCGAGCGGCTTTCCCGGCTGGCTCGCGGCAAAAAACTGGTCTCCGCCGCGCAAGATTATGATCCGGTTTGAAGCGCGGCGAGGAGCCCCTATATCTGCTCCTTAAGCGTCCGAAGAGAGCTCGGGAAATGCAGAAAACAGCGATGGACCACATCGTCCTGATGGTCGCCGATCTGGAAACGAGCGTTGCATGGTATGATGCTTTCATGCCGCTTGTAGGCTTTCAAAAGACGCGCGAGCATGTCTATCTGCATGCTGATGGTTGGGCGATCGACCTGCGCGTCGCGGACGAAGATACGCCGCCCTACGGTCGTTACAATGCCGGGCTCAACCATATCGGGCTTTCGGTCGCCGACAGCGAGGCTGTGCTCTCGATCCGAAAAGCGTTCGCTGAAAGGGGTTTTGACGTTCCGGACCCACAAATTTTTGACGGCTGGGCGACAGTGGTGTTTTTCCGCGATCCGGACGGCATGCGCTGGGAGATCGGCCCCGTCGAGCCGAATGGTGAGCAACAATAGGCGGGTTAGCGATCTCCCGCGAGTAATCAGTCTGTGCTAACGTCTTCCCATGACCAACGAACGCGAATTTGACGTTATTGTCTGGGGCGCGACGGGCTTTACCGGCCGGCTCGTCGCAGAGTATTTGAACGAGCGCCATCCCGCCGGCGGCAACGTTCGCTGGGCCATGGGGGGCCGGAACGCCGGCAAGCTCGGCGAAGTTGCCGAAGCGATTGGTGCGGGCGGAGCGCCAATCGTCACCGGCGATGCCGACGATCCGAAATCCCTTGGCGAGATGGCGAGGCGGGCGAAAGCCATCATCACCACGGTCGGGCCCTATCAGAAATATGGCGAGCCGCTGGTCGCCGCCTGCGCTGCGGCGGGGACGGACTATGTGGACCTTTCCGGCGAGCCGCCTTTCATGCGCCGCATGATCGATCAGTATTCGGATGAAGCAAGGGCATCCGGCGCGCGCATTGTTCATTCCTGCGGCTTTGATTCCATTCCGTTCGATCTCGGCGTTTATTACGTCCAGAAGCTCGCCCGCGAAAAATTCGGGGCGCCCGCGCCCGAAGTGAAGGGGCGCGTTCTCGCCATGCGCGGCGGCGCCTCCGGCGGCACCATCGCCAGCGCGCTGGCGACCATTGAGAATATCGGCGACCCGTTCGTGCGTCGCACCATGCGCGACATCTTTTCCCTCGCGCCCGATGACGGCGCCAGCCGCCCGCGCCAGCCGGACATGAACACGCCCCATTACGACCGCGACGCAAGGAAATGGGTTGCGCCGTTTGTCATGGCCGCGATCAACGCGCGCAATGTGCACCGCTCGAACATGCTCATGAACTACGCCTATGGCGAGGACTTCCGCTATTCGGAGATGATGGCCGCGCCCAACGGGCCGGCGGCGTTCGCGATCGCGGGGGGCATGGGCGCCGGCGCCGGAGCGCTGATCTTCCCGCCGACGCGGGCGCTTCTCAAAAACACCGTTCTGCCAAAACCCGGCGACGGACCGTCGAAGCGCCAGCGCGAAACCGGCTTTTACAAAATCCTTTTCGTCGCCAAAACGCGAGACGGTGAGACGGTGAAAGCAATTGTCGAAGGCGACCGCGATCCCGGCTATGGCTCGACGTCCAAAATGATCGCCGAGTCTGCGCTGTGCCTTGCGTTCGATGTTTCACGCGAGGAAACGCCGGGCGGCGTATGGACGGCCGCCGCGGCCATGGGCGACAAACTGATCGCGCGGCTTGAAGAAAACGCCGGGCTTTCTTTCGAGCCAGCGTAGCGCGTCTATTTCGGCCAGAGCACCATCTGCGTGCAGCGGAAATGCGCGATCTCTTTGCCTGTGTCGCGATGTGTGACTATGGCGTCCCAGAGCTGGGTCGTGCGGCCCAGATGTTTCGCTTCGGCCCGGGTTTCGATGACGCCTTCGCGGGCTGTGCCGGTGAAATTGGATTTCAGTTCGATCGTCGTAAAACCGATTGCGCCTTCGGGCAGGTTCATCCTGCAGCCATAACCGCAGGCGGTGTCAGCAAGCGCGACGACGCTCGCCGCATGCAGGAACCCGTTAGGCGCCATGATCTCCTTTCGCACAGGCACTTCCGCCTCCAGCCAGCCTTCGCCGGCGCCAGTGAAGTGAACGCCGACCAGCCCCGGCAAATGGCCTTCGGATACGGCGTTGAGCTGGGCGAGAATTTCTTCGGTCGAAGGCATGGGTGCGGTTCCGTAAACAAGCGCGAGTCGCGCAAAAATATGGCCTTCCCCGGCGAGGCGCCAAGTCTCATGTGCAGTCGCAGGCGCCGATCGATTTTGTCGGCGGGAAAAACTTATGTCTGCGCCGGCCCGTTGGCGGGTTTGGCGCGCGCCGCCGCAATGGCGGTTTCGATCTCGCGGCGAATGCGGATCGGTTCGCCAAGCACCGGAAACTCAATGACGGCGATGCCGGTGCCGCGGATGGTCAATTGTCCGTACCCCAATATCCGCCCGAGAAAGGTCTGATGGACAAGCACCTCTTCAATCTTGTCCAGGGTCACCTCGTGGGTGTCGCGCGCCACCAGACCTGTTTTGAAAATCAGCCGCATGGACGTGATGGCGATCACCGTCACCCAGCGATGAATGTAGCGCGCCAGCAGGATGATGACGCCGCAAAAAACGCCGAGCGTGGCGAAGGCAATGAATGTCGCGCCAAAGCCCGGCGCTGCGCCGGTAACGCCATAGACGCCGATCCAAAGGAGAATCGGCGCGAGACCGAACGCGAACCAGAACCAGCTGCGGAAATCATACGTCCAGTTAAAATGCGCGCGGTAGAGATAGTCCTCTCCCGGCGCGAGCGTCTTGGCGACATAGCCCATGAGCGTGGCTCCCGGTTGACGGCGGCGGCCATTATGCGCGCCTGGCGGGGCGCTGCAAAGCGCCGGATCAAGGCCGATCCGCGCCTTGTTCCTCCTCGCAAACCCGCTTAGGCGATGGGTGTTTCGACCAAGGGAGATTTGCACCATGGCGATTGCGCTTTTTTCCGTCGGCCTGTTGGGCCTTCTTGTCTTTCTCCTCGGCGCCAATGTTTCCCGCGAGCGGCGATCGGTGACGGTGACCCAGCATGAGCACGAGGCGAACCCCGAAAGCGCGCTCCGAAAGGCGATCCGCGCCCACGGCAATTGCATCGAATATGTGCCCATGCTGTCGCTGATGATCCTCGCGGTCGGACTGCGCTCGCCGTTGCTGCCCGCATGGATTGCCGCAATCATGATTGCCGCTGTCGCCTCGCGCTATATTCACGCGGCCGGCGTGTTGACGGGCGGCAGTGTTTACAAGGCCAATACGATGAAGCGGATCGGCGCTGCCGGGACGTATCTAACCGGCGTGTTGTTGTCAGGCATCCTTGTCTATCGGGCGTCATTGTTGTTGTTCTGAACGCACGCGTCGCGCCCCGCGCTTGACAGGCGGAATTGGCGAACGGCACGGTGGAGCCCATGGCCGATCCAACCCCATCAGATGAACGGCGCCTGTTCACCAACCCTGAGATTACCCGCAGCCGCGCGCCGGGGCTGAAGCGCGCGCCCACATCAAAAGCGCAGCTATACATCTGGACCGGCTTCATGAGCGCGGAAGAATGCGCGCGCGTCATCGACATCGCTCGGCCTCATCTGCGCCCGTCGGAAACTGCGTCGGAGCATGGCCTGCCCACCTCTTTCTTTCGCACCAGTTCCACATGCGATCTTTCCTTTGTCGATGATCCTTATATTGCCGAACTGGACCAGAAAATCGCCGACGCGGTGGGCATTCCCGTTGAATATAGCGAGGGCATTCAGGCGCAAAACTATCAGATCGGGCAGGAGTTCAGACCGCATACGGATTACTTCAAGGCCGAGCATGGGGAGCTCGAACGCCACTGCGCCGAACAGGGGCAGCGCACATGGACCTTCATGGTGTTTCTCAACAACGTAGAGGCGGGCGGCCACACCCATTTTGTTGAGATCGACCGCCGGGTGAAGCCGCGTCTCGGCCGCGCGGTCGCCTGGAACAATCTTGACGCATCGGGTGAGCCCAATCTTGCGACCATGCACCATGGAACCAAGGTTGAAGCGGGCGAAAAATTCATCATCACCAAGTGGTTTCGCGAAAAGCCGCGGGCGGAGCGAGCGGCTAGTTCGGAATGAGGGCGACGGCGCGCACCGGCCCACCGGAGCCGCCTTCGATTTTCATCGGCAAGGCGATGAGATAGGCGCCCCTGGGCGGGAGCCTCCCAAGATTGGCGAGGTTTTCAAACCCCGGAACGTTCGCCGCGCCCATGATCCGGTGCACGGGAAAATCGGTGGACGGACCGTAATCGGTCGACGCCGTATCAATGCCGAGGGCCGCGACGCCGCGCTCCTCGACCAGAACCCGCACGGCCTCGGCGCCAAAGCTCGGGAAACGAAGATCAGCCGGATCATCGCCGCCGAGATAGGCGGCTGCATCCGGCCAGCGCGCATCCCAACCGGTCCGCATCAGGACGATTGCCCCTTCGGGGATCGCCCCATGGGCCGCCTCGAACGCCTCAATGTCTTCGGGCGCCAGCCGATAGAGCGGGTCAGCCGCGGTCTTTTTTGATACGTCGATGACGACCGCCGGCGCCATCAGTCGCGAGAGCGGCACGGCGTCCGCCGTGTCGCCCTGTTCATGGAAATGATAGGGCGCATCCATATGGGTGCCCCCATGCTCGGCGGTGGCGATGTCGAACGCGGCGTACCAGCCGTCCTCGCGCATGCCCTCAAACACGGTCTCTTTCGAAAACCCCTTTTTGTCCGTCGGCCAGTAAACCGTCTCGGCGCCATAGGCATGGGTGAGGTCGACGACCTCATAGGCGCCGAAGTCAAAGGGGATCGGCGCCTCCTGCGGATCGCAGGCGGCGAGGAACGGGAGACACGCGGCGATGATGATTACGCGCAGCATAGGCTCCTCCTTCTGGAGCGCGTCCACAAAAAGTGGGAACCGGTTTTTGGGTTCGGACGCGCGACCACTAAAGAATCCAGACTGCGTTCCAGAACCGCCAAAAAGTGAACGCAGTCTAGGGTGAGTGCGGATCATATGGCGATGACGGGCGCGCCGCCAGTTGGGGCGGGCGGCCGCGTTTGGGCTCGTAAGGAACGCATGATCTCTAATTCCGGTTTCTTCATTCACGCCCCGATGATACGGCGCCCCGGCGCGGTGACGATAACTATCGACCAAATGCGGGATTCCTTGAAGAATTTACGGTTCCGGTTGTGTCGGGGGCGGGGGATTCGCGTCTAAAACACCCACAAATCCGCTCATCCCGACGGAAGTCGGGATCTCAGGCGGCGAGCGAAAAGAATTATGGCTTTCTACGTTTATATCGTCACGAACAAAAAATATGGCGTGCTCTATACGGGCATGACTGACGACATAAACAAGCGGGCCTGGATGCACCGTGAGCACATTCTTCCCGGATTTAGCGACAAATATAATTGCGAAAAACTCGTCTGGTATGAGGTGCACGAGTCTCGAGAAAGCGCGTTCACACAAGAGCGGCAAATAAAGGAATGGCAACGCGTGTGGAAAATCGAATTGATTGAGAGATTAAATCCGAGCTGGAATGATCTAGCTGACGAGTTGATTTAGGCTTCTCTTTTTTGCTTGAGATCCCGGCTTTCGCCGGGATGAGCGGTGGAGAGGTTGCGCCAAACGCTATCCCCGCTCGCCCCGGCGAAAGCCGGGGTCTAGAGCGGCTTACGCCGTCTCCTGTTTTTCGCACCCATGGGTTTTGAGCGGATGCCGGAAACCGTTCCCTCGCTTTTCTTAATCCTCCCCTCTGACGCTTCTTCCACCCGCGCATCGATGGCCTCTTGCCGCGCCAACGGATCATCGGCGACCGCAAGTTCCACTTCCTGCAAACGTTTGATCTCGTCACGGATACGCGCCGCTTCCTCGAATTCGAGATTGGCGGCGGCCTCGCGCATCTGCTTTTCGAGTGCTGCGAGGTGGGCCTTGAGATTGTGGCCGGGCTGCAGGAATTCTTCCGCGTCTTCGGCGAAGCCGGCGCCCGGTTTGGCGGCGCGCACGCCGCGGTGGCCGACGAATGTCTGGCCGGCGGCGGCTTTCGCCCCTTCATCGTCGCTGGCGGCGATTTCCGCAATCTTCGCCTTGGTCGTCTCCGGCGTAATGCCGTGGGCTTCGTTATGGGCGAGTTGTTTTTCGCGCCGCCGTTCGGTCTCGCCCATGGCCCGCTCCATGGAGCCGGTAGTGCTATCCGCATAAAGAATAACCCGGCCGTCCACATTGCGCGCGGCCCGGCCGATGGTCTGAACGAGAGAGGTTTCCGACCGCAGGAACCCTTCCTTGTCGGCGTCGAGAATGGCGACGAGCTGACATTCGGGAATGTCGAGACCTTCCCGCAGCAGGTTGATGCCGACAAGCACGTCAAATGCGCCGAGGCGCAGGTCGCGAATGATCTCGATGCGTTCGAGCGTGTCGATATCCGAATGCATGTAGCGGACCTTGACGCCCTGCTCATGCATATATTCGGTGAGGTCTTCGGCCATGCGTTTGGTCAGCGTGGTGACAAGAACGCGCCCGCCTTTCTTGGCGATGGCCTTGCATTCGGCGATGACGTCGTCGACCTGGTTGGCCTTGTCCCCGGTGACCGGGCGCACTTCCACTTCCGGATCGACGAGCCCCGTGGGGCGGATCACCTGTTCGACGAAGACGCCGCTCGTCCGGTCAAGCTCCCAGCCGCCGGGCGTTGCCGAAACATGCACCGTCTGTGGGCGCATCTTTTCCCATTCCTCGAATTTCAGCGGCCGGTTGTCCATGCAGGAGGGCAGGCGAAAGCCGTATTCGGCGAGGGTGCGCTTGCGATTGAAGTCGCCGCGGAACATGGCGCCGATTTGCGGCACGGTGACGTGGCTTTCATCGCAAAAGATGAGGGCGTTTTCGGGCAGGTATTCGAACAGCGTCGGCGGCGGCTCGCCCGGCTTGCGCCCGGTTAGATAGCGCGAATAGTTTTCGATGCCGTGGCAGGCGCCGGTGGCGGCGAGCATTTCAAGATCGAAGGTGACGCGCTGATCGAGGCGCTGCGCTTCAAGCAGGCGCCCTTCCTCGCGCATGATCGGCAGGACTTCGGTGAGTTCCTTTTTTATGCCGGTGATCGCCTGCTGCAGGGTCGGGCGCGGCGTCACATAGTGAGAGTTGGCGTAGAGGGTGATCTCTTCAAGGTCGTCGGTCTTCTGGCCGGTGAGGGGATCGAATTCGTAGATCGCCTCGATCTCGTCGCCGAACATGGAAACGCGCCAGGCGCGGTCTTCATAGTGGGCCGGGAAAATCTCGATGACGTCGCCGCGCACCCGGAACGAGCCGCGGGCGAAGGCGTTGTCGTTGCGTTTATATTGCAGGGCGACAAGATCGGCGAGAAGCTTTTTGCGTTCGATGGTCTGGCCGAGCTTCACCGAGAAAGTCATGGCCGTATAGGTTTCGACCGAGCCGATGCCGTAGATGCAGGAAACCGAAGCGACGATGATCACATCGTCCCGTTCGAGCAGTGCGCGCGTCGCTGCGTGGCGCATGCGGTCGATCTGTTCGTTGATGGACGATTCTTTTTCGATGTAAGTGTCCGTACGCGGAACATAGGCTTCCGGCTGGTAGTAATCGTAATAGGAAACGAAATATTCGACCGCGTTGTCGGGAAAGAACGCCTTGAACTCTCCATAGAGCTGGGCGGCGAGGGTCTTGTTGGGCGCAAGGATCAGGGCCGGGCGCTGGGCCGCCTCGATCACCTTGGCCATGGTGAAGGTCTTGCCGGTGCCCGTGGCGCCGAGGAGCACCTGATCCCAGTCCTCGCCTTTCAGGCCGGCGGTGAGCTCGGCAATCGCCTGGGGCTGGTCGCCGGCGGGCTCATAGTCGGAAACGACCCTCAGCGGCCGCGACAGGCCGGTGATGGTGGGCCGTTCGGGCCGGTGCGGCGTCCACTCCGAGAGCTGCACCGCATCGTGATAGGTCGCCATGGCCTCGGCGAAGCCGCCGGGGGTGATCTCCTCCCGGGGGGTCGAGGGCTGGACAGTGGGCTTCTTTTTGCGGTGTCGCGGCGCGGGCATGGGCTCGGAATCTCTTAGAACGAGCTCAGAACATAATGCGAACGCCGGCGAATGGAAGGGGCAATGTTCAGGGCGATCCGGGCCGGCGCCGCGGGTGCTGCGGCGCACGCTCTTGCCTGTCTCATGGGGCGTGTTAAGGGAATTTTTTGCAACTGTGGTTGGGAGGTTGTCTTGCGCTTTTTCATTTCCATTGTCTTTTCGGTGACCGCGATTTTTTCAGCCGCCACGGCGTCGCCAACGGATGATCTCCATGCATTGTTTGAAGACTACCGGGCCAATCAGATGGCCGAGGACCCGTTTGATGCGACCTATGCGGGCGTCACCGATTACAATGACCGCTTGCCGGCGGTCAGTCCGGAAGATCAGGAACGCCGGGCCGGGCAGTCCGAAGCGTTCCTCGCCCGGCTGGATGCGATCGATGTTGCGGAATTGAGCGAAAGCGACCGCGTTAACGCCGACCTCCTGCGGTTCATTTTAAAGCATGAGGTCGCGCTCGCGGCGTTCGGGTCTTGGCGCATGCCGTTTCTCGCCGACGCCGGGTTTCATTCCGACGTTGGCCATGTGGTGAATTCGACATCTTTCCGTACAGAGAAAGATTATCAGGACTACATCAAGCGGCTCAAAGCCATGCCGGCTTATATCGATCAGCAGATCGCAAATATGCGCATCGGCATGGCCGACGGCTTCACGCAGCCAAAAGAAATCATGCCCATGATCATTCCGTCTTTCGAAGCGATGGCGGCCGAAGATGTGGATGGGCACCCGCTTGCCTCGCCTTTCAATGCGATCCCTGCGTCCATTTCCGAGCGACGGCAGAAAGCGATCCGCAAGGACGGGCGCAAAGCGTTGGAGCAAGATGTCATTCCTGCTTTCGCGACGCTCGCGACCTTCATAAAAGAAGAATATCTGCCGAACGCTCGCGAGACCTTGGGCATCAGCGAAACGCCCAATGGCGATGAGTATTACGCCGCGCTGGTGCGTTATTATACGACCCTCGACGACGCGACCGCTGATGAGATTCACGAAATCGGCCTCAAGGAAGTAGCGCGCATCCGCAAGGAAATGGACGAGGTTATCAAGGACGCGGAATTCGATGGTTCCTTTGACGAGTTTCTGGAGTTTCTGCGGACGGACCGTCAGTTCTACGCCAAGAACTCGAAGGAAATGCTCGACCGGGCGTCGGGGATCTCAAAGGACATTGACGGGCGCCTGCCGGCCTATTTCGGCAAACTGCCGCGCCAGCCTTATTCCGTCGAACCGGTTCCCGACAATCTGGCGCCGAATTATACGAATGCGCGTTATGTCGGCGCACCGCTTGATGCGCCCCGCGGCGGGCAGTTTTGGGTGAACACCTACAAAATCGGCATTCGGCCCATGTATCAGCTTGTGGCCATGGCGCTTCATGAGGCGGTTCCCGGCCATCACCTCCAAATCGCCCTGTCGAAAGAAATTGAGAATGTGCCCGAATTCCGTGTTGGTTTTTATCCGCACGCCTATGGCGAAGGGTGGGGACTTTACTCCGAAAAGCTCGGCGTTGAGATGGGCGTCTATCAAACGCCTTATGATCATTTCGGCCGGCTGACCTGGGAAATGTGGCGCGCCTGCCGCCTCGTGATCGATACAGGCATTCATACAAAAGGCTGGACCCGCCAGCAGGCGATGGATTATCTCGCCGGCAACACGGCGCTCTCATTGCACAATGTGCAGACCGAGATCGATCGCTACATTTCATGGCCCGGTCAGGCGCTCGCCTATAAGATGGGTGAACTGACGATCTGGGAATTGCGCGCCAAGGCGGAAAAGGAACTGGGCGATGACTTTGACATTCGCGCGTTCCATGACGCTGTGCTGGCCGAAGGCGGTTTGCCGCTCGATTTGCTGGGCGATCAGATCGACCGTTATATCGAGGAAACAAAAGAAAGCCGAAAGAATTGAGCGATCTTGATGTGCCGCGGATCGAAACCGAGCGGCTGATCCTGCGCGGCCATCGGCTTGATGACTTCCCGGCCATCCGCGACATGTGGGCTGATCCGGTTGTCACAAAATATATCAGCGGCAATCCGCGGCCGGAGGAAGAATGCTGGTTGAAGTTCCTGCGCGCCACGGGCTTCTGGGTGCATCTCGGCTACGGCTATTGGATCATCGAGGACAAAGAAACGGGCGCCGTTGCTGGCGAAGCCGGCTTCGGCGATTTCAAACGCGCGATGACGCCGTCAAACGGCGGCGAGCCTGAAATCGGCTGGTCGCTGGCGGCGCAGTTCCACGGTCGGGGTTATGGATCGGAAGCCGCCGCGGCGGCGGTCGCGTGGGGAGATGAGCAGAAATTTGACGCCCCTATGTCCTGCATCATCGATCCGGGAAATGCGCCGTCAATTCGCATCGCTGAAAAGCTGGGTTTCATCGAGACAACGCGCGCGAGCTATCACGGCGAAGAAGTTATTCTGTTTCATCGCCGTTAAACGCGTCAGCGTATTGTTCGCGCAGGATCTGTTTTTGAACCTTACCCATGGCGTTGCGCGGCAGCGCCCCGATGCGAAAAATCCGCCGCGGCCGTTTGAACCTGGCGAGCGTTTCAATGGCTGCTTCGAGCTTCGTCATCTCAGCGTCGCCAGTGATAATTGCGACAACTCCTTCACCCATATCGGGATGCGGAACGCCGACGACAGCGGTTTCGCCGACGCCCGGAACGGCGTCGAGCACGGTCTCAATTTCCTTGGGATAAATATTATAGCCGCCGGCGATGATGAGATCCTTCGCACGGCCTGAGAGCGTCAGGCGGCCATCATCGCCAACACTGCCGATGTCGCCGGTGACGAACCAGTCGCCGCGGAACTCCTTTTCGGTTTTCTCCGGCATGCGCCAATAGCCGGAAAAAAGGTTCGGTCCTTTAACTTCCACATTGCCGGCGCTTCCCGCCGGTGAACTTTCGCCGTTATCGGCGGTAATTCGAATTTCGATGCCCGGCAGTGCAAAGCCGACCGTGCCGGCGACGCGATCGCCTTCGAGAGGATTTGAAGCAATCATGCCCGCTTCCGACATGCCATAGCGCTCGAGGATTTTGTGTCCCGTGCGTTCTTCAAAGGCGTTAAAGGTTGCTTCGGTCAGGGGCGCGGAACCTGAAATGAACAAGCGCATATGTTGGGTTTCGCCGCCGCCAAATTCGGGGTCGCTTAGAAGGCGCGTATAAAATGTGGGCACGCCCATCATCACGCTGGCGCGATCCATCGCTTTGCGGACGTCGCCGGTATCGAATTTTGGAAGGAACAGGATCTCAGCGCCGGACAGCATGGCCGTGTGCAGCGCCACGAACAGGCCGTGAATATGAAAAACCGGCAGCGCGTGCAGCAACACATCTTTTTCGGAAAACCCCCACAACGCATTGAGCGTCAGCGCGTTCGATTGCAGCGCCCGATGGGAAAGCATGGCGCCTTTCGAACGCCCCGTCGTGCCGGATGTATAGAGAATGACAGCGAGATCATCCGGATGGCGCGGCTGAATATTCTCTATCGGATGCACGGCGTCAGCGGCGTCCTTCAAAGATCCGGCGCCGTCCCTGTTGAGCATGAAAAGGGTCTGGACGCCGGCTTTGTCCGCCAACGGCTCGAGCGCGCCCACACGCGCGGGGTCGCACACAAAGATTGAGGGCTCTGCGTCGCCAAGAAAATAGGCGACTTCGTTTTCCGTATAGGCGGTATTAAGAGGAACGTAGACAAAGCCGCCGCGCAGGGCGCCGAGATAAGCGGCGACGTTCTCGAACGATTTTTCGACTTGAACCAGAATGCGGTCGCCGGGCTTTGCGCCGGTTTTGGCGAACGCACCGGCCATTTGCGCCGCGCGCGCATCCATCTCGCTATAGGTAATCGACCGGCCATCCGGCGCCGTCAGCATCGGCGCGTCCATACGCGATCCGAAACCGCGTTTTAGCGTCTCAAAAAAATTGCCGTCGCCCATGGCGCTCGATCAAAGCGCATTCACCGGGATTTTCAAGTAGCTGACGCCGTTCTCTTCCGCAGGCGGGAATCCGCCGGCGCGCATGTTCACCTGAACCGCAGGAAGGATCAGTTTTGGCATTGACAGGGCAGCGTCCCGCTCCTCGCGCATTGCCACAAACTCGTCTTCCGATTTGCCCGCAATGTGGACATTGTTTTCTCTCTGATCTTTCGCGGTAGACTCAAATGCAAACACATCGCGGCCCGGCGCCTTGTAGTCGTGACAGGTGAAGATACGCGTGTCGTCGGGCAGGGCGAGTATGTTTTGAATTGACCGATAAAGCGTTCGCGCATCGCCGCCCGGAAAATCGCAGCGCGCCGTGCCATAGTCGGGCATAAACAGCGTGTCGCCGACAAAAGCCGCGTCTCCAATGACGTAAACAACGCATGCCGGCGTATGCCCGGGCGCATGCATGACGTTCGCGTCGATCCCGCCAATGCGAAATGTTTCCGCGTCGGCAAACAAATGATCGAACTGTCGGCCGTCTGTGGCAAACGCGCTTTCGGCGTTGAATATCTCGCCGAATGTTTTCTGGACGAGGCCGACCTTGTCGCCAATGGCGGTGCGCCCGCCAAGGCGGCCTTTCAGATACTCGCCGGCGGATAGGTGATCGGCGTGAACATGGGTTTCGAGAATCCAGTCGACAGTGAGGTTGTTTTTCTGAACAAAACCAACAATGCGATCTGCATTCGTCGTGGTTGTCCGGCCCGATGCCGCGTCATAGTCAAGCACCGGATCGATGATTGCGGCGCGACCGGTTTCAGCGTCGGAAACAACGAAACTTGCCGTAAAAGTCGCTTCATCAAAAAATATCTCCACGTCTGGACGGATCATTTTCGATTTCTCCTTTTTGGTTTTGCCGGTGCGCCAAAAGCGTCGCAAAGCGCCGCGATCAGCCGCTCAAGTCGTTCATCGGCAAGTCGGTAGAATACATTCTTTGACTGACGTCGCGCCTTCACAAGGTTTTCCCGCCGCATCCGCGAAAGATCGCGCGACAGGTGCGGCTGATCGGCGCCGGTGTAAACTTCCAGCTCGCCGACAGACATTTCGCCTTCGGTCAACGCACAAGCAATTAACAGCCGGTTTGAATGAGACAGCGTCTTTAAAAGTTCTGCGACTTCCTCCGCGCGGTCCTGCAGTTCGGCGATATCTATCGGCTTTGTCATTTTCAGCATTCTACACTTGTCAATTATGATATATGATATATATTGCTATACGGAATTTCAAGCCCTCAATGCTGGAGGAAAATGTGGAAAATTTCACGCCTTATTCAGCAGCGCTTGGCGGCGCAATGATCGGCGCCGCCGCCGTCCTGTTTATGGCGCTCAATGGCCGTATCGCAGGGATCAGCGGCATCGCCGCGGGCGTCTTGGCGCCGGCGGCCGGCGATTGGGACTGGCGCGCTTCATTTTTGGCCGGGCTCGTTGCAGCGCCGCTCCCGTTCTGGCTGGCGACGGGGGGCATGCCGGCGTTTGACGCGACCTATCCGATCTGGCTGACAATGCTTGGGGGCGCGCTGGTCGGTTTCGGCGCCCGGCTCGGCGGCGGCTGCACGTCCGGACACGGCGTCTGCGGTATGGCGCGACTATCCAGGCGATCCATTATGGCGACTGTCGTTTTTATGGCTGTGGCGATCGCCGTCACGTTCATGCTGCGCGCGGCGGGAGTATAAATGATGAAAAATATCGCCGCCTTCGCCGTCGGGTTGCTGTTTGGTCTCGGCCTTGTGGTTTCGCAGATGACAAACCCCGCAAAGATCATCGCCTTCCTCGATATTGCCGGAGACTGGGACCCGTCGCTCGCCGTGGTCATGGTCGCCGCGCTCGCTGTTTCGTTCATCGGCTATCGCGTTGTCCTTGGGCGCCCGAAACCGGTTTTTGAAAACGCATTTCAGTTGCCGACGAAGACAATTATCGACAGGCCGCTTGTCATTGGCGCGGCTGTCTTTGGGGCCGGCTGGGCTATGGCGGGATTGTGCCCGGGTCCCGGTTTCTCCAGTCTCGCCGCCGGCGGATTGACGCCCCTGGCGTTCCTGGCCGCCATGGCGGTCGGCATGAAGGCGCGCGACTTTGTGGGGCTCTAGCCCGATCCCCGTGCTCGCGCTAAGACCGGCGGCGAGATAATCAGGTCGGTTTCCATGTACGACAAGGAGGAGGCCGCGCCGCCGGCGCGGTCCAATTTCGGCGCGCAGCTGACGGCCTCGATCGATGACGCGGCCGAGTGGCTTGCAAAGCGCCAGAAACCCGAAGGCTATTGGGTCGGCAGGCTTGAATCGAACGCCTGTATGGAGGCGCAGTGGATCCTGGCGCTGTGGTTCATGGGGCTTGAGGACCATCACTTGCGCCCGCGGCTTGCGCAATCCTTGCGAGAGACGCAGCGGGAAGACGGTTCATGGGAAATTTATCACGACGCGCCGGCCGGCGACATCAACACCACGGTTGAGGCTTATGCGGCGCTAAGGTCTATGGGCGCGGCGAAAGACGATCCGGCGCTTAAAAAAGCTCATGACTGGATCATGTCGAAAGGCGGGCTCAAAAATATTCGCGTTTTCACGCGCTATTGGCTGGCGCTGATCGGGGAATATCCCTGGAAGGCGACGCCGAACCTGCCGCCGGAAGTGATTTTCTTTCCAAATTGGTTTCCGTTCTCGATCTACAATTTTGCGCAATGGGCCCGCGCGACGTTGATGCCAATTGCCGTCTTGTCTGCGCGGCGTCCGTCGCGGCCGCTGCCGGCGCAGAACCGTCTCGATGAACTCTTTCCGGAGGGGCGCGAAAAATTTGATCATTCGTATCCGGAAAAGCCGGGCGCCGATTTCTGGGACGGGTTTTTCAAGGTCACCGATCGCATTCTCCACGCCTTGCAGACTTACGGCGAATGGACGGGGTTTTCCCTCGCGCGCAAAACCGCAGTCAAAACCGCGCTCGATTGGATCATCAAGCATCAGGACAATGACGGGGTCTGGGGCGGCATTCAGCCCCCTTGGATCTATTCGCTGATGGCGCTTCACAATGAGGGTTACGCGCTTGATCACGCGGTGCTTGAAAAGGGGCTGGGCGCCCTTGATGACCCGCGCTGGCGTGTCGATGCAGGCGAAGCAACCTGGATACAGGCTTCGACAAGCCCGGTCTGGGACACGGTGTTAACCTTGCTTGCCTTCGACGACGCCGGCCTCGACGACCGCTACGCAGCGGAAATCGAAAAAGCCGTCGAATGGGTGCTCGACCAACAGGTGTTGCGCAAAGGGGACTGGTCGGAAAAGCTGCCGGAGCTTGAACCCGGCGGCTGGGCGTTTGAATATAAGAACGGATATTATCCCGACACGGATGACACTGCCGTCGCGCTGATCGTGTTGTCGAAATTCAAAAACGAACCCAAATGGCGCGCGCGCGGCGTCGAACAGGCGATCGACCGAGGCGTCAACTGGCTGTTCGGCATGCAGTGCAAGAACGGCGGCTGGGGCGCGTTCGACAAGGACAACGACAAGAACTATCTCACCAGGATCCCGTTCTGCGACTTTGGCGAGGCGCTCGATCCGCCGTCGGTCGACGTCACTGCGCATATCGTTGAGGCGCTCGGCAAGCTGGGTTACGCGAAGGATCATCCCAATGTCGCGCGCGCTATCGACTATCTGAAATCAGAACAGGAGGCCGACGGCGCATGGTTCGGACGCTGGGGCGTCAACTACGTATATGGAACGGGCGCCGTTCTGCCCGCGCTCGAAGCGATCGGCGAAGATATGAGCCAGCCCTACCTTCGCAAGGCGTCCGACTGGTTGATCCTGCACCAGAATGATGACGGAGGCTGGGGCGAAAGCTGCGCGTCCTACATGGACCCGGGCCAGATGGGCCGCGGAAAATCGACGGCGTCGCAAACTGCCTGGGCGCTGATGGCGCTCGCGGCGGCGGATCGCAAAGAAGACGAGACCGCGATTGCCGCCGGCGTTCAATTCCTTCTCGATAGACAGCGAGAGGGCACATGGGAAGAACCCGAATATACAGGGACGGGGTTTCCCGGTTATGGGGTTGGCGCAACGATCAAGTTGGGCGATCCGTTGCTCGCCGAGCGTCTGAAGCAGGGCCCGGAACTCTCTCGCGCGTTTATGATAAACTATAATCTGTATCGCCATTATTTCCCGATTATGGCGCTCGCCCGGGTGCGTTCGCTGATGGCGCCCGGCGACTGAAAACGGCGAAAATGCTCCGTATTACAAGGTAAACGCCGCCGTTCGCGGAATAATCCGACTCACGGTATGCATCTTGCTGATTCGCATTCCATAAGGAGTGCACTATGCGGGTTTTTGTGATTGTGCTGGTTCTGGCGCTGAGCCTTGTGTTTACACTGTCGTTTACCTAGCAGCGCTGACAACAGTCGATATCTTGAATGAAGAATCAGCGTCCGCGCCAACCTAGGCGTGATCGTCGCCGCGATCTTCCAACTCCTTGCGCGCTGCTTTCAACATCGCTGCATTGATGTGCAACAATTCCTGCAGACAGCGTTCGATTTGCGTATGGGTGCGTTCAAGCCGTCTTGTGCGATCCTTCGGGCCCGATTGGATTTCGTACTTGAATTCACCGACATTGCGGTAATCGTTCATCAGATAAAATTTCAGGAAAATGCGCTCGCCTTCCGCTTCGAAGCCGCCGAAGGTGACTGTTGACGCCGGAATGGGCGGTTTGCGGTCCATCAGATCGGATTCCTTGCGAGAGTTCGCGGACCTTAAGCTGAATGATTGCTTCGCCGCAATGGCCTGCTTAGCCGCAGGCTCCGTTCATGGATGCGATCCAGTCGCTGATGAGCCGCACGCCCTCTTCATGTGCAAGCGCGCGTCCAAGTTCCGGCATCATAGCGGCGGGGTCCATTGTTTCCATACGGAAGACGGTGATCGACGCATCGGGCGCGCCGGGAACGATGCTGAAGCGCCGTCCGCCGGTTCCGCCGCCGGCCGCGATCGGCGGTTTGCATACGCCAAGCGCCGGTCCTTGCGCGTCCGGTTCAAGATTGAGGCCGGATGTGTTGCCGGCGCCGTTTGGATTGTGACAATGGCTGCAATTAATATCGAGATAGGCCCGTGCGCGGGCCGCAATCGGCGCCGCCTCATCAGACCAGATCGCATTGGCGGGCGCCTGGTCCACATTCGGCGCTGCGAGCAGATCAGACGCGATCCAGTGATCGAGCTGATTGAACCCGGGCGAATAGTCTGACGGCTTGTTGAGGTGGCGCGCTTTCAGTCCAATCGGTTTTATTTGTTTTGTTTTCGCGTCGGTTACGTGACAGGCGGCGCACTGGTTCTGGTCCGGAACGAGATAGGCGAATTCATCTCTCCGCTCGCCGCGGGTGAGCGTCATCGGTTTGATGTCGCCGGTGCGCTTCAACGTTGCTTCTGTTTGCTCGTCATTCCAGACGTACGGAAACGCCGCCCATCCATCGGTATGTTTAACCAGTAAGCGCGTCTCAATAATACGGTATCTGTCGAGGGGGATCGATTTGTCCGAAAGGGAAGGGGCTTTTCCGACGGCGAGCGCGTCGCTTGCCTTCGGATAATAAAAGGTCTTGGTGACGACGGTCCCGACCGGAAAGTCAAATGCGTCTCGTTCGTGATAGACTGCTGCCTCGCCGTCTGGCAGCCATACCGTGCGCAGTTTCAACGCGTAATCTGAAAAGAGCGGCGTCGCGAGATCGTAAGGCGTCACGCCGTCACTGATGATGATCGCGCCGTCGCGCGCGTAAACCATGCCCCATTCGGAAAGCGTTTGCGGCGCGTTGCTTTCGTGAAAAGTCGGCGTCGGCGCGGGCTCCGCCGAACAGGCGGCGATAAGAAGACCAAGTGTCGCCGCAAGCGCTCGCAAGCTACATTTGCTCCGTAAGCGGCCCATTCAATGTGATAACGGGCAGTTTTTCGATAACGCAATCATAGTCGGCGGCGCCCACTATGCGCGGGGATTTGTTGTTGTTCGGGCCGTCGGCGTTGAGCACCCTGATATCGCCGTTCTGCAGGCACATGACCGGCGCGCCGTCCTGGCGTTCGGTGCTGAAAAAGCCGTCCCAAAGAATGTCCGGCAGGCGTCCCGTCGGTCCGACAAGGGCGAGCTTCAGCGCCTGCAAATCAAGCCCGTCGGGATTATTACCCCCGCCCTCCAGGCGATTTTCATAGATAAAGATGTTTTCAGGGTAGGGGTCGAAATCGGCCTGCGTTTCGCCGTCGGCGTATCCGGTGGAAAAGACGCTTGCCACGATAATGTTGGCGGTCTTGTTGTCGCGGATATCATTGTCGAAAATCTCGACTTCATCATTGGAATTGATGACAACGCCAGAACCCGCCGGTATCGAGGCGACCGGCGTTCCTTCATGGCCGAAATTCTTGGTGTTGTTTTCAAAGACGTCGTTCTTGAAAACCCGCGTGCGCGCGCCGGGGGTTTTCAGGTTCGGCATATTAAACACAAGAATGCCGCCCGTATTGTTGGTCGCGACATTGCCGTAGACATCGGCGCCCGTCGTATTCTCAATCTCGATTCCTGCAACATTATACTCGGCGCGGTTGTTGCGCACGATGACGTTTTCGGACTGCCCGATATAGAGCCCCGCGTCGGCGGCGGCGATGGCGACGTTTTCTTCCATCAAGACATTTTTCGTTTGCACCGGGTATATGCCGTAAGCGCCGTTCGACGTCTTCGGCCCGTCGGTCCATTCGGTCCGCACCCGGCGAATGACAATGTTTTCGCCGCCAGAGATTTTCAGCGCGTCGCCCTTGGTGTCTTCGATGGCGAGGTCTTCAATTGTAAAGTCGCCGCCGGTAACGAGGAGGCCTTCGGCGCCGACGACCTGACCCTTAAAAGAAAGGACGGATTTATCCATCCCCTGGCCGCGGATGGTGACGCCGTCGACATTGAGGCTCAGCGATCGATTGAATGCGTGTGTTCCTTCCGGGATCTCTATGACGTCTCCCGGCTGCGCATCGATAAGCGCCGCCATCAACTTTTCCTGATAGGAAAAGTCACTCGCCGGCGCAGGGTCGTCGGTGTTTTGACCACAAGAGACGACGGCAAATATTGAAACGAAGAAAAGCCAGCGATGCACGATCAATTCTCCCACTTTTTCGGGGGATGATACCGACTTCGACATCGTGGACAATATGCTTGCGCAGCGCTCAGGCCGCAGCTTCCACAACGCCTTTGAAGAAGGCTGTACCGTCCAGACCGCCAAGCAAGGGCGAAATTACACGCTCAGGATGCGGCATCAGGCCGAACACGTTGCCCCCATCATTGAGAATGCCGGCAATGTTGCGCGCAGAGCCGTTGGGATTGTCGACATAACGTAAAGCGACGCGGCCTTCGCCTTCAAGGCGGTTGAGCGTATCTTGATCGGCGAAGTAGTTTCCGTCGTGATGCGCGACCGGAAAATTGACGAATTGTCCGGCGTCAAAGCCGCGCGTGAACATGGACTGATTGTTTTCAACCTGCAGCGTAACGGTGCGACAGACGAATGTGAGATTGGCGTTGCGCAATAACGCGCCCGGAAGCAGTCCGGTCTCGCACAAAATCTGAAACCCGTTGCAGATGCCAAGGACCGGCGTTCCAGCATTCGCCTTGTCGATGACGGCGCGCATGATCGGCGATTTCGACGCCATGGCGCCGCACCGCAAATAATCGCCATAGGAAAACCCGCCGGGCAGAACGATCAAATCCGTATCGGGAAGGTCGGCGTCTCCATGCCAGACCATGTTTGCCTTGGCGCCGGTCGCCTGCTCAAGTGCGACGGCTACGTCGCGATCGCAATTGGAGGCGGGAAAGACAATGACCGCGGGCTTCATAGGTTTAGAACTCCGTTATCAGGACCCAAAGGCTTGCGTCCAATCAGAACGTGCTGGCCGATGGGGCCGTCAATTATTGCACGCTCGACGGCCAATCCAGCTTCCGTCATCCATTTAGCGAGTTCGTCCTTGGTCGTGAAGCTCACCATCACATCGCGACCAAGCAAGCGGGATATGCGATTGCGCAAAGGGCGGTAGAAAAGGGATCGATGCCGTTCATTTTCCCGTTCGAGATAGGAAGCGATAACAGCGCCGCCGGGTTTGAGGACCCGCGCGCACTCAGCAAGATAGGCTTTTATTTCGTTTGGCTTCAGATGAGTGAAGACTGACATAATGAGGACGATGTCGGCGCTCTCATCCCCCGCGGGAACGCCAATCTCTTTAATCAGCTCAAAGCGCCAGTCCGGCCGGTCCGCTTTTTGCCGTGCGTAATCGACAAGATCCGGCACGACGTCGATGCCGATATAGGCGAGCCGCGTTTCCTCGCGCAGGGCGAAGGCAGCCCGCCCTGAGCCGCATCCGATATCGATCATGGTGAAGGGGCCGGCCGGCGCCACCTCACGCACAAGATCAGCCTGCACCTTGCCGACGCGAACATAATGGCCGCCGACCGCGCGCTCGACCGCTTCGTCTTCGCTCTCGCTCTCGCGGCGCAGGCGCCGCATCAAGCTGCGGTAATTCCGTACGTAGTGTGGTTGGCCAAGCATCGGGGCGCCAACTATGGCGTAATCTCGATGGCGTAGTTTTCCATTACCGGATTGGCGAGGAGTTTTTTGCAAATCTCTTCAGCTTTCGCCCGAGCGGCTGTCTCGTCGGCTTCATCGAGCCGAAACTCGATTTCCTTGCCCTGACGGACGTCGCTGACGCCGTCAAAACCGAGGCCTTTGAGCGCGCCCTCAATCGCCTTGCCTTGCGGATCAAGGACGCCCTGTTTCAGCGTGATGATGACCTTGGCTTTCATCAGCGAACCCTTCTTATCCCGGTAATGCCGCCATCGAATACGCCGCTGTGCGCTGTCGCGCAACTGGTCGTGAGGGAGGCTTCGGGAGACAACGGAAACCTGAGGCCAGCGGCAGCCGCGGCATTAATCAAGCCGACGCGAAGGCCGCTTGCTATTTTTCGTTGTCGCTGACCAGCACGGGGCCGCGCTGGCCCGCGTTTTCATTTTCACGCAGGACGCCGAGACGCTTGGCGACTTCCCGATAAGCGTCCGTCACGTTGCCAAGGTCCTTGCGGAAGCGGTCCTTGTCCATGATGTCGCCGGTTTCCATGTCCCAGAGGCGACAGCTGTCGGGGCTGATTTCATCGGCGACGATAAGGCGCATCAGATCGCCATCATATTGGCGGCCGAATTCAACCTTGAAGTCGATGAGCTTAATGCCGACGCCGGCGAAGAGGCCTGCGAGGAAGTCGTTGATCCTGAGCGCCAGCGCCATCATGTCGTCGATTTCCTGGGGATTTGCCCAGTTGAATGCGGTGATGTGCTCTTCGGACACCAGCGGATCGCCGAGCTTGTCATCCTTATAGTAAAACTCGATCACCGACCGCGGGAGCGGGGTGCCGTCCTCAAGGCCGAGGCGCTTGGTCAGGGAGCCCGCCGCCACGTTGCGGACAACCACCTCTAACGGCACGATCTCCACATGGCGGACCAATTGTTCGCGCATATTGAGGCGCCGGATGAAATGGGTCGGCACGCCGATGCGCTCGAGCCCGGTCATGATGAATTCCGAGATGCGGTTGTTGAGGACGCCCTTGCCCTCGAGGATGGCGTGCTTCTGGTTATTGAACGCCGTCGCATCGTCCTTGAAATACTGGATAATGGTGCCCGGCTCCGGGCCCTCGAATAGGATTTTCGCCTTGCCTTCGTAAATTTGCTTGCGGCGGGCCATTTCCATTGTCCTTTCAGGCGATTAGGGGCCGGTTTGGGGTTGGGCCAAAGGCCTCGGGGACCGGTCCTGGTCGCTCAGATACGCGCAAGAACCGGCCTTGGCTAGCGGGGTCCGGGCCGATCCGGCAAGCGGCGCGGTTTAGTGGGTTATTTTCGGTTTGGGAAGCCCCTGGCTGGCGCTGCGATTAGAGCGATTGCGTCGCCGGATTGACGGCGTTACGTAAACAATCGGGACGGCGAAAAGCCGGCCGGAGAGCATTTGAGGAGTTCCGATGTCGACCTTCGACGACCGCGAAGACAAATTCGAAAAAAAATTCGCCCATGACGCTGCTTTGAAATTCAAGGCGGAAGCCCGCCGCAACAAGCTGGTCGGCCTATGGGCGGCAAAGCTTCTGGGCAAGGAAGGCGACGCCGCCGATGCTTACGTGAAAGAGGTCATCAAGGCTGATCTCGAAGAAGCGGGCGACGACGACGTTTTCCGGAAGATCCGTGGCGATTTCGACGCCGCCGGCGTCGATCAGTCCGATCATCAGATCCGCCGCCATATGGATGAATGCCTCTCAGAAGCAGTCAAGCAGATCCAAAGCGAAGGCTGATTATCGGTGGCGCTAATTCCTGCTGAAACGTTTCTGGTTTTTTTGGCAGGCGCCCTGCTTCTTAACATCACGCCCGGACCGGATATGGCGTTCACGCTGGCGAGCGCGGTCAAAGGCGGCGCCCGCGCCGGCGTCGCGGCGGCTGTCGGCGTTGGATTGGGCTCGCTTGCCTGGGCGGCGGCGACCGCGGTCGGTCTTGCGGCGTTGTTGGCGGCTTCCCAGCATGCATTGACGGTGATCCGCATCGCAGGGGGGTGTTATCTCCTTTACCTCGCGGTCGAGACTTATCGTCATCGCCGCGCGCCTATCGATTCGGCCGGGGCGGAAGAGACAGGCGCCGCGTTACGCTCAGGGTTCGTCACCAACCTGCTCAACCCCAAGGTCGGACTGTTTTTCATTGCGTTTCTGCCGGCCTTCACCGACGGGGTCATGGCGCCGATGTGGATGCAGGCGCTTGTGCTCGGCGCAATTTTCAGCCTCAGCGGCGCGCTGGTTCTGATTGTCGTCGCCGCAACAGCTGGCGCTGTGCGTCATCATTTGGTTACGTCGGCAAGCTGGCGCGCCCGCGTCAGAACGGTTTCGGCGCTGGTATTCGGCGGGCTCGGCCTGCACCTGATTTTCGCGCGCTCTTCATAGGAACTGCGTCTGTCGCTTTATCGCTGCGCGCGCCTGTGGCATGCGAAAGCGTCAATGAGGAGATGAGTATGGCGCGGGTTTCCGGAAAGAAGGCGTTCATCACCGGCGGCGCACAGGGACTGGGCGCCTGCTTCGGGCGCATGCTTGCGGCAGAGGGCGCGCAAGTCGCGCTAACTGACGTCAATTACGACGGCGCGGCGGAAGCGGCGGCGTCGATCAACGCCGATCATCCAGGCGCGGCGTTTGCCTTTCCTCATGATGTGACCAAGAAAGACGAGTGGGAGCGTGCGCTCGCGGACGCCGATGAGGCGATGGGCGGGATCAGTGTACTGATCAACAACGCCGGGATTGGGACCGCCGGCAGCATCGAAACAGAATCTTATGAAAACTGGCGGCGCACTCATGAAATCGACGTCGATTCGATTTTTGTCGGCACCCAGCTTGCCATGCCCTACTTGAAACAAAGCCAGCCCGCCTCAATCATCAATATTTCTTCCGTTGCGGGGCTGATCGCCGACGGCATGATGCTTTCCTATAATGCGGCGAAGGCGGCCGTCTGGATGATGTCGAAGTCGATCGCGCTTCATTGCGCGCGGTCCGGTTACGATATTCGCTGCAATTCCGTGCACCCAGTGTTTACGCGCACGCCAATTATTGAGCCCTTGATTGCCCATGGCGGCGGTGGCGACACAGGCGAGGCAAAGCTTGTGCGCCAGATCCCGCTGAAACGCCTCGGCGAACCGGAAGACGTGGGCTACTGCGTGCTTTATCTTTCTTCAGACGAATCACGCTTTGTGACCGCATCTGAATTCAAGATCGACGGCGGCATCACCGCGCAATAGGCGGGCCGTGCGGTTGGCTGCGCCATGCCGCTTGCCCGGATCCGCCCATTTTCGCCGTTGCTCCAAGGCGATAAATCCCCATATAGAGGGTCGGGAGGGGGTTCCCCCCTTATTGGCTTAGCGGCGCCGACTGTCGCCCGGCGCGAAAGGAGAGAGTATGTCCGGCTTACTGGTGTTTCTCGGCCTTATTGTCGCCGTCGTCCTGTTTGTCATCGTCATCTACAACCGGATCGTCGCCTTGTCGCAGCGAACCGAGCAAGCCTTTGCGGATGTCGACGTTCAACTGAAACAGCGCCACGACCTTATTCCCAATCTTGTGGAAACGGTGAAAGGCTACGCCTCCCATGAGCGCGAGACGCTCGACGCTGTCATCAGCGCGCGCAACGCCGCGCAGGCGGCGCAAGGCCCGGCCGCACAAGGAGCTGCTGAAGGCGTTCTCGGCGCCGCGCTTGGGAAACTTTTTGCGCTTGCAGAAGCCTATCCGGATCTCAAAGCGAACGAAAACTTCATGGAACTGCAGCGCGAGCTCTCCGACGTTGAAAACAAGATCGCCGCAGCCCGTCGGTTCTTCAACAATGCGGTGCAGGAATTCAACACGGCGATCCAGCAAATCCCCGGCAATCTTGTTGCGCCGCTTGGGAACTTCACCAAAAAAGAATACTTCGAAATCCCCGAAGACAGCCGCGAGCAAATTGAGACGGCGCCGGAAGTTTCGTTCTCCTGAGGCGACGGAGGCCGTCGGAACGAGCGATGAAACTTTTAGGCCTCATCGGCGGCGTCAGCCCGGAAGCGACCGCGATCTACTACCGGTTGTTGAACCAGGCGGCGAAAGAGCGGCTTGGCTCGCAGCATTCGGCAAACATTCTGCTCTACGCCCTCGATTACGGTGTGATGATCCAGCACTACGATAATCGCGACTGGCCTTCGTTTACGGCGGAAGTCGTCAAGGGCGCAAAACACCTTGCCGCCGCGGGCGTTGATGCGCTGGTGATTACTTCGAACACAACTCATGTGGCCGCCGACGCGGCGCGCGAGGCGACCGGCCTGCCGCTCATTCACATGCTCGACGTGCTCGCCGATGAAATGCGACATCGAGGGGTTAATCGCCCGCTTCTGACCGGAACGCCGGTGGTGATGAGCGGCGATCATTATCGTTCAGCCCTGGCCGAGCGTTATGAGGGAAGCGTTTTTGTTCCAGACCCGGACGAACAGTCCGTCATCGGACGCATCATTCTGGACGAGCTCGTCAACGGCGACGTTCGAGACGAAAGCAGGGCTGAGTATCTCGCCATTATCGAGCGATGGCGGGGCAAGGGCGCCGACGGGGTTATCCTCGGCTGTACCGAGCTCTGTATGATCCTCAATCAAACCCACACGGATCTTCCCGTGTTTGATACAACTGCGCTGCATGCGGCGGCGGCGGCGCGGTATGCATTCGGGGACGGCTGATGGGCGCTTACGGCCTGCAGACCCATATCTGGAACAACAATCTGAAATCGATCCTGCTGCTTGCGGGATTTCCGCTGCTTCTGCTGTTGTTGATGTACGGTCTGACAGTCGGGTATGTGGGCTTTGTCGAATACGTTCCTTCGACGGCAGAAGGGATGGTCCGCGCCTTTGAACACATGCAGCGGATCTGGCCGTTTGCTTTTCTTGGCGCAGCGGTGTGGTTTCTCTTTGCCTGGGCGTTCCATCAGAAAATGATCGAAGCCTCGGTCGGCGCCAAGGGGCTCACTCGCAAGGAAGCCCCGGAGCTTTACAACCTGCTTGAAAATTTATGTATTTCGCGAGGGATAACGACGCCGTCTCTCAACATAGTTGAAACACCCGCGCTCAACGCATTCGCAAGCGGGATTTCTGACAAGAGCTACAAGATCACTGTGACCCGCGGACTTGTCGAGGCGCTTGAGCCCGATGAGCTTGAGGCGGTGCTTGCCCATGAACTGACCCATATCCGCAACAGGGATGTCCGATTGCTGATTATCTCTGTCATTTTCGTCGGTATCTTCTCTTTCGTTGGCGAGATGGCGTTTGACGGCATGTTTCGTCGCGGTATTCGCATGGGAGGACATACGCGGTCGCGCAATGGCGACAGTCGCGGCGGCGGCGCGCTCATTCTCATAGCGGTCGCCATGATCGTTATTGCGTATCTTCTTGCGCTCGTGATCCGCTTTTCCCTATCGCGCAAGCGTGAGTTCCTGGCCGATGCCGGCGCAGCGGATTTGACCCGCAATCCCGATGCAATGGTCCGGGCGCTGCAAAAAATCTCCGGCAAGTCTCATTTTGAAGCGCCCAATGATGTGCAGCAGATGATGATTGCGAATCGCGTGCGTTTCGCAGGCGTCTTCGCAACGCACCCCCCAATCGACAAGCGGATCGAGGCGTTGCGGGACTATGCGAGCGCCGCCGTCTAACCATTTCTAAACGGATGGTTCATTGCTGGGTGCGGGCCGCCCAGCAAAAAGCAGCATTAACAAATACTCAAATAAGGAAAATTAGTGTGCTCGCTGCGCTTTCGAAAGTTAAAAAATGGGCGAGAATCACAACGCTCCCGACCAGGAATTGCCGGCGGCCGATAATGGCGAGGCTGTCTTTGATCGGCACCCGGCTTTGCGAGACTTCGCCGCAAAGCTTGCAAATGTCCCTGATTGTGAGTTTCTCAAGGCCTATTGTCTTGAGGCGAATGCGATGTTCGAGTTCGACCATTTCTGTGTCGGTCGGATGAATGTCTACTCCAACATGATGCGAACCGTGTGTTTCGCCAGTGAAGGAAAAATCGTCGACAATATGGTATACGGACTTTCCGATACGCCATGCGCCCGCGTTATGGACAATCACACTTGTGTCTATCCAAAAAAAGTCGCCGACGAGTTTCCCCGAGATGAGATGTTGCAAACGATGGGTATCGAAGCCTATGTCGGCGCGCCGGTCATGGCCGCCGATGGAAAGCCGCTTGGCATCATCACGGGGCTGAGCAAAAAACCGATCGAGAACGTATCCCTGGCGCTGGCGGTTATCGAACACTTTCGCAAGCGCGTCGCTTTTCAGCTTGAGGCGTCGGAAACGCTTGAACGATACGTGATGGCTTTTTCGGGAGCCGAAGAAGGCTTCTGGGATTGGGATTTGAAAACCGGCGCGATGGTCGTATCCGAAAGCGTCGGCAAAATGCTCGGACATGCGCCGGAACGAGGTCCGCGGGATCTTTCGGCGCTTGAGAACCTTGTTCATGCGCAAGACCGCGAGAAATTTGTTTCCGCCGTGCGAAGACAACTTAAAGCCGGAGAGCATTTTTCTCTAATCGTCCGCTTTCAACACGGCGATGGAGACTATCGCTGGGTGCGCGCCAGTGGCCGCAGCGTAGTTGATGATGCAGGCCGCATTTGCCGGATGATCGGCAGTCTCATCAATGTGGACAAGTGGATGAGCGATGGAACGCTTGCGCGTGCAGAATTTGCCGATCTTACAGGTGCTGCGGAATCCAACGTTGAGACCGTGCAGTGATTTCGCTTTTTGGGTCCTGACAGGCTGCAAAAAGACTTACTGATAAAGTACGCTTGGCAGCCATGTGGCAATCGCTGGAAATGCAGCAATCAGCGCCAGCGCCAGAATTTGTATAAAGATAAACGGAATGGCGCCGGCGTAAATCTGACCGGTGCGCACTTCCGGCGGCGCAACGCCGCGCAGATAAAATAGTGCAAAGCCAAACGGCGGCGTCAGGAATGATGTCTGAAGGTTTATCGCCATCATGACGCCGAGCCAGACCGGATCGAGCCCCATCATCAAAAGCGCCGGCGCCACGAGCGGCACAACAACAAAAGTGATCTCGATAAAGTCGAGAAAAAATCCCAGCACGAACATGACGGCCATGACGACGACAACAGCGCCGACAACGCCGCCGGGCGTCGCCTCTAGCGCGGCGTGCACCGTGTCGTCGCCGCCGAGACCGCGAAAGACGAGAGAAAAGAGCGCGGCGCCGATAAGAATGGTGAACACCATGGTCGTGACGCGCGCCGTCTGATCGAGGATTGGCGCGATTGTGCGCTCGCGCCGCATTTGAACAAGGCTTGCAATCAGCCCCCAGGGGGTCAGGGCGCATAGGAGAAATGCGACGGCGATGCCCACTGCCTCATTGGACGCGACCGATTCTCGGCCAAGGCGAAGGTCAAGCAAGGACGTAAGAAGAATGAGCCCGATGACGGAGGCTGCAGAAACGTAGACAGCCGGCCGGCCGAAAGCGAAGGAGGTTTTCGGCGCCATGCGCCCGCCGGCAATGAGCATGGCCCCAACCGCGCCGACGGACGCGGCTTCGGTTGGGGTCGCCGCGCCGGCGAGGATCGAGCCGAGGACGGCGATGATGAGGAGCAACGGCGCGGGCAGCGTTTTCGCGGCGGCGATCCAGACTTCTTTTGCCGAGCCCATTTCATCGGCGGGGATTGCCGGGGCTTTTTTCGGCTGCGTGAAAGCGACAAAAACCTGCCACGACATATAGAGCGCGACGAGCATCAATCCCGGCGCCAAAGCGCCGGCGAAGAGATGTCCCACCGAAACGGTTTCCGGCGAGGCGACGCCAAGCTCGAGCTGCGCGCGTTGAAAAGCGTTGGAGATAACGTCGCCAAGGAGAATGAGGACAATTGACGGCGGAATGATTTGCCCGAGGGTCCCAGCCGCGGCGATGGAGCCTGACGCGAATGCGGGGTCATAACCGCGGCGCAACATTGTCGGCAGGCTCAACAAGCCCATAGTGACCACGGTCGCGCCGACGATACCGGTTGAAGCGGCGAGAAGCGCTCCGACGAAGGTTACGGAAAGGCCCAGCCCGCCGCGCAAGCTCCCGAACAGCTTCGCCATTTCATCCAACAGGTCTTCCGCAATCTTCGATTTTTCGAGGATCACGCCCATCAAGACGAACATTGGGACGGCGATCAGCGTGGTGTTCGACACTGCGCCGAATATCCGCGACGGATAGGGCTTGATGAAGGAGATATCAAAAACGCCGGCGGCCAGACCGATGACGGCGAACAAAATGGCGACGCCGCCGAGCGAGAATGCGACCGGAAAGCCGGCCATCAGCATGGCGCAAAGGACGACGACCATGATCACGTCAAGCCAGCCGGCGAGGCCGCAAAGGCAGAACCCGGCCTCCATCAGGCTTTTTCCCCGGTCAGCGTCTCGACAGCTTTATGTGCCGTTACGAACCCCGCCATGGCGAGCAGCACAGCGAAAACGACGATGAGCGATTTCAACAAATAAACGCCTTGAATGCCGGACGTATCGGCTGATCCTTCCATCACCAGCCAGGATCGCGCCACATAGGGCGAGGCGGTCCAGAGGATGAGCAGGCAGATGGGAAAGAGAAAGAGATAAGTTCCAATAAGGTCGACCAGCGCTTTTTGTTTCGGCGGCGCGCCGCGATAAAAAATATCAACGCGCACATGATCATCGGTCAGAAGGGCGTACCCGGCGGCGACCATGAACACGAGCCCGTGCATGTACGTAACGGATTCCTGCATGAAGATGAAATTGACGCCGAAGACATAGCGCAACAACACAACGGTGAATTGTACGAGCGCCATAAGCAGCAACAGCCACATCACCAAGCGGCCGGATTTACGGGTGACGGTTTCGAAGACACTTGCCGCGCCGGCTGCTGCGCGACGAGGGCCTCCGGCTGCAAAAATCGCCGCGGCGACGGCGAGCACAAGCGCGCCTTGAATCAGAAAATACTGAACCGCGGTCGCGTCGGCTGTCGGCGCATTCAATCGCGGCACAAGGACGACAAACACCAGGCCCGCTGCAACCGCGCCGATAACGGCGCAAAGCCATGTCACAACGCCGGAAAACCGGCCTTTTGACTCGCGCTGAATTAATGACGCAGCCGGCAACGCCATAAGCGGGAACAGAACGCCCGCGGCCAACCAGTTCAGAATATCGCCTGTGAGCTGCAACATGTCAGATCGAGAAAAAGCGCCTGCGCGCGCTCATATAGGCCTCGTCGGAGACGCCGCTCCAGGCGAGGCTCCGCGTCAACGACGCCTTGAAACTCTCAAAAATTCGTCCTGACAGATCATCGTGCTGTGCGGTTTCTTCGAGAACGTCTTTCGCGGCCGCCGCCGCTGCGGCGAGCACGTCCTCGGGCATGGTGCGCAACTCCACGCCGTGCCGCTCCACCAGCTGATCGAGGGCATCTGCGTTGTAGTGCATGTATTCCGCGATCGATAAATTGTTCGCCCACTGACATGCGCCGCGAATGATTGTTTGTTCTGTTTCGTTCAGAGAATTCCAAACGTCGAGATTGACGCCGACAGCGAGCTGGGCGCCCGGCTCGTGTATGCCCGGATTATAGTAGTATTTCGCTTCGTTATAAAAACCGAAGGCGAGATCGTTCCACGGACCGACCCATTCGGCGCCGTCGATAGCGCCTGATTGCAGCGCCTGATAAATTTCGCCGCCCGCCATGGCCACTGCGGCGGCGCCGATGCGGCGCATAACCTCTCCCCCAAGGCCGGGCATGCGAATTTTAAGCCCGCGCATGTCTTCAAGACTGTTGATTTCTTTTTTAAACCAGCCGGCGGATTGATTGCTTGTGTTGCCTGCGGCGAACGGTTTGAGATTGAACCGTGCGGATAGTTCATCCCACAACGCTTGCCCGCCGCCGAATTCGGTCCATGCCATGATCTCGGTGGTGGTCATGCCGAAGGGTACGGCGGTAAAAAATGCGAAGGCAGGCGATTTGCCCACCCAATAATATTCAGCACCGTGATAAAGGTCCGCGGCGCCGTCGGACACGGCGTCGAAACTCTCAAATGCGGCGACAAGCTCGCCGGCGGCGAAAACTTTCACCGTCATAACGCCGCCCGACATGTCTGAGATAAATTGCGCGGTGCGCTCGGCCATGGTTCCGAGGCCCGGAAAATCCTTGGGCCAGGTTGTCACCATCTTCAATTCGCGCTGACGCACGGCGCCGCGGACGGCTTCAAGCCCCGCCGGCGTCCCGCATTCGCAGCCTGCCGCCAGACCCGCAGCGCCAAGCGCGCCGCCTGTCAGCAATTGGCGCCGTTTCATCATGGAGGGATTCCGCCTTTGCTCGTTCAGCGGAAGTCATATCTTTATTT
Organism: Hyphococcus sp.; assembly: GCA_965267325.1. GTDB lineage: Bacteria > Pseudomonadota > Alphaproteobacteria > Caulobacterales > Parvularculaceae > Hyphococcus. The sequence continues at coordinate 2,034,390 of OZ253943.1, read as the reverse complement.
TAAGGGAAGGCCAAATGGACGTTTAACGCGAGCGGTCCATGCGCACCCAACCTGCGTGGGTGAGTTTCTCCAGCGGTTGAAAGTCCGCCTTGTAGTCCATCTTCGGAGAGCCTTCGACCCAATAGCCGAGATAGACATAAGGCAAGCCGAGCTCGCGTGCGAATGAAACATGATCCTGGATCATGTAACGCCCGAGCGAGCGCGTCGCTTCTTCCGGCTCAAAAAAACTGTAGACCATGGAGAGCCCATCAGTGAGACGATCTGTTAGCGCTGCAGCGACGAGCCGGCTTTCTTCCTCGCCGTCATAATCGACGCCTGGGGAGCGGTACTCGACGATCATCGTATCGACCGCGGTTTCTTCAATCATGGCGGCGTAATCAAGCACGGTCATTTCCGACATGCCGCCGTCGTCATGGCGAGAGTCGAGATATCCCCGCAGAACCGAGAACTGCTCGCCCGTCGCCTGCGGCCCGGCTATCCGTCGGGCGAGATCGGCGTTTCGCACAATGTTGCGTTTGCGCGAGCGCGTGAGTTTGAAGTCGTCGACGACGATGCGCACCGGCACGCAGGCGGCGCAGCTTTCGCATGCGGGAAGATAGATGATATTTTGCGAGCGCCTGAAACCGCGTCGGGTCAACAGCGCGTTTGTCGACGATGCGTTGGGTCCGTCGAGATAGGAGAAGATCTTGCGTTCGCGTTTGCCCGAAAGGTACGGGCAAGGGGCCGCAGCGGTGACATAAAAGTCTCCGCTCTCCAGTCCGAAACGCCGTGCAAACTCTTCGTTACTCATTCACCTAGCCTAACGAAAAAACCTTAGCGGGCGATTAGCGCATCATCAATGATGCCGTTTTCTTTTATGGTCAATTGATGCCAAAATAGAACGGCGCGGCAATCGTATAGGCGATCCATAAAACGATGATCATCGGCCCGCCAACCGTCATGAAATCGCGGAACTTATAATGGCCCGGCGTCATGACGAGAAGGTTCGTCTGGTAGGCAACGGGCGTCGCAAAAGAGCAGTTGGACCCGAAAATTACTGTCAAAACCAATATATGCTCGTCAATGCCCAGCTGGCGGGCGGCTGAGACTGCAATTGGGGTGAACAGGACGGCTGTCGCATTATTGGACAGAACATTCGTCAATGCCGCGCACATAATAAAGAAAGCGGAAACCACGATTGCCGGTCCGAACGGTCCGGCGAGACCGGCGAGGCCCTCGCCGATAAAGGCCGCGCCGCCGGTGCGTTCGAGGGCGGCGCCCATGGCGAGGGAAGCGCCAATCAAAAAATAGATACGTCGATCAATGGCGCGCGCCGCCTGACGTACGTTGAGGCAGCCAAGCGCCACCATCGCCGTCGCCCCGCAGATTGCAGATACCGCGATCGGGACAATCCCTGTGGCGGTGAAGCCGATAACGACCGCGAAGATGAGGGCGGCGATGCGCGCATTGCGCGGATCGGGAAGATTTTGCATCGAATATTCAAGCAACAGAATATCGCGGTCGGATCGCAAATTGCGGATGTCGCTGAGATCGCCGAGGATCAGTAATACGTCGCCGGCTTCAAGCCGGATCGTATTCATTTGCGTCCTGATCATGCGGCTGCGCCGCTCGATGCCGACAATGACGCAGTCGGTCTGGGCATGAAATCCGATTTGCGCAATGGAGCGCCCGATCAAGCGCGAGCCGGGAGCGACAATGGCTTCAACCATGGTCAATTGGGTTGAACGCTGAACCGAGCCGTCTTCCTCATCGGCAATCGAGGTTTCCGCCATCAGCCCTTCGAGCATTGCCGGATTTGATTTCAACAGGCCGGTGAGCGCTGACCGCGTCGCGGCGACGATGACCACGTCGCCGGTCTTGAACCTGAAGTCGTCGAACGGCGGCAGAATGGCTTTTTCTCGCCGCTGCACCATGCGTACGGTAATGTCCGGCAGATCAACGAACAGCCCGGAAACCGGTCCCTTGCCGACGAGCGGGTGGCCGCGCGTAATTTCAATCTGTGCAATAAAATGTTTGCCGTCTCTTTCGTTGACGGCGGTCTGGTTCGGATTGGCGCGGATCGGCGTGAGCCATCGCCCCGCGGTCATCATGTAGACGACGCCAATGCCTGCGAGAAAAAGCCCCATCGGCGTGAGTTCGAAAAAGCCAATCTCGCCGCCTGTCGTGGCGCGATAGGACTGCGCGGCGAGGAGGTTTGTCGATGAGCCAATGATTGTCGTCATCCCGCCGAGGATGGAGAGATAGGACAGGGGCATCATGAATCGCGCCACGGGGATTTTTCCCTGCTGCGCGAGAGCAGCCATGATCGGGATAAACATCACGACAACCGGCGTGTTATTCAAAAACGCGCTGACGACCATGATGAAGACGAAAATCGCGGCGGTGATGAGCAGCGGCCGTCTGTCGTAGATGCGCAATAGATAATCTGTTGGATGTTCAAGCGCACCTGATTGAAACATCCCTTGACCGATAATGAGCAGGCCGAGAATGGCGAACAGGGCGGGGCTGGCGAAGCCGGAAAGAAGATCTTCCGTCGTCAGGAGGTTCGTTGCGCCGTCCTGGAGCGGGGCGACAATGAAGAGCGCCAGCAATGCAACCAGCGCGCCGGCGGAAATCAGCTCGAGCGAAAACCGGTCGAGCGTATAGGCGACGATGGTGACGAAGATAATCGCCAGCGTCGCCCACATCTGCCAGTGCGCGTCGACAAAAAAGTCCATCGCCCTTCCGATACTATTCTGCGTCGTTCTTCGCTGCGACCTTGTATGCGGCCCATTCAGGACCGCTTTTTATTTTCTCGAATAGATGCTAACGCCACAAGATGGAAGTATTTTCAGTACGTTGCCGAAACGGCGGCTCGCCCGAAGGAGGGCGGCCGAAAGACAATCGCCATGTCCGACGACTTTAGACCGCTCAAGGACGCCTTTGGCCGGTTTGCGACAGGCATCGCCGTGGCAACCTGTGTTGAGGCAAACGGCGCCTATCGCGCACTCACCATTAATTCGTTCACGTCAGTATCGCTCAGCCCCGCCCTGGTGCTGTGGTGTATTGAGAACAAAACTGCAGCCTATCCTCATTTCATGGAAACGGACGCCTATGCGGTGTCGATCCTTCCAGCGAATGGTGAAGCGCTGTCAAATCGGTTCGCCAGCCATGCGCCGGCGCCGTTGACGGCGGACGAAATCGATATTTGGGAAACCGGCGCGCCCCTTTTGAAAGCGCGCATCGCCGGTTTCGATTGCCGCATTCATCGCCGACACAAAGCCGGCGATCATGCTATCTTGATCGGCGAAGTTGTGCGCTTCGATTCAAAAGGCGGCTCGCCGCTAATTTACTTTGGCAGCAATTATCATTCGGGACTTTGAACGGAATGAAACGAGCCGCATTTCTGGGTTTGGGCGTCATGGGCTACCCCATGGCGGGGCATCTGGCGAAAAACGGATATGAGGTGACGGTTTACAACCGGACGCCCCGAAAGGCGCACAACTGGACCGGCGATCACGCCGGCGTTGCGGCGGAAACGCCTGATGCGGCGGTTGACGATGCAGAACTCGTTTTCATGTGTTTGGGCGACGACCCGGATGTTGAGGCGGTCGTCACGGCTGCTGCGGGCGCGCTTTCGAGCGGCGCCATCGTCGTTGATCACACGACAGCCTCTCCGACGCTCGCAAGGCGGCTGCATGGAGAGCTGGGAGAGCTTGGCGTCGGTTTCATTGATGCGCCGGTGTCGGGGGGCGAGGCGGGCGCAAAAAACGGCGCGCTCTCGATCATGTGCGGCGGCGATGAGGGCCATGTGGAACAGGCGCGGCCGGCGATGGAGTCGTATGGCGCGCGCATTGTCCATATCGGACCGCCGGGTGCGGGGCAGCTGACGAAGGCAGTCAATCAGATCTGTATCGCCGGGCTGGTGCAGGGGCTGTCGGAAGGCGTTCATTTCGCGGCGCGGGCAGGGCTCGACATCGAGAAGGTCCTCGAAGCGGTGAGCGGCGGCGCCGCGCAAAGCTGGCAGATGGAAAATCGCGCCCGCACCATGGCGGCCGATGAGTTCGATTTCGGATTTGCCGTCGACTGGATGCGGAAAGACTTGCGCATTGCGCTCAACGAAGCCCGGGCGAACGGCGCGCGTCTTCCCGTTACGGCGTTGATCGATCAGTTTTACGCGGATATCCAGGCCATGGATGGCGGACGCTGGGACACGTCGAGCCTGATCCGCCGTTTGAGCGATGCGGATTAATTAACGCCGTTCGGTCTCCGGTTATTTTTACCGTAACAACTGCGCAATCTGCTTGTTGAGCGGGATGTGCGATTCAATAATTCGCCTTGCTTAATTTTGTTGGGAGAGACCCATGCCCGCCGTTCAAACCGCCCGCCCTCAATGGAAGAGCGATGATCTCGTTCTCTTTGAAGAAGAGATAGCCAAATTCTTCACCCGCGAACTTCTGCCTCACGTGGAAACCTGGCGCGACCAGGGCATGGTCGATCGCTGGGCCTGGGAGAAAGCGGGCGAGCAGGGACTCCTGTGCATGTCCATGCCGGAAGAATATGGCGGGCTCGGCGGCCATTTCGGCCATGAACACATTTTCTGCGAGCAACAAATCAAGGCAGGCGTTGAAGGGTTCGGCGCCGGACTGCACAATATTATCGTCGCGCCTTACATTCTTCATTTTGGTACGGAAGAACAAAAAAAGCGCTGGCTGCCGAAGATGGCGAGCGGCGAATTGATCGGCGCCATCGCCATGACGGAACCGGGAACCGGTTCTGACCTGCAAGCGGTGAAAACGACTGCGCTTAAAGAAGGCAACCAGTATGTCGTCAACGGCCAGAAGACCTTCATCACCAACGGTCAGACCGCGAACCTGATTGTTGTCGTCGCCAAAACCGATCCGTCCGAAGGGGCGAAAGGCGTATCGCTGATGGTGGTGGAGACCGACGGCGCCGACGGTTTCGAACGCGGCCGCAACCTGAAGAAACTTGGCAACAAGGCGCAGGATACATCGGAGCTATTTTTTACCGATGTCAAAATCCCGACGGAAAACTTGCTGGGCACGGAAGAAGGGCAAGGCTTTTTCCAGTTGATGAGCCAGCTTCCGCAAGAGCGCCATCAGATCGCGGTGATGAGCCAGGCAAACATTGAGCGCGCAATTGAGCTCACCATCGACTACGTCAAGGAGCGTCACGCCTTTGGCAAGCCGGTCATCGCGTTTCAGAACACCCAGTTCAAACTTGCCGAGTACAAAGCGAAAGCCACCATGTCGCGCGTTTTCGTGGATTACTGCACAGAGCAACTGATCGCGGGTCAGCTCGATCCGGCGACCGGGTCCATGTCCAAAATGCTGGTTTCGGACCTTGAAGGCGAGATTATCGACGGTTGCCTGCAGCTCTTTGGCGGCTACGGCTACATGGATGAATATCCGATCAGCCGCATGTATGCCGATGCGCGGGTCCAGCGCATTTATGGCGGCACAAACGAGATCATGAAACTGTTGATTGCGCGCACGCTCTAAAGCGCTTTTTTATCGGATTGAATCAGCGCAAATTCAAAAGGCCATGGAAACGGCTGCGGTGCTCGCCGCCCTCAACATTATTGGTCTCTTCGTTTTCGCGGTGTCCGGCGCGCTGACCGCCTTGCGCAATGATATGGACCTTTTCGGCGTGGCGCTTATCGCGTTTGTCACCGGCGTCGGGGGTGGAACGATTCGCGATGTTCTGCTCGGCGTTTTTCCGGTCTGGTGGATTGCAGCGCCGTCGGCAGTGGCGGTCTGTCTCGCTGGCGCGGCGGCGGCGGTTCTGGCGCAGCCGCTTTTTACCTCCCGGCTCAAGGCTCTGATCTGGGCGGATGCGATGGGGCTTGCTGTTTTCGCCATTTTGGGCGCCCAGGCCGCGCTGGCGGCTGAGGCCCCCGCGGTGATCGCGATTTTCATGGGCGCGGTGACGGCGACGTTTGGCGGCGTTGTGCGCGATGTCCTGCTGAACGAGCCGCCGCTGATCCTGAAGCAGGAAATATACGCGACCGCGGCGTTGATCGGGGCCGGCGTCTATGTGGGATTGAATGCGTTGGGCGTACCCGCCGGGGTCGGCGCGCCGCTGGCGGTGCTGGCGACATTCATGATCCGTGCGGCCGCCATCCTTTTTAACATTCCGTCGCCCAAATACGCCCGGCCGCGCAAGGCCGAACTCGATTAGCGCCCCTTGCGTCCGCAATCGTTTTCGACCATGTAAGCGGCCCGGTTCGCCGGATCGGGCGGGTATAGCACAATGGTAGTGCAGCAGCCTTCCAAGCTGAATATGCGGGTTCGATTCCCGCTACCCGCTCCAGATTCTTCTCCTACGGTTCCTGCAGCGAAAATGCCGACCTTCTCGCGCGCCTGTGCGTCGTGCGTTTTCTGTGAGATACAAACTTCAACCCAGATTTCGCGAAAAGGGAACAAGCACTATGCCGGGACCGCTTCAGGGGCTGAAGATTATCGAGTTTACCGGCCTGGGGCCGGGGCCGTTCTGCGGCATGATGCTGGGCGATCATGGCGCCGAAGTGATCTGCATTGACCGCATCGGCGCATATGCGTTTCCCGTCGATGCGCTGCGGCGGTCAAAGAAGTCGATTACCGTCAATATGAAATCTCCTGAAGGCGTCGCGCTCGCGCGCGCCCTCTGCAAAGACGCCGACGGCCTGATCGAAGGGTTTCGCCCGGGCGTTATGGAGCGCATGGGCCTTGGTCCTGATGTTCTGCTTAAGGATAATCCGAATCTCGTTTACGGTCGGATGACCGGATGGGGTCAGGCCGGGCCATATGCGCCCCATGCCGGTCATGACATCAATTACATATCTCTTTCAGGCGCGCTTCACACCTGCGGACGCAAGGGCGAAAAGCCAACGCCGCCGGTGAATTATCTTGGCGATTTTGGCGGCGGCGCCATGATGCTGGCGTTCGGCATGGTGAGCGCAATGCTTGCTGTAAAGAACGGCGCGAAGGGGCAAGTCATTGACTGCGCGATGACGGATGGTTCGGCCATGTTGACGGCGATGACATGGAGCCTTCTTGGTTCCGGCCTCTGGAAGGATGAACGCGGTGTCAACTCTCTCGATACCGGCGCGCACTATTACGATACATACGAGACAAAAGACGGAAAATGGATTTCCATCGGATCCATAGAGCCTCAGTTTTATGCACTGTTGCGCAAAAAAACGGATTTATCAGAGGATGATGCCTTCGATATTCAGAACGATCCGACCCGTTGGCCGGCGTTGAAAGAAAAGCTCTCATCACTCTTCAAGACCAAAACCCGCGACGACTGGTGCGCGATCATGGAAAATTGCGATGTCTGTTTTGCGCCGGTTTTGACGCTCAAGGAAGCAGCGGCTCACCCTCACAATAAGGCGCGCGGGACGTTCGTGGAGGTCGACGGCGCAACGCAGCCGGCGCCGGCTCCGCGTTATTCCGCCACCGCCTGCGAAACGCCGAAAGGGGCGTCGCCTGTGGGCGCGGATACTGACGCGGTGCTGCTCGCGCTTGGCCGCGATAGGGCGGCCATAGAAGAGCTGCGAGCCGGCGGCGTGATTGGATAATTGAATAAATGCTCCTGAACAATTATTCGCATACAGAAAAAGTTTACAATGATGAACAAAGCATGAGCAGCGACAACGTTGCCCGAACTGTTCTTTTCTCTTAGCGTGTTGGCGACGCTATACGCCGTATTAACCAAGAACCGCCTAGTTTCTCTAAAAGATCTGGTGGTTTGCAGTAATGACATTAACGTTGCGTCAGCTTTTGAGCACCGTTGCGGTTTTGGGTTTGACGACGTCCGCGGTTGCGGATGAAATCGCCACGCCCGAATTTCGCGGCAGCGTTTATCCGGCTGAAGATCTTGAAAAGTATTTTACCGGCGGATTCGACTATTCAGGGTCCTACGTAGTTAGAACGTCACAGAAGCGCGACGTCGTACCGCCCCAGGAAACACCGTCAGTTGCACCGTCTTCAGGCGAAACGATCGCAGCAGCCATAAGGGCGGCCCTCGCCAACAACCCGCAAGTTTATATCGCACAATCGCGTGTTGACGCTGCAGAAGCCGACCGCTTTGCTGCGCTCGGGCGATTTCTTCCGGACGTTGAGGTGTCCGCGGCCTATTCCGACGAGAACCTCCGCAGTAATTCCTTGCAGACACTACAGGACCGCGACGGAACAACCCTCGGGGTGACGGCCGTACAACCCGTTTCCCAGGGCTTGTCGACATTCAACCGGTTCCGCGGCGCCCGCGCCAGCCTCAACGAAGCCGAACTCGCATTTGACGCGGTTCGACAGCAAACAGCGCTCGCCGCAGCGCGGGCCCATGCCGCAGTTGTTTTGGCGCGGGAAATTGTCGGGCACCGGGTAAACAACCTTTCGCTCCTTAACCGCCAATATGAAGTTGTGCGCAAACGTCAAAAAGCCGGCGCACAGGGACGCACCGGGGTTGAGCAGGCGCTTGCCCGCCGCGCCCGGGCGCAGGTCGCCCTTGGCGACGCTCGCGCCGTGCTGGCTGAAAACGAAGCCGCCTATCGGCGCGTTGTCGGCCATGGCGCGCCGGAAGAACTTGCGGTCGATCAGTATGATGCGTCTCGGACGCCGCCGACATTGCTTGATTCCATTGCGCTCGCCCAACATGCCAATCCGTCAGTGAATGCGGCCAGAGCGGCTGTGAAAGCGGCAAAACATTCGAAACAGGCAGCGCTCGGCGACTTCGCTCCAAAACTCACGCTCGAAGGCAGCTATTTTCAACGTTTCGGCGATGATCAGATGCTGGGCCAGCAAGATGATGAAGAGTATCAACTGGTGGCGCGAGTGCGCATGCCGTTGTTCAACCAGGGCCGCAATATTGCCGACCTTCGTTCCGCTCGCGCATCAGAGCGATCCGCCCGCGCCGAGCTTGACCAGACCCGTCTTAATACGGATGAAATCGTGACGCGCAGTTGGGGGCAGCTAGCGCAAGCTGAAACGAAACGCGTCGCCGCCCGGCAAGGGATCGAAGCGGCGAAGCAATCGGTAAGAGGGCTGCAACTCGAATATGAAGCGGGACAGCGGTCGGTCATTGATGTCCTCGACGGGCAGCGCGACCTTGTCCAGGCTGAAATCAGTCTGTCGCAGGCGGAGTTCGATTTGCGCGTCAGCCAGTATGATCTGGCCACCGCAACCGGCGTCATTCTTCAGGCGTTTGGCGTCGATGACGAAACCGCCTCTGACTAAATGAGGATCTCCTCAATATCGGAGAACTCAATTGTCGAGCCGTTCGAAAGCGTGATGACGCCGTCGGAGTCTTCGCTGAGGGTAATGCCGTCCTCATCAACCGAAACAATGGAACCTTCGGTAACCTCAATGGTCCAGTCGACGCCGTATTCGCCCAGCGGTGAATCGCCGTCGCCAAGCTGGATGGTGTCGGTCCATCCGCCGGAGCCGCCAAAGACGCGGTCCGAGCCGTCGCCCATTTCGTAGACAAAGACGTCTGAACCGTCGCCGCCATAGAGTGTATCGTTATCGTCGCCGCCGATGATGACGTCGTCGCCGGCGTCGCCCCTTATGGTGTCTCTTCCTTCGTCGCCCGACAGGCGGTCTGCGCCTTCGCCGCCGCGAATATTATCCCTGTCGCCGCCGCCGGAGATCGTATCATCCCCGTCGCCGCCTTGCTGAATGTCGCGACCTTCGCCGCCGATGAGCGTATCATCTCCGTCATTGCCGTATTGGCGCACGCGAGAGGTTGAGCCGCTGGCATCCAGCGTATCGTCGCCCGCGCCGCCGTCGACACGTTCGACGCCGGAGGCCGTCATGTCGATGGAGAAATCGCCGTCGCCCTGTACGATTACGCGGTCGTTCCCTGCGCCGCCTTCGACGACGGTGTCATCGCTGTCGGCGTAAATGAGATCGTTGCCTTCGCCGCCGCGCAATTCATCGGCGCCTGCGTCGCCGCGGATCACGTCATTGCCGCCGCCGCCATAAATGATGTCGTCCCCGGCGCCGCCGCGCTGCGTGTCGCGGTTTTCGCCGCCGATGAGCGTGTCGTCGCCGCCATTGCCATATTGGCGCACGCGAGCGGTTGAGCCGGTCGCGTCCAGCGTGTCATTGCCCGAATTCGCGTCGACACGCTCGACGCCCGAAGCGGTCATATCAATCGAGAAGTCGCCATTGCCCTGGACAATGACGCGGTCTGTACCAGCGCCGCCTTCGACGACGGTGTCATCGCTGTCGGCGTAAATGAGATCGTTGCCGTCGCCGCCGCGCAACTCATCTGCGCCTGCGTCGCCGCGAATGTTATCGTTGCCGCCGCCGCCGTAAATGACGTCATCCCCGGCGCCGCCGCGTTGCGTATCGCGATTTTCGCCGCCGATAAGGGCGTCGTCGCCACGATTGCCAAGTTGCGTAACCCGCGTCGTCGAGCCGGTCGCATCAAGGGTATCGTCGCCCGAGCCGCCATCGACACGCTCGACGCCCGAAGCGGTCATATCGATGGAGAAGTCGCCGCCGCCGCGCACGATAACGCGGTCAGTTCCGGCGCCGCCTTCCACAACGGTGTCGTCACTGTCGGCGTAAATGAGATCGTTGCCATCGCCGCCGCGCAGTTCATCGGCGCCAGCGTCGCCGCGGATCACATCGTTCCCGGCGCCGCCGTCAATAACGTCATCGCCGGAGCCTCCGCGAATGTTATCGCGGCCGCCATTGCCAAAAATGGTGTCGTCCCCGGAGCCGCCGTGCTGATTGTCGCGGTTCTCGCCGCCGATGAGCGTATCGTCGCCGCCATTGCCACGCTGGGTGACCCGCGCTGTCGAGCCGCTGGCGTCAAGCGTATCGTCGCCCGAGCCGGCATCGACGCGCTCGACGCTCGATGCAGTCATGTCTATGGAGAAATCGCCGCCGCCGCGTACAATCACCCTGTCGTTACCGGCGCCGCCTTCAACAACAGTATCCTCACTGTCGGCGTAGATTCGATCGTTACCCGCCCCGCCATATAATTGGTCAGCACCCGCATCGCCGAAAATTACGTCGTTACCGGCGCCGCCATCGACCAAATCATTGCCGGCGCCGCCGCGAAGATAGTCGCGGCCGCCTTCGCCAAAAATGAAATCATCGTCGCCGCGACCGTAGACGCGATCATTGCCGCCGCCGGCGTAGATCTCGTCGGAGGAGCCGCCCCCAACCAGAGTTTCGCTGCGATTTGTACCCTCAATGAGGTTCGTTTCGAGCACATTGGTAACATTGACAGTAAATGTTTCCCAATGACTGTCGCCCGCGCTGTCGGTGACCTCGATGGTGATATCGTATGTGTTTTTCGTTTCGTAATCGAGCGACGCGCCGTCTTTCAGTTTCAACTCGTTGCCGACAACCTCAAACAGACCGGACGCGTCTTCGGCGATCGAAAAAGTTGCGGTGTCGTCCGCATCGGGATCCGATGACAAAAGTATTCCGACCAAAGCCCCGGCGTCGTTTTCGCTGACGGCGGTTCCTATCAACTCGAGGTCGGTCGGGGCTTCGTTTATGTCTGCTACGTTGACGGTGAAGGACTGCGATGCTTCAAGCCCGCCGCTGTCTGTCGCCGTTACTGTGACGTCGATGGCGTCGACAGTTTCATGATCAAAGGAGACGCCCTCCTTGACCCGCAACTCGTTGCCGACGATTTCAAAACGGTCGTCAGAGACGGTGTAAGTCAGGCTATCTCCCTCGTCGGGATCGACAGCCGAAACGGTTCCCACAACCGCGCCAGCGTCATTCTCGTCGATCGTCGTGTTGGAGAGCTGAACGTTCGATGGACCTTCGTTCACATCAGCAATGTTGACAGTGAAGGACTGCGACGCCTCAAGCCCGCCGCTGTCTGTCGCCGTTACGGTGACATCGATAGCATCGACGTTCTCATGGTCGAAGGAAACGCCCTCCTTGACCCGTAACTCGTTGCCGACGACCTCAAAGCGATCGTCGGAAACTGTGTAAGTCAGCGTATCACCGTCGTCCGGGTCGACAGCTGAAACGGTTCCCACAACCGCGCCAGCGTCGTTTTCTTCAATCGTTGTGTTGGAAAGCTGAACGTCCGATGGGCCTTCGTTCACATCGGCGATATTCACGGTGAAGGACTGCGACGCTTCAAGCCCCCCGCTGTCAGTCGCTGTTACCGTAACGTCAATGGCGTCGACAGTTTCATGGTCGAAGGAAACGCCCTCTTTCACCCGCAACTCGTTGCCGACGATCTCAAAGCGTTCGTCGGACACCGTGTAGGTCAGGCTATCTCCCTCGTCCGGGTCGACAGCTGAAACGGTCCCGACGACCGCGCCAGCGTCATTCTCGTCGATCGTCGTGTTGGAGAGCTGGACGTTCGATGGGCCTTCGTTGAGATCGTTTACATTGATGGTGACGGTTTCAGAATATAGATTTCCGGCGCTGTCTTCGACCTGAATGACAATCTCATAGGTGTCCTGGGATTCATGGTCGAGGGAAACGCCGTCACGCAGGCGCACTTCATCGCCGACAATTTCAAATAGGCCCGATGAGTCCTCAGTGATCGAATAAGTCGCTGTATCATCGGCGTCCGGGTCCGATGTGGAAAGGATCGCGACGGCGGCGCCGGCATCGTTCTCATCGACAGACGAGCCCGACAGTTCAATATCCGTAGGCGCCTCGTTGACCGGCGTACGTTCAACGTTTGCGCCGGTTGGCTCCTCGCCTTCGCCACTTGGTTTCGAACTTGCGCCGGAACCTGTTGGCGCGGCGTCGGGGGATGGCGGCGTATTCTGGGGATCGTCGGGCTGCGCGTCAGGGGCGGAAGCGGTTTTGGCAGCGGTTTCTGCGTCGGGCGCACGTTCCGCGCCATCACCATTTGTTACTGCATTCTTAACGCCGTCATCGCCGTCCTCGGCGTCGTTACGCTCGCGTGTGAGGTTCGCGGCATCGTCGCTGTCGGAACTGACGTCGCCGGCTGGCGCATCGCCAGATTGCGCTGGATCCTTGAACTCGCCCTGTTCCTGATCGCCGAAATGCAGATTACCATATCCCGCCGCGCCTTCGCCGCCGGCGGGATCCGGCGCGTCGGCGTCACGGGCTTTCTTCAGCGCCTCGCGTTCCTGTTCGATGGAAAGATCTTCGCTGGTAACCGCGGCAATATCGTCGTTGTTTCCAGACGGGGCGCCGTTGGTTTTGGGCGCCGGGTTCTGAGAATCAGCCATAACAAGACTCGCTACTGGTACAAACTATGGCGCAGACTAATGGCAAGAAATTAATCAGAAACTTATCCATCTAGTTAATCCTGCGTAAATCATATCGCCAAAAACCGCGCCGCTTAAGGTTCAGAAAGGATTTAACCATAAACATATTCTGAATATCCGCGGTTTTGAGTTTTTTTCGTATGCTGAAGAACGCCATCAAGGCAATTGCCGAAATCACGTTCGCTGATCGCTCCGACGACGCCGTGGCGCCCGAACCACCGTTGGGCGTCGCTGTCTATGCGGCTTCAGCGGTGATTAATTTGCTCGCTTTGGCGTTGCCGCTGACAATTCTGCAGATCTACGACCGCGTTCTGCCAAACGCCGCGTTTGACACCCTGACCGCGCTGATCATCGCGCTGATGATCGTCATTTGCGTGGATGCGGTGCTTAAATATTTGCGTGCGACCGTGGTGAATTGGTCGGCCGCGTCGTTCACGCATAAGCTGTCGCTAAGAGCATTGGCGACAATGCTCGGTGCGCGCCCCTCCAAGTTCAATCGGACGATGGCGAGCGAGCATCTTGAACGGCTCAATGCGATAACCGGTCTTGGCGGCCATCTCGGCGGACAGTCGCGCATTGTCGCGGTGGACATATTCTTCATCCCGATATTCGCGGCAGTTATCGTTCTAATTGGGGGGATAGTCTTCTCGGTCGTACTGACGCTTTTCGCCATATTCGGCTATCTCGCCATGCGACGCACCCGTGCGCTGAACGAAGCGATCGCAGATCGTGAATCCCACGAGGCGCGCAAAAACGACTTCGTCATTGAAACGCTCACGGCCATGCAGACGGTGAAAGCCTCAGCTATGGAACCGTTGATGATGCGCCGTTTTGAACGGCTTCAATCGTCAGCGAGCATGATTACGCGCCGCATTATAAACATTACCGGCGAAGCACAGACATACACCGCCGTTTATGCATCGCTTTCCGTAATCGCAATCGTCGGGTTCGGCGCCATCCTTGTGCTTGGCGGCCGGCTAAGTCTCGGCGCGCTTGCCTGCTGCATGCTGCTGTCGTCGCAGCTCCTGCAGCCTCTAATGCGTTCGCTGGCGAGCTGGAACGAGATCCAGATGGCAAAGCACCGGCGCAATCAGGTTGCAAAGATTTTTGAAGAAGAGAATGCGAACCCGTCACCGACGCCGGAGCGTCTGCACAAATACCGCCCCATGCGTGCGGCGCTCAAGGACGTCACGGTGCAGTATGGAGATGCGCCGCCGTTATTTGAGCGCATCAATCTCGACATCCCCGCCGGCGCTTTCGTTGTTGTCAAAGGCGCCGATGGGTCCGGGCGATCGTCCATATTGCGGCTATTTATGAACGATACGCCGGTTTCAGCCGGGCGCGTTATTATCGGTGACGAAGACAACCTGGAAGTTACGCGCGCAGCCGTACAGTTTGTCGGTCAAACGCCGACGCTCTTTCGCGGAACCATTCTTGAGAATTTGACTCTCTTTGGGGAACGGCCGGCAAAAATCGCACTTGCTGCATCCAAGCTGGTCGGGCTTGATGACGAAGTCGTTCGTATGCCGATGGGATACGATACGATGTTAAAGAACGCTTCCGGTCGTGATATTCCCGCCCCAACTGCGCAACGCCTTTGCATTGCGCGCGCCCTTGCGATGATGCCGTCGGTTCTCATTCTTGATGAAGCCAATACGCTGCTTGATCTTGCGGGGGAGCAGCGATTTATCGAGGCGTTGAAGAAACTGCGCGGCAGGATCACGCTGATCGTTGCGACCCACCGCCCGTCCTTACTCAAGCTCGCGGACGCGACATATGAAATAAAAGACGGCGGGTTGAATCGCATTGATGCGGAAAGTGGAGACAAGAAGGCGGTGGCGTCATGACCGCTTTGCGCAAATCTGCAATCGAGAAAATCGGCGATGTTCGAGATACGTTGACGGAAAGCGAGCATCCGGTGCGCGACATGCAAGAACGCATTCGCGCGGCATTTACGGCGCCGACGCCCAACCGCCGCTTGCTCGACGAAGACTGCGTTCTGGTGATCAATCGCTTTCTGCAGCTTACAGGGTGGTCGCAAGGAGCGCGGCGGATATTTGAATCGATGCCGCACGCTGACACTGTTGGCAGTGTCGCGGCGTTTCGCTCCGTTCTGTTTCGTCTTGGTTTCAATACGGCGGCGGAAGAAGCGACAGAACACAATCTGCGCGACGAGTTTCTCCCGTGTTTCGTGCGCCGCGACGACGGCCGCGTTATCTTGATCGAAAAGCGCAACCACGACGGCGACGCCGTTGTGTTTGATGCAAAAGAAGAAGCAAGCCGAAAAGCGCTGCCAGGAGAGTTAGAGGGAATAGCAATATTCCCCGAGACAGTTGAGCAGGTCGATGCGACCGGACCCGCCGCCGCGAAATGGTCGGAAAAGATCCTCGCGGCGTTCAAGCCGGTTGTCGCGCAAGTCTTTCTGATCAGTTTTGCCGTGAACCTCTTTGCGCTCGCGCCGCCGCTTTTTGTCATGGCGGTTTATGACAAGGCTGTCGGCGCAAAATCCATTGATGTTCTGATTGGGCTCGCCATCGGCATTCTGATCGTTGCTGCGGCGGACTATGCGCTTCGCCAGGTGCGTGTGCGGATGCAATCTTATCTTGGCGCAAGAATCGATGAACAGTTGAACGAATCCGTATTTCGTCAGCTCATGCATTTGACGCTGTCGCATACGGAAGACGCGCCGATTGGCGCGCAGCTGACGCGTTTGCGACAAATGACATCTTTGCACGAGGCGTTCACCGGCCCGCTCGCAAACGCTCTGTTCGATCTTCCCTTCGTCTTGTTATTTATTGCGGTCATAGCCTTTATTGGCGGGCCTTTGGTCTGGGCGCCGATAACCCTGATCGCGCTTTACGCGGTTGTCGCCGTCTGGGCCTTGCCAAGAACGGCGCGCCTGGTGCGAAAGGCCGGCAACGCCCGTGCGCAACTCAATAACCTCACCGTCGAGGCTGTTTCATCGCAACGCGCTATTCGTGACCTCGGCGCCGAGCATATCTGGTTGCGCCGTCACCGACGTTTGTCGGCGGAAGCAGCGACGGCGAACATGAAGGCGCGGGGGCTGAGTTTTCTAATCCAGACATTCTCCCAATCGATGGTTGCGATTGCCGGCGTCGCCATACTGACTCTCGGAACAGGCATGGTCATTGCCGGCGATCTCAGCGCCGGTGCGTTGATCGCCGTCATGGCGCTCTCCTGGCGCGTGCTCGGTCCCATTCGCAATGTATTCTTAAGCGGACTGACGCTCGGCCAGACATTGCAAAGCATTCAACAGGTCGACCGTCTGATGAAGCTGCCGCTTGAGCGGGAACCCAACGCCGGACCATCCATCCCGCGCAAGTTCAAGGGCCATATCATCTTCGATAAGATTTCTTTCCGCTATCCGGGCGCGCGCGAACCGTCGCTGCGGGGCGTGTCGTTCGAAGTACGTCCTGGAGAGCTCTTGTGCCTTTATGGTCAAAGTGGGTCGGGAACATCTACGGCGCTGCGCGTCTTGATGGGGCTTTATCAGCAGCAGGCTGGGTCGATATTTGTCGACGGGCTTGATTTGAGACAGCTCGATAAAGGCGAATGGCGTCATGCGCTTGGCGTCGGACTGCAGGCGCCGGACCTGTTCCATGGAACAGTTGCGCAAAATATCCGCCTGGCCCGCCCCGACGCTTCGGACGCCGAGATCAACGCTGTCGTTTCTCGATTGGGAATCGATCACTATTTCGGCGGCGCTCTCGATCGGGGTCTCGATACGAAATGCTCCGCCATGGCGCGGTCCACATGGCCCGACGCCTTGATTAGCCGGATCATTCTGGCGCGGGCGTTTATCAAGGAAGCGCCGATTTATTTGCTCGATGAGCCGGCGGCGACGCTCGATCACGAAGGCGAAAAGGCGTTGCTATCCATTCTTGAGGAAAAACGGCGCAACAGCGCGATCATCATGACCACGCAGCGCCCAAGTCACATGCGACTGGCGGACCGGGTCGTCTGGCTGCATCGCGGCGTGGTCTACGACATGGGGTCGCCGGAAGAAATCGTCCCGAAAATCATGAAAGCCGAATTGCAGGCGGAACAATGACAAATCAAACGCATCAAAACGATCAGAAACATGAAAATGTCGGCGAGCGCCATGGCCTCGCCCTGCCCATCGAGCTTGAAGAGGGGGCGCCGCCGTTTCTTTCACGCGCCGCCATGGCGATCATCAGCGGCCTCGTCGTGGTTCTTATGGTTTGGGCCAACATCGCTCATGTTCGAGAGCTCTCCGTCGCCATGGGTGAAATCGCTCCCTTCGGTTCGACCCGGGAAGCGGCCCATCTGGAAGGAGGCATCGTCGATGAAGTGTTGGCGGCGCCGGGGGATGTGGTCGAGGAAGGCCAGCCGCTGGTTCGTCTTCGCACCGAGAACGCCGGCGGCGAGTTCTTTCGGTTTGAGGCCCGTCGCGCCGATCTTGAATTGCGGGCTGAACGCTTAGCGGCGCAGGCGGAAGGTCGCGAGCCGGATTTTAGCGCTCATGTTGATACGTGGCCGGTCCTTATTGCGGAACAATCATCTGTCCACGCAGCAGCGATTGAACAACACCGGGCGGTGATGGCGACCTTTGCGGAACGCGAGGCCTCGGCCGAAGCGGAAGTGAAAAAAGCCAGGGCTGAACTCAAGGCGGAAAACGATCTTTACGCCTTCGCTCAGGAACAACTGGAGATCCAGGAAGAACTGATCGGCGAAGGCTTCACGTCCAAGCAATCCTATCTTGAAGCGAAGGCCGCCGTTGCGTCAGCCAACGCCAAGGCAATCGGCGCTCGTTCGCGTCTTGATCAGGCGCAAAGGGCGCTCGCCGGCGCGCAAGCCGATCGCGAGGGCGCCAAGGCGGAATTCCAGACCCGCGTCGCCGAGGAACGGGCGGGCGTTGTCGCAGAACTCGCAGAGCTTGAAGAACCGATCGCCTCGCTAAAGGACCGATCAGATCGCCTCGTCGTGCGCGCGCCTGTCGCCGGCGTCGTCAACAATATTCTTGTTTACGGCCAGGGCGACGTTGTGCGTCCCGGCGGCGTTGTCGCCGAAATCACGCCCACAGGCGCCAAATTAATGGCGGAAGTGCGCGTCGATCCGAAAGACATCGGGCATATTGCCATCGGAATGGAAACCGATGTCAGCGTAACGACCTTCGATCCAAACCGGTTTGGAAAAATTGAGGGGCGGGTCGCGCACGTCTCCGCCGATTCGTTTACGGACGAACGCACGGGCGATTCATATTATATCGCACACATCAATTTGTCAGAGCCCGTTATCGGCGTCGGCAAAAGAGCGCGGCCGCTAACGCCGGGCATGCAGGTCCGCGCAGAGATCGTCACGCAGTCGCGCACATTGATGCAATATGCATTGAAACCGGTTTCGCGCTCTCTGGATCAGGCCTTTACTGAACGCTAGGCGCCCTCCAGCTTATCAAACATATTCTGTTTGGCATTAAGCTGGCGGAGACGAAGGGATTCGAACCCTCGATACCCTTTTGGGGTATACTCCCTTAGCAGGGGAGCGCCTTCGACCACTCGGCCACGTCTCCGCCGCCGGTCATGCCCGCAAACAGGAGCGATGGCAAGGAGTTCGGCGCTGATTTGAGGCGCCTTTTATTGTGCGCAAGGATCGTCTTCGCCGCGAAGCTGCGCCGCCATCAGTGCGTTAAGCGAGGCGGCGCCCTCATCGTCGTCGGTAAGATAGGATGCCGCATCGACGCAATCAGGCGCGGCCAGCGGCGCCTCGGCGGGCGCCGTTGCAACAGGCGCGTCTTCCGCCTCCATCTGCTCAAGACCGCGAACGATCGCAGCAGCCAGCGCGTCGCTTTCGTCGACGATCTGCAGCCGCGTCGACGCCTTTTCGATGATCTTTTCTGCAAAGGCGGTTTTTGTCTGGCGATCTTCCGCGTCTGAGATGGCGATTTCCACAAGCTCCGCAATCGGGTCAGGCGCGTGATCGACAGCGGGCGTCGAAGCAGGTGTTGCGTCGGTGTCGATGACCGGCGCTGTCGTCGGCGGAATTTCTGCGTCCGCGACGGCGGGCTCGAGGGTAAGTGCAGGCGGCGTCTCCGCGGGCGTCGAAGCAGGTGTTGCATCGGTGTCAATGACCGGCGCTGTCGTCGGCGGAATTTCTGCGTCCGCGACGGCGGGCTCGAGGGTAAGTGCAGGCGGTGTCTCCGCGGGCGTCACGATATTCTCGGTCTTCGCGTAAGGCGCATCATCAGCGGGCAATGCAATGGGCGCCGGTGCGGCGGCGGGTTCGTCTGCGCTTTCGTTGGCAGGCGCAGTTTCCGGATTGATTCTCGGCGCAGGCGTTCGATTGGCTCGTCCGCCGCGGCGCGCTGTCGATTGTGGCTGCGCTTTCTCGCCGCCCGGCATTGTCAGGCTCGGGGATGGCGAAGACGCCGCGGGCGTCAAAGTCACAAGCCGTTGTTCGCGGAATTTCGCAGCATTGATTGCGGTTTGTGCTGGCAAATCAGCCATTGCGCCAACGCCGTTGCGCGATTGCGCCAGCGCCGCAAGCCTGGCCGACGGCGTTGCTTTAACCGCGATGCGCCCACGCGGGCCGCCCCGTTCAATATCAGCGCTGAGGCGGCCGGGAATCGCTTTCTGATTAAGCTGGCCGCGATAGACCTGCACATTCTCAAGCACGCGCTGAACATAATTCCGGGTTTCGGAAAACGGTATGAGTTCGACCCAGTCGACAGGGTCGACGTCACCAGTGCGCGGATCACCGAAATCCTCCGCCCACTGAGTAGCGCGATGGGCGCCGGCGTTATAGGCGGCGAATGTCATCACCAAAGAACCGTCAAAGCGGTCGAGCAGGTGGGACAAGTGCGCCGACCCGAGCGTCATATTGTAGACCGGATCATCGAGAAGAGCTGAACGGCGATAGGGCAGACCCTCTTTGCGCGCCGTAATCTGCGCCGTTGAGGGGATGAGCTGCATGACGCCGCGCGCGCCGGCGCGTGAATAGGCGCGCGGATTAAACTCGCTTTCCTGGCGCGACAGGCCAAGAATGATTTCCGGCGAAACAAAAGCGCGCGCTTCGTCCGGTACGAATATGAGCGGATAGGCAACGTGAGGCGTAAAGGCGCCGCGCTGGGTCGCGACCTTGCCGGCGCGCACGGTGAGGTGCGGCGCGCCCTCGCCATTGGTGATCTTGGCGAGTTCGATGAATTCTCCGGGACGCTCGAGTTCGTCATCAATGTGATAGGCGAACACCATGAATTCGTAATCGAGGTCGAGGTCTGACAACATGCGCAGCGCGGCAACGGCAGGGCGCGACGTAAACCGCGCTTTTTCTTGCGGACTGGCGATAATGGGCGCGCCAAATTGTTTTTGCACGGCCGCCCCGCCAAGGGCTTCCGCCGCCAACTGGCCGTAGTAGGAATAATGATGCTCGGCGGCTGACGCGTAGTAGCCGCGAGCAGCGGTTTGATCGCCGGCCGCGGCGGCGGCGCGTCCAAGCCAGTAAAACCCCCGCGAAAGAGATATGGGCGTTGCAACGGCGCCGGTCATTGCCTCGAAATGGGTGGCGGCCCGTTGCGGCTCGTTCAGGAAGCGAAGGGCAATCCAACCGGCGACGAATTCAGCATCGGAAAAATCTGTGCCTTGCGCGCCGCCGTGACGGGCCGCAAGCGCATAGGCGTCAGAAAACCGTCCCTCTTTGAGCGCCCATTGCATCAACAGGCGCCGTTCCGTCCACCAGCGCTTGCTGTTGCGCAGAGCCGGGCTGGTGTCTGGCGCGCTCGCGGCGAGCGTTATCGCCCGGCTTTGATTATCCGTACGCCGATAATACCGCACCGCGGCGTGAAGTACGCCGGAATCAAGTCTCTCAGCTTCCGGCAGATCGCGATAGAGCCGCGGCGCCGTCGATGCGCGCATCAAAAGAGCGGCCCGCGCTTCGGCCATCCGTCGATCCTTGTTCGCAAGATGCGGAAAGGTCCGTCGCGCATTGGTGACCTGGATCGCCCACAACAGACGGTCGACGCGGGCGGCGTGATCTTCCTTGCGCAATCGCCCTTTATAAGCACGCAGGATGCGCCGCTCTTTGGAAACCGTGAAATTATGGTTCACCCAGGCGTCGCGAATGAGAGCCGTCGCCTCATCGCCGCGGCTTTTGGATAGAAGCGCCCGCGCAAGCTGAAGCTTGCCGTCGCCCGTTCGCGGTTTCCGTGCGGCAAAAAAATCGAGGATCACGTCTGGCGATACGCGGTCTGAAATTCGGCTTTCGACGAACGATTGAATGCGGTCCGTCGCCGGCCAATCAGGATGGGCGTCAAGAAACGCGCCGGCCTCGGTGAGGTTAACGTTATTGTCCTTGGCCATGAAATAAAGCCAGTCGCCGAGGCTTTTGGCGGTCGGATCGGAGACGAATTTGTTTTCCGCCCGGGCGAGCGAAAATTCTTTCCGTTCAATGGCCTGATGGACGGTGACCAGCCGGGCGTGATCGAGGCGGCTGAGATACTCAGGTCCCGGCGCCGGCGGCTTGATGCGCGGCGTCGACACCGCCGCGGCGGCGGTTCCGAAAAGCGCCAAACACACGGCAACGAGGCCCGCCCAGCTTCGTTTCCCCCAATACCCACCCATACGCGTAACTCCGGCGTCCTAGCTTTTTCGTTCCGCTACGACGCTGTTCAGAGCAAATTTCATGCGCCGTTCACCATAGTCTAGCCCAAACCGCGCCCTAGCTGAACCGGCAAGCGCTTGATGAACCGGGGCAGTGCGTCTATCGAACGGTTACATTTAAGAAAATCCGAGGCCATGAAACAACTTAAAGGGTCAATTACTGCGCTGGTGACGCCGTTTCGCGACGGTAAAGTCGATGAAGCGGCGTTCTGCGGGCTCGTCGAACGCCAGATCGAGGCGGGTACCCACGGGCTGGTCCCGGTCGGGACCACGGGCGAATCAGCCACGCTGAGCGATGACGAGCACGAGCAGGTGATCCGGCTCTGCATCAAGACGGCGTCCGGGCGCGTGCCGGTCATCGCCGGCGCCGGCGCCAATGACACCGCATACGCAATTTCGATCGCCAAGCGCGCCCAGGATTTCGGCGCCGATGCGTTGCTCGCCGTTACCGGCTACTATAACCGCCCTAACCAGGCTGGCGTCATCGCGCATTACACCGCGCTGCATGATGCAACCGAAATTCCGATTGTGATCTACAATATTCCCGCACGCACGGCGGTGAACATCTCCGTTGAAACGATGGCGACGCTCTCAGCGCTGCCGCGCATCGTCGGGGTCAAGGACGCCACCGGCGACCTCGCCCGCGTAGCGCTGGAACGCAAATATTGTCAGGACGGTTTTATTCAGCTTTCCGGCGAAGACATGACGGCCGTCGGTTACAACGCCATGGGCGGGAGCGGGTGTATTTCCGTCACCTCGAACGTTGCGCCGTCTCTCTGCGCGGCAATGCAGGAAGCGACGCTGCAAGGCGATTACGGTCGCGCCCTCGAATTCCAGGATATGTTGGCGCCGCTTCATCAGGCGCTTTTTTCCGACGCCTCGCCGGGTCCGGCGAAATATGCGCTGTCGCTGCTTGGTCTGGCGACGGCCGACGTGCGCCTGCCGCTTGTCCCGGCGTCTGAAGAGGCGCAGGCGAAGGTGCGCGCGGCGATGAAGGGTCTTGATCTCATCGGCTGAGAGCCTGAAGGGAAATCAGCCAGGAGCGCGACATGAACATCTTCATTCGTCCGTTTGCCCGGAAACGATGCGGGTCAGGCTCTAATGGCGCCTAAAAAAGACGACAATCGAAAAGTGGTCGCTGAAAACCGCCGCGCTCGCTTCGACTATCATATCACCGAGCGGCTTGAAGCCGGGCTGATGCTGACCGGCACAGAGGTAAAGGCCTTGCGCGAGGGCAAAGCGAATATCGCGGAGAGCTATGCTGCGCCGGAAGACGGCGCCATTTGGCTGATCAACGCCAATATTCCGGAATATTCGGCCGGCAACCGCGAAAACCACGAGCCGAAGCGCAAACGCAAAATGTTGCTGAATAAGCGCGAGATTGCGCGGCTCGCGCAAGCCGTCGAGCGCAAGGGGTTCACGCTTGTGCCGTTGCGTTTATATTTCAATGACCGGGGGATCGCCAAACTGGAGCTCGGCATTGGCGAGGGTAAAAAAGCGCCGGACAAACGCGACACCCAAAAAGACCGCGACTGGAAACGCCAGCAGCAAAGACTATTGCGCGACCGGGGATAGAGCCCATGACTGATCTGGAAGACAAACCCGACGTTTCAATTCATCCGCCTACGGTATTTTTTGCCGCCCTCGCTGTCGGGTACACGATCCGCGTCTTTGCGGGCGGATATTTGCCGCTGCCAGGCATCATCGCGGAAGCCATTGGCGGGCTGATGATGCTGGCCTCGCTTGTGTTGATGCTTGGCGGGGTGTCTGCTTTTTCCGAAAAGGCCGAAGAACTGCGGCCGGCAACCCCCTCTCATACGTTGCTCACGGACGGGCCCTATCGCTATTCGCGCAACCCGATTTATCTGGCGATGGTTCTGTTTGGCGCAGGGTTCGGGGTCGCAACGCAAAATCTCTGGGTGATTTTGATGACGGCCGGCGCCGGCGCGATCATCAACTTCTTCGTCATTCCTCAGGAAGAGGCTTATCTGGAGCGGAGATTCGGCGTTGATTATCGCGAATTCAAAGAACGCGTCAGACGCTGGTTATAGCGCTTTCAAATCCGTTCATTCGTAGTAGGGCACAAACGCCAAAACTGTCTGGAAAGCCGCGGCCGCGCCGGCGCCGCCGGAAGCGCAGAGCACGAGAACCGTAACGACCGCCGGCGCTAACCCGATTGAAACAATCCCCAACGCCAGGAGCGCGCTCAACGCCAGCGCAGCCCGGGCGTAGAAACGCAACAGGCTCGAAAAACCGTCTCCGGCTGCGGAAAATTGCGCGGCGAACCGAGGGCGCGCGAGCCACACATAGCTCCAACAGCCAAACCCTGCGGCGACGATTGCGGCAACGAGACTGCCGCCATGAAAGAGATTGGCGATCACGTCCCGGGCTTCGCTGAAGCTCATGGCGGCGACGGCGGCGCCGATGACGCCGAAGACTGCGGAAATGAAAAGGGTCAGCAGAGGCTTTGCGGTTTTTGCATCTCGGACGGCGCGGTGCGCGTCCCGCGCCGGCAAGCCCCAGTTCCGCGTCATGGTCGCAACATCCTGTGTGTGTGTCGGCGAAGCAATTGCTTATCCTCCTGCCGCCGCCGCGTGCTTTTTTGCGCCAGCATCGATATGGGCGCGGATCGCAGCAAAAACTGATTCGAACATAGTGTCCGTCAACCGCCCCGTATTCGTGTTGTAGCGCGAGCAATGATAACTGTCGAACAGGGAATAAGATCGGCCGGGAATAGCGAATTCGGCGCCATGGCCGAAAGGCGCGTCCTTTTGCTTTATTTCCAAGGCGGCAAGCGTTGATTGGTGGGCGATGCGGCCTAAGCACAAAATTGCTTTGAGATGGCGCATTCTGTCGATTTGAGCAGACAGGAACGGTCGGCAGGCCTTAATCTCTGCGCCGATGGGTTTGTTCTGGGGCGGAACGCATCGCACCGCATTGGTGATCATGGTTGATTTCAGCGCCACCCCGTCATCGGGACGCGCGTCGTATTTGCCGGATGAAAAACCGAATTTCGCCAACGTCGCATAGAGGAGATCGCCGGCGTAATCGCCGGTGAACGGTCGTCCCGTTTGATTCGCGCCGTGCAGTCCCGGCGCCAGGCCGACAATCAACAGGGCGGCGTCATCATCGCCGAAAGAAGGGGCGGGCGCGTTGAAATAGTCCGGATACGTCTTTTTGTTTTCCTGCCGGAAATCAAATAAGCGCGGACACAGTTTGCAATTTGGCGAAGGCGCGGCCCTGTGCGACGTCATGGCGGCCTCGATCAATCAACGTCCTCAAATTCGTCTTCGAAATCGTCCTCGAAATCGTCGTCAAGATCGTCTTGCGGTTTCTCCCGTCGCGCCGGACCGCCTGAACGGCCGATGGTTTTTTCAAGATCGGCAAGATCGAAGAATGCGTCGGACTGGCGCCGGAGTTCGTCAGAGGCCATGGGCGGCGACGATTTCACTGTCGAGACCACGCTGACCCGTACGCCCTGGGACTGAGCCGCTTCAACCGCTCGGCGGAAATCACCGTTGCCGCTGAACAGCAAGATGTGATCGAGGCGGGGCGCCAGCAGCAGGAGGTCAGTCGCAAGCTCGATATCGGTCGATCCCTTAAAGCGCTTGCGGCCCTGGCTGTCGGTGAATTCACGGGTCTGCTTGGTGACCATTGTATAGCCGTTGTAATCGAGCCAATCGACAAGAGGGCGCAACGGCGAGTAGTCCTGATCGCGATCTTCCTGCATTGCGGTGTAGTAAGAGGCGCGAACGAGCGCGCAGGAATCCTGGGCAATGGCGAGAAGGTTTTTGTAATCAATATCGAAACCCAGATTGCGGGCGGCCTTGTAGAGATTGGCGCCGTCGATAAAGAATGCGGTTTTTTCAGATGCTCTTAAGCCCAAAAAATTTGTCATCATTGCCTCGGACAGATATGCGCGCCAAATATATGGCGGCGACGCCGGTTCATCATTCGCTGAAAACATGATTTTGATTGCAGCGGGATCTAATCTGCCTTTTTGCGGCGTTGATTCGCAACAGGTTGTTTTGCATTCCTTTTTAGCCATTGGTCGGTTTGCGGAGCTTGTTGCGGAATCGCCACTCTATGAGAGCCCGGCCTGGCCGGATCCGTCCGATCCGTCCTTTGTGAACGCCGTCATCCGCATTCGCACGGATATTGGGGCCGCGGCGTTGCTGGCGGCCCTGCACGGGGTTGAGGCCGCTTTTGGGCGGCGGCGAGGGGAGCGGAACGCGCCGCGAACCCTCGATCTCGACCTTTTGGCTTACAATGAGGTGCAATCGGGCGTTCCCGCGCTGCCGCATCCACGGCTTGCTGAGCGCGACTTTGTGATGGCCCCCCTTTGCGACATCGCCCCTGATTGGCGCCCGCCCGGAGAGGATCTAACTGCGGCGGAAATCCTCCAATCTCTGCCTGCCCGTACGGCCCGCCGCCTGAATTAGCGGTTTTCCAGTGTTTCCGTCGCTTTTTTTGCGGTGCAGCGCTTGTATCTCGCGCCGTGAGGGGATATTTCCTCCGGCTCGCCGACAACACTCCAGGAGATCGCCTGATGGCCCGCGTGACCGTCGAAGATTGCGTTGAAAAAGTATCGAACCGGTTCGATCTGGTGCTGCTTGCAGCACACCGTGCGCGGGTGCTGTCCTCTGGCGCACCGCTGGAGGTTGAGCGGGACAATGACAAGAATCCGGTGGTCGCCCTGCGCGAGATCGCCGAGGACGCCCTGGTCCCTGACGAACTTGATGAAGATCTCGTCCAGTCGCTGCAAAAGCATGTGGAGACCGAGGACGCTGAAGACGCCGAAGCAGCGCCGGAAAAAGCGGACGCGCCGGAATTCGACACGATGTCCGAGGAGGATTACCTCAAGGCCATCCAGGCTGCGGGCATGACCACGCCGCAGACCTTGCCGAAAGGTTAACGCCAACGTTGAGCGTTCGTCTCTTCCCGCCGCGGCGCCTGTTCAGGCGACCGCGCCCGTGTTTCAATAGCGTTATGCGGGTCGCGCGCCGGAGACGAAATGGTTGATCACAAAACCATCGGTCAAAATGCGTCCGGCGCAGTAGGCGCCGGCGAAGAGGGCGAGCTCAATCATGGAGAAGAAAAAAGCGGCGCGCCGGCGACATCGGTTGCAGAAAACGGCGGCGCGACGACGCATTCTGGCGATGACGGATCGGCGGAGGCGAAAGGCGCGACAGGTGCTCTTGCGGACGGTGCGCCGTCGCGCGCGCCGCATCCGGTTGGTTTTGTCCGCCAGACGGAGCTCGTCGAGAGGGTCCGCGCGTATGATCCGTCTGCGGACGAAGATCTCCTGAACCGCGCCTACGTATTCGCCATGAAAGCCCATGGCGGACAAATGCGGAAGTCGGGAGATCCTTATTTTTCCCATCCATTGGCCGTAGCGGCGATTTTGACCGAATTGCGGGCCGATCCGGCGACCGTTGTGACGGCGCTTCTGCACGATGTAGTCGAGGATACCGAATACACCGTCGGCGATATTGAAAAGAGTTTCGGCGCGGAGATCGCGCGCCTTGTTGACGGCGTCACCAAGCTATCGCAATTCGAATTGCCGGAAGGCGCAAGCAAGCAGGCGGAGAATTTTCGAAAGTTCGTTGTCGCCATGGCGGACGACGTTCGGGTGTTGCTGGTGAAGCTCGCGGACCGCCTTCACAATATGCGCACGCTTTATCATATCGATAAGGCCGATAAACGTCGGCGCATCGCCCTTGAAACCATGGAAATCTACGCGCCGCTGGCGAGCCGCATCGGCGTGCAGCGATTTCGTGAAGAGCTCGAAGATATTGCTTTTCGCGAGTTGAGTCCCGATGCGCATGAAACGATCAGTCGCCGGCTTGCAGAACTTCACAAGCATTCTGTTTCAAGCGTCGTCGACGTTTCCAACTCGTTGCGAACGCGTCTTGCTGCAGAAAAGATCCGCGCGCAAGTGATGAGCCGGGAAAAGCGCCCCTATTCGATCTGGCGCAAGATGACTCAGAAAAACGTTTCGTTCGATGAGCTCGCAGACATCTATGCGTTTCGGGTCATTGTTGACGATGAGGCGGATTGTTATCGCGCACTGGGCGTTATTCATCGCGCGTGGCGCATGATCCCGAGCGAATTTGACGACTACATCTCTGCGCCCAAGCCGAATAATTATCGCTCGATCCATACCGCAGTGATCGGCCCGCCCTGGGCCAATGGACGGCGTCAGAAAATCGAAATCCAGATACGCACCCACGCCATGCACGAGACTGCGGAACGCGGCGTCGCGGCCCACTGGCAATATAAAGATCCCAGGGGCGACAATCGGGGCATTGAAATCGTCGGGCCGGGTCAATTCGATCCTTATGAAACCCCGCGCCGGTTGGTTGAGATGTACCAGGCCGGCGAGGATCCGGACGAGGCGCTGCGCTACGCCAAGCTGGAACTTTTCCAAGACCAGGTATTCTGTTTCACCCCGAAAAGTCGCGTCATCGCTTTGCCAAAGGGATCAACAGCGCTCGATTTTGCTTATGCAGTGCATACCGATGTCGGCGACAGCTGTATCGGTGCAAAAATCAATGGCGCACAGCGTCCGTTGCGTACGCCCCTTGAAACCGGCGATGTTGTATTGGTTCTGCGTTCGGAAAATGCGCCTGTGCCGGCGGAGTGGGAATCCATCGCCATGACCGGACGCGCGCGCAGCGCCATTCGCCGCCGCATCAAAAAAATGCAGCGGGATGAGCATCTCGCGCTTGGGCGTTCCATCGCCGAGAGCGTCTTTACCGGCGCCCATTTGCAGTTTTCCCTGAAGGGAGTGCGGGCCGGCCTCAGAAAGCTCGGCAAGAAGTCAGTCGAAGACGTGCTGGTTTCAGTCGGTCGCGGCGACTTGCCGGTGTCGGAGCTTATCGAGGCGGTTTACCCTGGCGCTTCGGCTGCGACGGAAGGGGAGATTCGACCCGCGAGCCTGCAGGCGTTTAAGCCAAGGGTCGCCATCGCCGGTCTGACGCCGGGTGTCTCTGTTTCCATGGCGCGATGCTGCACCCCGCTTCCTGGCGAGCGCATTGTCGGCATCCGTGACGATGACGGCGCCATCAAGGTACATACGATTTATTGCGACAGGATTGCCGCCGAAGACCCGCCACAGTGGCGCTGGCTTGATTTGAAATGGCGCGATCAAGACGAAGAAGACCTGTCCGCTTTTGCGCGCATCATCGTGACGGTTCAAAACGGCGTCGGCGTTTTGTCGGAAGTCGCAGGCATAATCGCCCGCTACGGCGTTTCCATTGCGTCCATGCGCCTTGACAATCGCAGCCGGGAATTTCTCGACATGGTCATGGATGTCGAAGTCAAAGATGCGAAACAATTGAGCCAGATGCTGGCGGGCGTGCGTGCTGCGCCGTCCGTTATTTCAGCCGAACGATCAGGATCGAGAGACAATGAAGAGCTCTGAGGCGTTGCGTGAGTTTGAAGAAGCCGGGGCCCTTCAGAAGGGTCACTTTGTCCTGTCGTCGGGACTGCACTCAGACACTTATCTCAACAAATCAATCGTCTCCATGTATCCGGACAGGACCGAGCGCTTGTGCAAGGCGCTTGCTGAGAAAACAAAAAATGCTGTAGACGGATCAATTGAATATGTTGTTTCGCCGGCCATGGGTGCGATTATCTATGGCTATGAAACCGCGCGGCATTTGGGCGTTCCTTTCATGTTTTTGGAGCGCGTCGAGGGCGAGTTCCAGTTGCGCCGCGGGTTCGGGGTGGAAACCGGCGCCCGGGTTCTCGTTGTTGAAGATATCGTATCGACAGGGTTGTCGGCCCGCGAGGCCATTGGCGCCGTCAAAAAAGCCGGCGGCGACGTTGTCGCGCTCGCCTGTCTCGTCGATCGTTCCGCCGGGGCTGTTGATGTGGGCGCGCCTATCATTCCTCTTGCCGAGCTCAAAGTCGACGCCTGGCCGGCTGACGCGCTACCCGATCATCTTAAAGATACGCCGCCGGTCAAACCGGGCAGCCGCGGGGTAAGCCAGTGACCGCCAAAAAACCGCTCCGCCTCGGGGTCAACATCGATCACGTGGCGACGATCCGTAATGCTCGCGGCGGCGAACATCCGGATCCGGTGCGCGCGGCGCAGCTTGTCGCAAGCGCTGGCGCCGATGGGATTACCGCGCATTTGCGCGAAGACCGCCGCCATATTCGCGACGACGATATGCGCCGCCTCAATCAAGAGATGGATTTGCCGCTCAACTTTGAAATGGCGGCGACGGCGGAGATGCTGAAACTCTGCACGGAAGTTGCGCCTCACGCTTGTTGTCTTGTGCCGGAAAATCGCAATGAACGCACGACCGAGGGCGGACTTGACGTCGCCGGCCAGCATAATTTTCTCGCGCCTTTTGTTCGTGAGCTGAATGACGCCGGCATTCGCGTTTCGCTGTTTGTCGACCCGGAAGAGCGCCAGATCGAGGCGGCGAAATCCGCCGGCGCCCCGGTCATCGAAATTCACACCGGCGCCTATTACGAAGCGACCGCTGCAACGCGGCCCGATCGCATCGAGGCGGAGTTTGAGAAAATTAGAACGGCCGCGGCCTTTGCTGACAGGCTCGGTCTTGAAGTTCACGCCGGCCACGGGCTGACGTTCCATAATGTGCAGCCTGTCGCGGCCTTGCCGCAAATACAGGAGCTCAATATCGGGCACTTTCTTGTGGGCGAGGCCGTGTTTATGGGGCTCGGCGAAAGCGTCAAGGAAATGAAGCGCCTCATGCAGGACGCCCGCACAGGCGGGCATTATTGATGATCCAGATAATCGGCTCCCCAATTTCTCCTTACGTGAAAAAAGTGCTGACGCTTTTAAATTTTAAGGGCGTTGCGTTCGAGGTTGATCCGATCACGCCGTTTTTTGGCAATGACCGGTTTTCCGAGGTTTCGCCGCTGCGCCGTATCCCGGTCTTTATCGACGGCGATATTGTACTCAACGATTCATCCGTTATCGCGCAATACATCGATGAGACGTGGCCTTCTCCAGCTGCGTTGCCCGATGCGCCGGCGGCGCGCGCGCGGGCGCGCTGGTTGGAAGAGTATTCCGACAGCCGCATCGGCGACGTCTTCATCTGGAACGGGTTCGCTCCCATGATTGTTGCGCCGTTTGCGTTCAAGACCGAACCTGATGTTGCGGCGTTTGAAGAAACGTGTCGCACGGACGTTGTCGAAGTGATGGACTATCTGGAAAGTCAGGCGCCGGAAGACGGGTTCTTTTGCGGAATGTTTGGTCTTGCCGATATTTCGATAGCCGCCATGTTTCGCAATATGAAGTACGCCAAGTGGACGCCGGATGCGTCGCGCTGGCCAAAAACCTGCGCCTGGCTCGCTCGCGCCGAAGCGCAGCCATCCCTCGCCCTCGCCAATGAATGGTCCGACGTGCTTTTTACCGTGCCGCCGCCGGAACGGCGCAAGCTAGCAAAAGAAATCGGCCTCAATTTAACGGCGGAAAGCATTGCGGAACGAAAGCCGCGACGCGGACCGATGACAGTGATCGGATAGGCGCAATTTATGATCATCGGCATTGGCAATGACATCATCGACATCCGCCGCGTCGAGCGCACGCTCGAACGCCATGGCGAACGCTTCACTCAACGTTGCTTCACCGAAATCGAGCGGGCGAAGTCGGACAAGCGTCGCAAGCGGGCGGCGTCATACGCCAAACGCTTCGCCGCCAAGGAAGCCTGCGCCAAGGCGCTGGGGACCGGTCTTAATCGCGGCGTCTTCTGGCGTGATATGGGCGTTGTGAACCTGCCGGGGGGCAAGCCGACCATGGCGCTGACCGGCGGGGCCGCGGCCCGCCTGGCGGAATTGACGCCGGAAGGCTTTGAGCCTCACGTCCACCTGACCATCACCGACGACGACCCGATGGCTCAGGCCATTGTCATTATTGAAGCGCGGGCTAAATAGAGGGCCGGCGCGGACGAAAGTTCCGATGGCCAAATGGGGCGGCAAAAAGGGTAAGTGATGGCGTTTTCCCTCAAAAACATGTTCGGGAACAAGGGCGTAGAGGGCGAGACGGTAAAGGTCGAAGCGCCGAAGATGACCCCGGCGGAGGAAGCCTGGGACCTGGCGAAGACCGTTTTTTTCGCGGTCGCCATCGCGCTGGTCCTGCGCATCGTCATTTTTCAGCCCTTCAACATTCCCTCAGGGTCGATGAAGCCGAACCTTCTGGTCGGCGATTTTCTCGTGGTTTCAAAGCCGACCTTTGGGTATTCCCGCGCCTCGCTTGTTTACCCGTTGACGCGGCTGCCCATGGAGGGGCGCATCTTCTCCGGAGCGCCGGAGCGCGGCGACGTGGTCGTTTTTAAAAACCGCAGAGACGGAAACAAGGACTACATCAAGCGGGTCATCGGCATGCCCGGCGACGAGGTTCGTTTCATCTCCGGTCGACTGTACATAAACGGCGAGCCGGTAAAAAAGGAATTCATCGGAAATGTAGGCACAGCCGATTGTCGCTTCATTGACGGTCCAGCGCCGGCCTATAAAGAAACGCTTTCAAATGGGGTCTCTTATATTGTTCAGGAATGCGCCGGCGATCGGGGCGGCCTCGACAATGTCGGTCCCTATCAGGTGCCGGCGGAGCACTTCATGATGATTGGCGACAACAGAGATGAATCTCAGGACAGCCGCGTCATTTCATCTGTTGGCTATGTGCACAAGGACGACATTGTTGGCCGCGCCGAACGACTTTTCTTTTCCGTAGACGGACATAAAGCGCGTTTCTGGCAAATCTGGAACTGGCCTTTCGCCATTCGCTACGGCCGCGTGCTTGACAAGGTCGAATGACCCAAGCCGACGATCACGCCCTTGAAGACAGACTGGGCTACCGATTTTCCGACAAAATGCTGTTGGCGAGGGCGCTAACGCATTCATCGCTTTCCGGCGGCAAGGAAAAAGTGCGCGACCTCGAACGGCTGGAATTTTTGGGAGACCGCGTGCTTGGCGTTTTGACCGCCGAGGAGTTGTGGCGGCGCTATCCCGAATATGAAGAGGGGCTTTTGGCGCCGCGGCTGAATGCGCTTGTGCGCAAGGAGACCTGCGCGAAGGCTGCGCGTCATTTCGGTCTTGACCAGCACATTCGCATGTCGAGCTGGGAGGAGGACGCCGGCGGGCGCAAGAAAAAAGCCATTCTTGGCGATGTTATGGAGGCTCTTCTGGGCGCGCTTTACATCGATGGCGGGCTCGATGCAGCGCGCGGCGTTTTCGAACAGTTCTGGACGCCCAACCTTGAAGCGCTTTCGAAGTACCATCGCGATGCGAAAACCGCGCTGCAGGAATGGTCCCAGAAGAAAAAACTCGGCACGCCCGATTACGATGTGGCGCATGCGGACGGGCCCGATCACGCGCCGGCTTTCACGGTCGAAGTGAAGGTCAAAAAACACAAACCCGCCATAGGCGAAGGAAGATCGAAGCGCGCGGCGCAAATGGCCGCTGCGCAAGCTTTTCTGATACGCGAGGGCGTTTGGGACGAAAATGACTGACATCAACGCCCAACGCTGTGCAATGGTCGCCGTCATCGGCGCGCCCAACGCCGGTAAATCCACTTTGGTGAATGCTCTCGTCGGCGCGAAGGTTTCTATCGTTACGCAAAAGGTTCAGACCACCCGTGCACGCATTCGCGGACTACTTGTTGAAGGCGACGCACAGCTGGTTTTCATCGATACGCCCGGCATTTTTGCGACCGGAGGCAAGGGAAAATCTCGCAAGCTCGACCGCGCCATGGTCGCCGCCGCCTGGGATGGCGTTGATGGCGCAGATGTCGTTCTGTTGGTTATTGATGCACCGGCCGAAATTGCCGGCGAGAGCGGCAAAGGCGCCGCCGGCAAGTCTCGGGCTGATGCGGCGCGCATTATTGATCGCTTACAAAAGAATGAGCAAAAGGCCGTTCTGGCGCTTAACAAGATCGACGCCGTGCCGCGCGAAAAGCTGTTGAAACTGGTGCATGGCTTTGACCAGACTGGCGTTTTTACCGACGTTTTTTTGATTTCCGCGCAAAACGGCGACGGACTTGCGGATTTAAAGGCACACCTTCTCGACAAAGCGCCTTCAGGGCCGTGGCTCTATCCTGAAGATCAGCTATCGGACGTTTCCGATCGCTTCATGGCGGCGGAAGTCACGCGGGAAAAACTGTTTCTGCGATTGCATCAGGAACTCCCATACGATGCGACTGTGGAAACGGAAACATGGGAAGAATCAAAAGATGGCGTCCGCATTGAGCAGACCATCTATGTCGCGCGAGACGGTCAAAAGGGCATTGTCCTCGGCAAGGGCGGCCAGACTCTGAAAGCCATCGGCGCAGCCGCTCGCGAGGAGTTGGCCGCGCTTTTGGGCGCGCCGGTTCATCTGTTTATACATGTCAAAGTGCGCCAGGGCTGGGCGGATGAGGCGGCGCGTTTGCGCCAGATCGGTCTGGACGATGTCGGCTAAGACTTGGCTTAGTCTTCGATCGTCTCTTCCGCTTCCATCACGACAACCGCAGCACCCTCTGCATCGCGGGCTACGTCTGCGCTTGTTTTTTCAAAACTCGCTTCATCGCCAACTTGTACGGCGGCGGAGTAGCTGCGAGATGAAAAATTGCCGTTTCCATCATCAACGGCGGCGGTGACATCGACATAATATACGCCGCCCGCGCCAGCGTCGAAATAAATGTCCCAATTGTGGGTGTCGCCGCCATCCATGGACAAAGATTTCGAACGGGACGTGTCAGCAAGCTTAAGGTCTTGCGAAGAGGCCTCAAGAAGCATTGCGCCGCCCGTATAGTTTTCACGGATTGTCAATTGCAGCACGCCGTCTCCGCCGGGATCGACCGGTGCGCGCAAACTGTGGCTGAACGAAAGAGCGGCGCCTGGTTTTGCCGTCAACACCGGCGAGGCCTTTGTCGTCTCGGTAGCTGTGTTTTCCGGCGCGGCGCACGCGGCAAGCATCGCCGATAAGACACAAGCGGGGAAAGTTAGTTGTTTCGCCATTGTCGACGCCTCGGTTCTCTTTGTCAGTTTACAGTAAAATTAAAACAAGCGTCGCCGGCCGATCCGCCATCATCGATATTTTGAAAGTCGCTGGCTGAAATCCAGTAGTCGCCGGCTTGCAGGTTTCGCGTAAGGGTTTCTGAGTCCGCAGTGGTGCTGTTGGCGTTGGCAATAAAATTGTTGCCCTGGAAGACAACAAAATCAGGGTCGCGGTTTGCCGGACCGGACGAGGTCGTCATCGTCAATGTGTACGAACCTGTCGTGGAGATCGAAAGAAGCAAAAAGTCAAAGTTGCCCAGGCGGTTCGTTGTTCCGGCGTCGTCGAACGAACACACGGTCGTCGCGCCGCCGCCGACGGAAACTGTTTTTGCGATTGGCAACACGCTTGGAATGCCGCCGTCATTGGTCTCGCCGGCGCCAATCGGGCCGGTTCCGATAATGCTTTGGTCGGCGAGGAGGGCGTTGATGTCCGCATCGCTGATTGATGAGTTGGTGCGCAGAGAATCAATGAACGCGAACAACGTCGTAGGCTGCGAGGCGTTGATGTAGTTCGGATCGGTCAATGCGGAATAGATGGGCCCAAAGCCAGCCGAGATGGCGTCGACGCCGTCGCTGTTGCTGTCGAAAATATCGTAAATCACCAGTTGAACGGAGGCTTCATTGTACCATCCGTTCGGCGCAGCGGTCGTCGATTCAACATTGAAGGAAAACCCGATGGCCTGCCCCGCGCCGCCGCTGTCGCGATATACTGGATCTGATTCAACCATCGCCGAAAAAGCGTTGCTGAAGCCTTCGCTCATGGCGAGGCGCGGGTCGAGGCGCTGGCCGAGGGCGTGCGAACCGCCGATTGAATCCAACCGGGACAATTGGCTTTCAACGTAATGACCGTATTCATGCGCGATCACATGGCGGTCATATTCATCGGTGTCGCTGTTCTCGTTGCCGAGAACGAGAATGGTCGGAAGGAGACCGCCGCCGCTGCGGAAGGAGGTCGTGCCGATCTCGCCATTGGCGATATCGCCGCTCGCAGCGCGATTGTTGATGCTCCAATAGACCTGCAACTCTGGAAAGGTGGTTCCCGGGGCGGTCCCGTTGATCAACATCAGTGCATTGTAAATGACATCGAGAAGTGCGAAAGGCGCCGCAGCGCGGGTGCCGGTGTAAGACGAACCGCCCCAGCCGGACGCGGCGTTGAGGTTGCGCGTGGAGTTTGCAGCCCCGGAACTGGTCAGCGATCCGTCAAGCACATAGTCCGCATCACTGTTGGTATTGTCGCGCACTGTTACGGTCCAGCTTGCGATATTTGATTCCGTCATCCGTGCACGGGCGCGAATGCGCACATTTGTGTTTGAGTTGACTGTTACGGAGTACTGGCCGGAGCCATTGGTAACGGTTGTATCGAGAACAGAGCCGCCGGCGTCGAGGGCCTCAACGATAATGCCGCGGGCGGGCGACTGGGTGATCGCGCTGTAATCGAGCCCGTTTGTGGCCGGGTTAAGCGGGACAAGGTCGAACGTGACAGCGCCGGAAATTGTCACCATGCCCGCTGGCGGCGGAGGCGGCGGCGGAGGGGGCGTTCCGGTCGGCGGAGGGGCGGGCGGACTGCTGCTTTGGCTGCAAGCTGCCGCAAGAGCCATGAAGATAAGGCCCGCAATTGCCCGGATATTCATCATGAGAACCCCACACCTTACTCAACCGGACGCTGGCGCCCTTACGGATCAAGTAGTTACAATTGTAATGATTACCTATCGCGCAATTCGCGATGAGAATCATCAGAACTATCTATCACAATTGGATAACATCGAATGAACCCAGGATATTAAAAACGCGTTATGTCCTTGATAGACGTTGGTATTCTGCTCGACGCGCGCCCTCACGGGGAAACCCACGCGGTCGCCCATATTCTGACCGAAAGTCACGGCGTGCGCGCCGGGCTGGTCTATGGGGGACAGGGCCGACGCATGCGCGCGCTTTTGCAGCCCGGCAATGAAGTCAAGGCCGAGTGGAAAGGACGCGAGGACAGTCTCGGCCATTTTGCGCTGGAACTGATTCGCGCCCGCGCCGCCGAAGCGATGCAGGACCGGCTTTCACTCGCCGGTCTTGGCGCGGCCTGCGCGACTGCGCGCGCGGTGTTGCCCGAACGGGAGGCGCATCAGCCCAGCTATCGCGGAATGGCTGTCTTGCTCGACAATATCGAGGACGCCGATCTCTGGCCGGCGTTGATGGCGCGTTGGGAGTTGGGGCTTCTTGCTGAGCTTGGCTTCGGATTGACGCTCGACCGCTGTGCGGCGACGGGCGCCCGCGAGAACCTTGTTTATGTCTCTCCGCGCTCGGCTTGCGCGGTATCGGCTGAGGCGGGTGCGCCGTATAAAGATAAATTGTTGCCCCTGCCGGCGTTCTTTCTGGATGCTGAAAGTACGCCGATGCGACAGGATGCGCTTGATGGGCTGAAGACCACCGGTTTTTTTCTCGAAACCCGGATTCTCCATTTGTCTGATCGTCAGTTGCCCGAGGCGCGTCGTCGCGTCATCGATCTACTCTCGGGTGATGCGCGATAACACCGATGCAACGGCGTCAGCGGTCCTATCATTGTTGGATCGCCCGTCGCGTTTTGGCAGGCCAAAGTACCCTTTTGGTCCGGCGTGCCCCATGTTTGCGAGCTGGTGCATTTTGAGGCGGCCAGAGCGTTTTGCAGCATTCCATTGGGAATTAGCGTAAAGCGCCCAGCGCTCGGCGAACATGATAGCGCCAATTTTCTCAATCTGATCGCGATCGCCATGGTAATAATGAAGCGTATCGACGGCGGCGAGACCTGGATCAGACGCCACAACCCCTCCAATTGAGACAATTTGAATGGGCGCGCCAAGCCGCGCCTTCAAAAACGGAGCGGCGCCGACGGCGACCTGCGCCCCGCCGCTATATCCGATCAGGACAATCGGCGCGCCGCTTCGGGCTTTGTATCCGGCCTGATTGAGCGCGGTCTCCACGACGCCCGCGGCGCCCTGGCTGAATATGGGACCGTAGCGATGGTCTGCGGACACCATTACTTGATAGATGTTGCGAAAATTAATCAGTATTCGAAGCAGAGTGCGACGTTCTTGCAAGTCGAGTTTTTGAATCCACCTCCAGAGCCGGTCGAATAGCCGAGGCGACGCGAGCAGCGGCAAGCCGGCAGGCGAATAGGGAAACACATCGTCAATGATGACAGCGTCCGGCATGCGCGCGCTGAGGGCGCGAAGGAACAACTCCTCCCGTCGCAACATGTACCTGCCGGAGATCGACGCAACGCCGGAAAGATAGACGATGTAAACCGCACGTTGATCGTCGCAGCCGAGTTCAGGCTGCAGCGCTTCATCATCCAGATCCTGTTCCGTCCAGCCCGCCCACCAGCTCAATGTTTCGAGCGGCGCCAATGCCGCGGTGGCCAACAAGGCAACGACGCCGAGGCCAATGGAAACGGCGAGGATCTCCGAAATCATCGGCGCGGCTCGCTGTCGATACGCGCCAGCACCTCTTCGATGATCCGCTGCGGCGACTTTTCAAGCGCAGATCCGGCGACGATGCGGCGCAGACGGCCGAGCGGTTTAGCCAGAAGGCGCCCGATAAAGGTTCGAAACACGTAAGACGAAAGGAAACCGGCGCCGCCGCAGAAAACCGCTGCGCCAATCGGCATGCCGAAGCCGGTATGGAGCCCAAACATCGCCAGCGCCATCGACCAGACTTCGAGCATATTGCCGAACGCTGCGCCGAAATAGGGAGCAATTGAGAAGACGCCGAACAGTCGCGGGGCGAATGCAAGCGCGAGAATGCCGGTGACGGCTGCAAATTCACCAAGACCGACAGCGCCGACAGGGGTCAGCGGCGCCACGATGAGAACCGCAATGCTCCACGTCACAACCGTCAATCCGTAGCTGGCGCCGGTAAAACCAAGACTGGCGAGAAAGCGATAAAGCGGCACGCGATTGACGACGAGGACAACGCTTTGTCCAAGCATCTCCGAAACGCCAGCGAGAAAGGCAATGAGGATCGCCGCTGATTGCGCCTCGGGCGAGCCGGCCGCGCGGATAAACGCCGAGGGGGAAAATCCAATCGCTTTCGCCGCGAGGTCTGCGGTCAGAGCAAGAAAACCCAGAACATCGACTAGAAAGGCGATCATGGTCGCCTTCATTGACGCTGTCTGCAGGCAAACTCAATAGAGCCGCGCGGCGGCCAGACCGTCCGGGCCGACGGCCCTCTGTGGAAATCTCGCTTTAGCGGGCGCGCCGGGCGCTCAATCCTCGCAAATCGGTTGCGCATGCGGGGCGGCAGGGGCTAATCGCTACCACGTCAAATCGAAGTTTGTTGTAGAGCTTATGGCCCGCACCCGAAAACCGAAGTCGCCCCCGAAGCAAAAGCCGGAAGAAATCATCCTTGAGCCTTTTGATGAGGCGTTGTCTCAACGCTATCTCGCTTATGCGCTCTCGACCATCACTGCGCGGGCGCTCCCCGATGTGCGCGACGGACTGAAGCCTGTTCATCGGCGCATTCTTTACGCCATGCGCCAGATGAAACTGAATGCCGGAGGCGGTTTTAAAAAATCCGCCAAAGTTGTCGGCGAAGTGATGGGGAATTTTCACCCTCACGGCGATGCGGCGATTTATGACGCAATGGTGCGTCTTGTGCAGGATTTCTCCGTGCGCGTTCCATTGGTCGATGGGCAAGGCAACTTTGGCAATATCGACGGCGATAACGCCGCCGCCATGCGATATACGGAAAGCCGCTTAACCGCGGCGGCGCAATTGCTGCTCGACGGCATTGATGACGACACCGTCGATTTTCGTGAGACCTATGACGGGGAGGGCAAGGAACCCGTCGTCCTTCCCGCCGCATTTCCAAACTTGCTGGCAAACGGCGCCAGCGGCATTGCCGTCGGCATGGCGACATCCATTCCGCCGCACAATGTTGCAGAGCTCATCGACGCATCACTTCATCTCATCAAAACGCCGAAGGCGCGCACCGAAACGCTTCTGAAATACGTCAAGGGACCGGATTTCCCGACCGGCGGCGTGTGCATTGAAGACGCCGCGTCCATGGAGGAAGCTTACGCAACAGGGCGCGGCGGATTTCGTGTGCGCGCTCGCTGGCATACGGAAGACCTGGGACGCGGTCGATATCAGGTGGTCGTAACCGAGATCCCGTACCAGGTTCAGAAATCGCGCCTGATCGAAAAGGTCGCAGAGCTTGTGCAGTCGAAGAAACTGCCTGCAGTCTCTGATATTCGCGATGAAAGCGCAGAGGATATCCGGCTCATTCTTGAGCCGCGCTCGGGCAATATTGAAGCCGCCGCCATGATGGAGGCGGTTTTCAAGCAAACCGACCTTGAATCGCGCTTTTCGCTCAACATGAATGTTTTGGGGGCAGACGGCGCGCCGCGCGTCATGGGTCTGCGCGATGTTCTTCAGGCCTATCTGGACCATCGCAAGGAAGTCCTTGTCCGCCGAACCAAGTTTCGCCTGGAAAAAATTGCCCGGCGCCTGGAAATTCTCGATGGCTTTCTCATCGCCTATCTTAACCTCGACGAGGTGATCCGCATTATTCGGTATGAGGACGAACCGAAGGCGGAATTGATGAAGGCGTTTAAGCTCTCTGACGTGCAGGCTGAAGCAATCCTCAACATGCGCCTGAGATCTCTGCGCAAGCTTGAAGAAATGGAGATCAAAACAGAGCACAAAAATCTCAAAGCCGAACAGAAAGCCTTAAAGGCGCTCCTTAAATCCGATGACGCCCAGTGGAAGAAGATCGCGGATGAATTGAGGGAAGTACGCAAGACCTTCGATCCGAAGTCCGATCTTGGTCGGCGCCGCACGGAAATCGCGGAGGCTCCCGACGTCGATGAAATCGATCTTGACGTGCTGGTCGAAAAAGAACCGGTTACGGTTGTTCTGTCAGAAAAAGGTTGGGTGCGCGCTCTCAAAGGCCACATCGAAGACGCGGGTAGTGTAAAATACAAAGACGGCGATCGTCAGGGCTTTGTTGTTAAGGCCATGACCAATGATCGGTTGATGCTCTTCGCCTCAAATGGAAAATTCTACTCCATAGACGTCGCATCGCTGCCGGGCGGTCGCGGTCACGGCGAACCAATTCGACTGATGGTCGATATGGGCAATGATGACGCTGTCGTTGCGGCGTTCCTGTTTGAAGGAGGCCGGAACATCCTTCTCGCATCGTCGTCGGGGCATGGGTTTATCGCGCCCGAAGATGATTGCATCTCAAATACGCGAAAGGGCAAGCAGGTCTTAAATCCGGCGGCGGGCGCGGAAGCGGCGGTCTGTCGACCCTTTGACGGAGAAGTTGGAAAACGCGACATGCTCGCTGTTGTCGGCGATAACAAAAAGTTTCTGGTCTTCCCTGCCGCCGAGCTCCCGGAAATGACCCGCGGCAAAGGCGTTGTCTTGCAGAAATATCAGAAGGGCGGGCTGGCCGACGCCAAGATATTCAATAGTTCGGAAGGCCTGACCTGGGTCGACCGTTCCGGGCGCGTGCAGACAATTGACGATTGGAAATCTTATGTGGGCAAGCGGGCGCAGGCCGGCCGGATCGCGCCAAAGGGGTTCCCCACCTCAAAGAAATTCGGTTCAGCTTAGAATAACTAAATATAACTTGAAAAATTGTATTGGTTTTATACTTTGTAAGTACTTGAACTCATAGTATCTGCTCTTTGTTCAGAAAGAGCAGATTTGAGCCTATTTGGCGCTGATCTGCCGTGCATGGCCGGC
Source organism: Hyphococcus sp. (assembly GCA_965267325.1). Taxonomy (GTDB): domain Bacteria; phylum Pseudomonadota; class Alphaproteobacteria; order Caulobacterales; family Parvularculaceae; genus Hyphococcus. Next base: position 1,992,821 of record OZ253943.1, on the reverse strand, counting down.
GGAAAAAATGTTTGGAAAAAAAGAAACCCGTTCGGTCAGCACCCGGCTGGCGGCAATAAAAAACGCGCCGCCGGTGCGGTTTTCAGAGCTCCAGGAGGAATTCAACGCGCGAAAGCGCAAAGTCGCCCGCAAAGCTGAACGTGTAGCATGCTATAAATTTGGTGTGGTCGTGACCCTGGAGGGCGATGAGATGAATTGCGTTGTCCGCGATATCAGCAGGGCGGGCGCCAAGATCGTCATCGAAGGGGCAAAAGGTTTACCCTCGCGTTTCACGCTGGTTATTGACGGCTATCGGGCGCCGACCAGAGTTGCTCGGGTCTGGCAGAACGGCGACGAAGCGGGCGTTTTATTTCTTTGATTGCCTCTGACGGTCGGGCAATAACCGCTGACTGATTTCTCAATCTCTTAATGGCTCCGTGGCCCGCTCCAGCCACGCCATCTTGCTTGCCTCGGACAAAAGCGGCGCAACCTTCTTTGCCGTTGCGCAATGATACGTATCAATCCATTTCGTTTCATTTTGTGTCAGCGATGCAATGTCGATCATGGTTCGCTGGATAGGCGCGAACGCCATGGGGCGCATTTCTAGGAATCCTGGTTTGGCGGCGGCGGCAGTTTCATAAAGGATTTCGATGCGAATGCCGTATTCGCCGGGTTCGTAATATCCTGGCTCCACCGTTAAGGTCATGCCTTCTTCAATGGGCGCGGCGCTTGGGGCGTTTTAGGGGGATATATGTCATGTACGCTCATGGCTTGTGCGTCGAAATTGGATACAATATACAGGGCGTGGCGCGAAAATGCCAAGCATTAAGGCGGTTTTGCGCGCCGGGATGACCTAATACCATATACGGTCCGGATGAAGCCGGGTGCTCGTGATCGAGACAATGGCGAAGTTCGAGACAAAGAGGGGGAAACGGCAAGCGGAAACGGGATGCACACGAAAAACACTATTCACATTGTCGAATGCCACGCTGAAGGCGAAGTGGGCGACGTCGTGGTCGGCGGCGTCGAGTTGCCGCCCGCTGACAGCTTGTGGGAACAGTCGCGGTTTCTCGCCCGGGACGGCAAGCTGAAAGACTTCCTCCTCAATGAGCCGCGCGGCGGCGTGTTTCGGCATGTGAATGTTCTGACGCCGCCAAAGGATCCGGAAGCGGCAATCGGAAATATCATTTTTGAGCCGGAAACCGTGCCTCCAATGTCCGGGTCAAATGCGATCTGCGTTGCAACGGTTGCGCTGGAGACGGGCATTGTTCCGATGGAGGAGCCGGTCACGCGCTTTGCTATCGAAATGCCCGGCGGGCTTGTCGATGTTGTCGCCCGGTGCAGAAACGGCAAGGTCGAAAGCGTTCGGTTCACAAACATCGCGTCTTTTGTTGATTGCAGCGGCGCGCCGATTGATGTTCCGGGAATTGGTTCGCTAACAGTTGATGTGCTTTTTGGCGGCGACAGCTTTGTAGCGGTGGACGCAGCCGCGCTCGGGTTTTCTCTTTCGCCCGATGAAGCGCGCGATCTTGCGAATACAGGAATGCAAATTGCTCATGCTGCTGATGAACAGCTTGGGTTTCAGCATCCGACGCTAGAGGAAATGAATGAGATTACGTTTTGTTTGATGATGCATCCGGCGGAGGAAATAGACGGCCGCCTAACGGCGCGCCATTGTGTTGCGATCCGGCCGGGCAAGATCGACCGCTCGCCCACAGGGACGGCGGTCTCGGCCCGCCTGGCGCAGATGCACGCCATGGGCGAGGCGCGGGTCGGCGATGAAGTCGTATTCAAATCGCTCCTCGATTCTGAGTTTATCGGACGCATTGAAAGCGAAACGGAGATCGCCGGCGTGGCGGCGATAAGGCCCAGCGTTGAAGGTCGCGCCTGGATAATGGGGAAGCGGCAGTTGATGCTGGATCCCGGTGATCCCTGGCCGACGGGCTATCGTTTGAGCGACACCTGGCCGAGCCAGCGATAAGCACGGATGGACTTGCCGGCGCAATGTGCTAGGCGGCGAGGCATCAGACCATTGAACAGCGAGCGACGAATATGAGCGTGGGCGGATCAACGATTGCAGCGGAGTTGGAGGCGATCGCGCCGCCGACTTCGAGAGTGGCGCGCATCAGCAAATCAGAACGCGAGGCGCGCATCGAGCGCTTGCGCACATTGATGCAGGAGCGCGGCGACGACGCCGTTCTGCTCGTGGCGGGGTCAAACCTTCGATATTTTGCCGGCGTCCCGTGGGGCCTAAGCGAACGCCTTGTCGGTCTTGTCATCACGGCGAACGACGCCGTTGCGATCTGTCCGAAATTTGAAGACAGCGCGCTTCGCCCCGTCCTGCAGATTGAGGCGGACTGTCGCTATTGGGAAGAAGACGAAGATCCCAACGCGCTGGCGGCGGAAATTTTCGCCGACGCCGGGGTCAAATCCGCAGCGATAGATCCGAATTGTCCTTTGTGGCTTTTTGAACGCATCAAGGGGGCAGCGTCTTCTGTTGCCGTCGGAAATGCAGAGTCGATGACGACTGCACTGCGGGCGATCAAGTCAGAAACCGAGCTCGCGCTCTTGCGCGAGGCGAAGCAAATGACCCTTGAGGTCCATCGCCGCGCCGCCAAGATTTTGCGCCCAGGCATCCGGGCAAGCGAAGTGCGTGCGTTTATCGACAACGCCCATCGCGCAATCGGCGCTGACGGCGGCAATACTTTTTGCGCCGTGCAATTTGGCGAGGGCACGTCGCACCCCCACGGCGTGCCGGGCGATCCGGCGCTTGAGGACGGCGACGTCGTATTGATTGATACGGGATGCACCGTGGACGGTTATAATTCCGACATCACACGCACCTATGCGTTCGGAACGCCGAGCGCAGAAGCGCAGCGAATATGGGAAATTGAAAAAACCGCGCAACGGGCGGCGTTCGATGCAGCAAAACCCGGCGTCCTCTGCGGCGAGATTGACCGAGAAGCGCGACGCGCTCTGGAATCCCATGGCCTTGGTCCAGAATATCGCCTTCCCGGCCTGCCGCACCGGACAGGCCACGGCATTGGGCTCGACATCCACGAAGGCCCTTATCTGATGCTGGCTGACAGAACGCCGCTGGCGCCGGGCATGTGTTTTTCGAATGAACCGATGATTGTCATTCCCGGCGAATTCGGCATTCGTCTCGAAGACCATTTCTATATGACGGAGACCGGCGCGGCGTGGTTCACAGAACCGCAACCGAGCTTTACCGAACCGTTCGTTGATCGCTAGGTTCCGCGCGCGCGACGAAAAGTCGATGGCGTGAGACCTGTTGCGCGGTGGAATTGCCGGGTAAACGCGCTTTGATCGCGATATCCTGCGTTAAGCGCAATCTCAGCAATCGGCGTATCGGTTTCAGCCAGCTCTTTACGTGCAAGATCTAGACGCTGTTTGAGAACCCATTGCCCGGTCGACAGGCCGAACGCCTGACGCATGCGGCGATCGAGTTGAAATGGCGACATGCCCGCAATACTTGAAAGCGTTCTTATATCCGGCGGATCGGCGAGATGGTCCTCCGTATACGTGATAACTGACTGAAGTTTCTGGTATTCACTATTGTGGCGATCGGCGGAGCGCAAATCTTGAGAGACGCCGGCGAGCCCGGAAACGGCGCCGTCGCGATCATGCAGGGCGTGCTTGTTGGTGAGGCACCAGCCGACGGTGCGGTTTGGATAGACATGAAGCTCAAGCTGATTGACGATTGGCTCCCCGGTCGCAAGCACGGCCTGATCCTGTTTTTCATAGCTGACGCCAAGTTCGGGCCCGAGAGCTTCTGCCGGTGTTTTGCCGATCAGCTCTGTTTTGTCTGCAAGACCACAGCGTTTAAGCAAAGTCTCGTTGACAACCACATATCGGCCTTCGATATCTTTGATAAAAAATACAATGTCGGCGAGGCTGTCAAAGAGCGCTTCAAATGGTGAGAAATGCTTGTCAAACATAGGCTTTACGATTGGCGTCAGCTTACGATATTTCTTATAGTTTATGCAAAAAATGAAGTTTTTGATAGAGTTTGCGCAAAGACTCGCATTTCATGCCGTGATAATTAGGGGCTGACCAAACACCGCCGCCGGAGGAATTTAAAAATGCCAGAAAGCCAGCCCGTGTTTTCGGGCGTTATTCCCGCCTTGATGACCCCGTGTGATGCGGCGGGAAGCCCAGATTTTGAAGCGCTCGCGCGCAAGGGCGAAGAACTAATCGGCGCAGGCATGCGCGCGGTTGTCTATTGCGGATCGATGGGAGATTGGCCGCTTTTGACCGACGAGCAGCGCATGGAGGGTGTTGAAGCCCTCTGCAGCAAAGGCGTTCCGGTGATTGTGGGAACGGGTGCGCAGAACACGGCTCGCGCCGTCGCCCTGGCCCGCCACGGCGCAACGGTCGGCGCTGCCGGCCTGATGGTGATCCCGCGCGTCCTTTCCCGCGGCGTTTCACCGGTCGCTCAGTTTCATCACTTCAGCGCCATTTTGGACGCCGCCCCGTCACTGCCGTCAGTAATCTACAACAGTCCCTATTATGGCTATGAGACCAAGGCCGATTTGTTTTTCAAAATTCGCGAGCAGCATGCAAACCTCATCGGCTTTAAGGAATTTGGCGGTGCGTCGTCGCTCAGCTATGCGGCCGAACACATAACCTCAGCAGACCCCGACCTCACCTTGATGGTCGGTGTCGATACGCAGGTCTTTCATGGCTTTGTGAATTGCGGCGCCGGCGGCGCCATTACCGGCGTCGGCAACGCCTTGCCGCGCGAAGTGTTGCGTCTTGTGGAGCTTTGTCAGCGTGCGGCCGGCGGTGATGCGACGGCCCGGCGTCTCGCCAAGGAACTGGATGAGGCGCTGCACGTCCTTTCAACCTTTGATGAAGGGCCGGACCTTGTGCTCTACTATAAGCATCTCATGGTTCTCGAAGGTTGCGAAGAATACGCATCCCAGCTCAACGCGGCCGATGCGCTGTCGCCGCCGCAAAAAGCATTCCTGGAACAAAGCTGGCGCCAGTTCCGAGAATGGTGGTCGAGCTGGCCCGGCAAAGAAGATTGATCGGGCGCCGCCGTGCACGTCATCGATTCGCACACTGGCGGAGAGCCGACGCGCGTCATCATTGAGGGCGGTCCGGATCTCGGAGCGGGGTCCATGTTCGAACGGCGCGCGCTGTTCGCCGCGAAATTCGATCACTATCGCACCATGGCGGTCTGCGAACCACGCTCGTCCGATGCTGCGGTCGGCGCGCTTCTCTGCACGCCGAACGACGCTGCATGTTCTGCCGGCGTTATCTTCTTTAATACGGCCGGGTATCTCGGCATGTGTGGTCACGGCGCTATCGGTCTTGCGGTGACTCTTGCATATCTCGGCCGCATCAAACCCGGCGCACACCAGTTTGAAACACCGGTGGGCGCCGTCGATGTCGACTTGATCACTGCAAATACGGCTCGGGTCGAGAATGTCGAAAGCTATCGATATCGCAAAGGCGTTCGCGTCGACGTTGCCGGTCTTGGGACGGTCACCGGCGATATTGCGTGGGGCGGCAACTGGTTCTTTCTTGTCGATGGGGCGCCGGCGCCGTTGCTGCGTGAAAACATTCCGGCGCTTACCTATGCATCCACAGAAATCAGGCGCGCGCTCGCCCAATCGGGCATCACAGGCGAGAACGGCGCCGAGATCGATCATGTGGAATTTTTTGAACCAGCGCCGAGCGGCGCCGACAGCAGGAACTACGTGTTGTGCCCCGGCGGCGCTTACGATCGTTCCCCGTGCGGCACGGGCACCAGCGCAAAGCTCGCCTGTCTTGCGGCGGATGGCAAACTCGGGCCGGGCGAGAACTGGATTCAGGAGAGCATTGTCGGCAGCCGGTTCGCTGCGACCTACCGGGAAGGTGAGAACGGACGCATCATTCCGTCAATCACAGGCTCAGCCTATATCTGCGGTGAAACAAAGCTCGTCTTTCAGGAAGACGATCCTTTCCGGTCCGGCATTGCATGAGCGGCAAGGAAACCATCGCTGTTATCGGGGCAGGGATCATTGGCATCGCCTGCGCGCACTATCTTGCCGCGGACGGTCGGAAAGTTATCGTTCTGGACAAAGGAACGATCGCCGGCGGATGCTCAAGCAAGAATTGCGGCCATGTTATTCCGAGCCACGTTCTGCCGCTCAATTCCCCAGGCGCCATAAAAGAGGCGTTTAGATCAATTTTTGATCGCGACGCGCCGTTTCTGGTGAAGCCGCAATTCAGTTTCGCATTCGCAAACTGGTTTTTGCAATTTGCAAGGGGATGTGCGCGGGGCCGCATGCTCGAAAATGGAAGTCACATAAAGTCAATTCTCGATTCTTCATTTCGTGAATTTGATGCGCTTTTCGACAGTGGTTCTTTCGACTGCGGCTGGAAAAAAACCGGTCTGACATACCTCTTCCGGTCACAACGAGCCGCAGATGATTTTTCCAGAACAGATGAATTACTGACGGAACATTTCGGCGTTGCCGCCAGGCGCATAGATGGCGATGACTTGCCGGAATTTGATCCGGCAATCAGGTCAGGCCTCGCCGGCGGTTACTATTATCAAGACGATGCGTTGCTGCGTCCCGATCAGTTGGCGGCGGCCTGGGCAGGCGAGTTGCGCGCCGCCGGCGTTGAATTTGTCGAAAACTGCAATGTTATGGCGCTGGAAAAAAGCGGCGGGCGCATACGCACTGTTGTTACAACCGACGGCGCATATGATGTCGAGGGCGTCGTCATCGCAGCGGGCGCGTTCAGCCCGCAATTCGCCGCCGACCTTGAATGCAATATTCCGGTGTTACCCGGGAAAGGGTATTCGATAACGTTTCCGCGGCCGGCGACGCATCCAAAAACCGCCGCCGTCCTGCCGGAACGCAATGTCGCCGTGACGCCGTTTGAGGACGGTTTGCGTTTCGGATCGATAATGGAATTCGTCGGGTTTGACGATGCGCTTCCGGAAAAGCGAGTGATGCAGCTTAAGCAAAGCGCGCGCGATTATTATCAGGCGCCGCCGTCAGAAGATCCGAAAGAGGCATGGTTTGGCTGGCGGCCCATGACATGGGACAGCCTGCCGATAATCGGCCGCGCGCCGAAAGTGAAAAACGCCGTTATCGCAACCGGCCACGGCATGACGGGCCTGATGATGGCCCCGGGAACCGGACGGCTGGCGGCGGAAATCATTGGGGAGCGCGCGCCGCACATTCCCGCAGCGCCGTTTTCACCGGCGCGTTTCGCACATTGAATTCCTAAAGAACCTACGCATGGAGGCTTACGTGTCAGCATTTCAAAATTTCATAGGCGGCGAGTGGACGTCGGCTGCTTCGGTCGTCCGCAACATCAATCCGTCCGATACGAATGACCTTGTCGGGGAATATGCGCGCGCCGGCCGGAACGAGGCTGACGCAGCAATCGCCGCGGCGGCTGAAGCAAGCGAGAGCTGGCGGCGAAGCTCCATTCAGCAGCGTTCTGATTGTCTCGACGCGATCGGCTCAGAGATTCTCGCACGCAAGGAAGAACTGGGGCGACTGCTGGCGCAGGAGGAGGGCAAGACCCTGCCGGAAGCGATTGGCGAAGCAGCGCGCGCCGGACAAGTGTTCAAGTTTTTCGCCGGCGAAGCCCTGCGCATCGATGGCGAATATCTGAACTCTGTTCGTCCGGGGGTCGATGTTGAAATTAGCCGCGAACCATTAGGCGTTATCGGGATCATCACGCCATGGAATTTTCCTATCGCCATTCCCGCCTGGAAAATTGCGCCGGCCCTCGCTTTTGGAAACACGGTGGTATTCAAGCCGGCGGAACTTGTACCGGGCAGCGCCTGGGCGCTGAGCGAGATTATTTCCCGCGCCGGTTTGCCGGACGGAGTTTTCAACCTTGTCATGGGAAGCGGCCGGGAAGTCGGGCAGGCCTTTCTCGATAGCCCGCACGTCAATGCTGTTTCCTTCACCGGGTCAGTCGGAACGGGCGCGACCGTTGCTGCGGCGTGCAGCGCTCGCGGCGCAAAATACCAGTTGGAGATGGGCGGCAAAAATCCGCTCGTCGTACTTGCGGACGCGGATATCGACAACGCTGTCGATTGCGCTCTTAACGGCGCGTTCTTTTCAACCGGTCAGCGCTGCACGGCCTCCTCGCGGTTAATCGTCGAAGCGTCTTTACACGATCAGTTCGTCGATGCGCTGAAAGCAAAGGTCGAGAGCCTGCGGGTCGGCAACGCTCTTCATGATGGCGTGCAGATCGGTCCGGTGGTCGATCAACGCCAGCTCGATCAGAACATTCGCTATGTCGATATCGGCAAGGAAGAGGGCGCGGAACTTCTTTGTGGCGGCGGTCTCATTGAAGGTGAGACACCTGGCTTTTACATGGCGCCGGCGCTGTTTGCTGGAACGAACAATGCGATGCGCATCAATCGCGAGGAAATTTTCGGTCCCGTCGCGGCGGTTATTAAGGCGGCTGACATTGATGAGGCGATCGCGCTTGCCAATGACACCGAATTCGGCCTGTCAGCAGGCGTTTGCACCACATCGCTCAGGTCGGCGACGCGGTTCAAGCGCGAAAGCAGGGCCGGCATGGTCATGGTCAATCTGCCGACTGCGGGCGTCGACTATCACGTGCCCTTTGGCGGCACGAAATCGTCAAGCTACGGCGCGCGCGAACAGGGGCGATATGCGGCGGAGTTTTATACGACGGTTAAAACGGCCTACGTCGGTGCGTGATTGAAACTTATCCCGCTGGTCCGACCGTGCTGAAATCCGCGCCGGTCGGGTCCTGGAATATGCGCAAATCGAATTCGTGAGCGGCGGCAAAAATGTGATCAAAAATATCGGCTTGAATGCCTTCATAGGCGATCCAGTTCGTATCGTTTGTGAAGACATAAATTTCGATCGGCAGTCCGTGCGCCGTTGACTGAAGTTGGCGCACCAGCAGTGTAAGGTCCTGGGAAATCTTCGGATGGTTCCGCAAATAGGCCTCCACATAGGCGCGGAACGTGCCGATGTTGGTTAGGTGCCGACCATTGACGAGCGTCGAGTGATCGACGCTCTTTTGTTCATTGTACTCGGCAATTTCACGGCGTTTTTCCTCAATGTAGCCGGCGATATGCTGGATCTTCGCGTAACGGGCGAGCATCTCCTCATCGCAGAAACGGATTGATGAGACGTCGATATGAATGGACCGCTTAATGCGCCGGCCGCCCGTTTCCGTCATGCCGCGCCAGTTCTTAAAGCTCTCATTGATCAACGCCTGCGTCGGCACAGTGGTAATCGTTTTGTCAAAATTGCGGATTTTGACTGTCGTCAGCGCGATTTCCATGATGTCGCCGTCGACGCCGTATTTAGGCATTTCGATCCAGTCGCCGACGGCGACCATCCGATTGGCGGAAAGTTGAATGCCGGCCACAAGCCCGAGGATCAGTTCCTTGAACACGAACATCAAAACCGCAGCCAAGGCGCCAAGCCCGGCAATGAATGTCATCGGCGATTGGCCGAGCAACACGGAAAGCGTTGCGATGAAACCCAGAAAATAGAGGATGAGCTTCGCAACTTGAGAAAAACTGGTGACCGGAAAGTCTCGTGAAATCCGAAATGTGGCGTAAATTGCCAGCCCGGCGTTAATCAGTCCGTCAGCGAACAAGACGCCGGTGATGATCATATAGACAAGGCTCAGGTTGACGACGAACGCGGCGATCGCCGGATAAGCCTCAAGCGCGAGCGGCGCCAAGGCGTAGATGACGAGCGCCGGCGCGAGCTGCGACAGGCGCTCAAAGACGCGGCGCTCGACAAGAATGTCATCTCGCCGGGACTTTGTGCGCGACACCATGCGCTTGATGAGAGCTACGATCACTCTGCACGTGACCAGGTTGGCGACATACGCAAGCACGGCGACGCCAATAATCGCTGTGAGCGCCGAGAGCGGCTGTGCGTAATCTGCGATTGCCGGAAAATCGGAGTAAAATGTTTGTATCGCTTTCATATGCTCACGCGCTTTAAAATGGCTTCCAATTTACTGATTTTTCTCAAGTTGCAATGAGAACGAGTCGGTGATTTTGCGTTCATAGAGCAATTGAATTCGCTAGGGCAATGTTGGTTTTCACGCTCCAACCATAAATTGAACAGGTTGTGCGAAGTCAGGGCGCGGCGTTCAAGCTTCCGACGAGCAAAAGTGCGGCTCTTTTCGAAGCTTTCAGTAGTTTGGGCATTTCGCCCAAGGGCCACAGTGATACGACGTTGAAATATATCCCGGTTATGCCGGCGGCGACAGCGGCGACGTCTGTCTTGCTGGCGCGTGGAAATTCGTCTTGCACGACTTGCTCTATTGCGGCGACAAAACCAGCAGTCCACCGCCGCATTTTCGCAGCAAGCTGCTTATCATTGGCCGCTTCCGCAATAAGTGCTTCGGCCAGTAACATCAGATCCTCATCAAAATCATCTGTATCAAACAAGCGTTCGATCAGAGCGATCGTCTGCCTACGATTTGGCAGGCCGGAAATCATTGCGTCTGTTGCGGCGCGCGAGCGCGCCAAAAAGCGCTCAACCAACCCGTTCAGTAGATCATCTCGATTGCCAACATTGTGTCGGATGAGTGCGCGCGCGAGGTCGGCTTCTTCAGCGATCCTCTCAAGCGTTGCGCCCTCAAGTCCGAACCGCACAACACAGGCTTCAAAAGCCGACAGGATTTGATCGCGGCGTTCTTCTTTAATGCTGGGTCGGGCCATGAATTGCGAATAGATTATCAAAGTTGACAATCAATTATGGCGACGGTAGGTAAATTGTCAACACCGACAAACAAACGAGCGGGTGCGATGGATTGGCTGTTTACTCCTTTAACGGAAACCGAGATCTATGGATGGGAAGGCTGGATCGGTGACTGGTTTTTCGTATTTGCGCTTGCGTTCCTGCTATTTGAAATCGTCCGGTATGCGGCGCTCAAAAAGCTCAAATGGTCAATGATCGGCGACACCATTACGAATTACATCACGCTTGCCGCTTTCATCATCATCAATCTGTTCCTGCTCGCGGGGCTATATATAACAGCCTATTTCGGCGCCGCGCAGTTCGCGTGGTTTGAAATTCCAATCAACTGGGCGACGATATTGGTCTGTGTCGTGCTCGCCGACATTGCCTATTATTGGGAGCACCGGTTCATGCATCGCGTGAATGCCGCCTGGGCGACCCATTCCGTTCACCATTCCTCGCCTTTCTTCAATATTTCCGTTGCTTACCGGTTCGGTCCCATGGACGGGGTTTGGCCGATCATATTCCATTTGCCGTTGGTGCTGCTGGGCTTCAATCCATTCGTGGTTTTCTTTTCAGAAATGCTTGTGCAGGTTTATCAAACCGCGTTGCATACGGAAGCAGTAAAGCGTTTGCCAAAACCTTTTGAATGGGTTTTCAACACCCCAAGTCATCACCGGGTCCATCACGCCTCCAACAAAAAATATCTCGACGCAAATTATGCAGGCATATTTATCCTCTGGGATCGCTTGTTTGGCACATATGTTCGCGAAGAAGAAAAACCGATTTACGGCCTTGTAAAGCCAATCCCGGAAATCAATTCACCCGTTCGATTTGTAGCAAGCCCCTTTGTCGCGTTCTTTCATGGGTTTTGGCGCATTGGAAAGAACGTTCTTACGGCCAAAGGGTTTGGCGATGCGTGGATGTATCTATTTGGAACGCCGGAGTGGCGCCCGCGCGCTGAGCGCGTCGTTTCGAACGACGGCGAGAACAGAACGAATTAAAGCGAGAAGCCATAATGCCATCCCCATCAAAACTTTCCCTGATTCTCGCACTTTCAGCTACGGCGGGCGCCTTTTATGGCGGCGCATGGTTTGCGAGCGGACTAGCAGGCGATGCCGCGACGCAGCCATCGCCGGCTGAGCGCAAAACTTATGTGCCGGCTCCAATACCCGAACCGGCAGAGAGAAATCGCTCATCCGGTATCGATGACGGCGGCGCGAAATTCCGCGTGTTGGATATCGCCGTCGAACCGTTTGATCACTTTTCGCTGACGGGGCTGGCCTTGTCTTCCAATGACGGATCGCTGGCGAGCAGGGTTTTCATCATTTCTTCCGCAAAAACCACAGCCGATGCGCGAACGAGGCGGCGATCGGTTTGATCGCCGAGTTCATAGGTAATCGCCGGGGCGCCGAAGCGACCGTGAATATAGTTCTTTGACGTGGGCAGTTCCGTCGTTTCGCGCTCAGCGTATTCAAACTCGTAACCTTCCAGCCTTTCACGAGCGCCGGCGATCCAATCATCGGTATATTTCGGCGGTATCGTTTCAACATTCCGGAACTGTGTATAGAACACGTTCCGGTTAGTTGAGTGAAAGTCCAGCATGAGACGCATTTCGCTGTTCTTGTCTCCGGCAATGCCGTCGATAATCTTTTTAACCGCCTGCGTTTCCGGTTGCGTAAACGGTCCCCAGTCGCGATTGAGATCGACGCCGTTCATATTGTGACGCCAGTTGCCATGCACGACGCCGTCCGGATTCATGAGCGGAACCGCTGTGATGTGGAATCGGTCCCGAAAGCTTTTGGCGAGAGCCGTATCGGCAAAAATGGTTTCCAGAAATGGGAGCATGGCGAAGGCGCCCGTCAATTCCGGCGGATGCTGACGGCCAAGGAGCAACACGTGCTCCTTTTTGTCAGCCTCTCTGTTTGGCTCTGACACAATTGCGACGAGGGGACGCCCTTCCACGCTTTCGCCGATAACTTCAGTTCTGAGCGAGGCCCGATCAACGATGTCGGAAGTCCACTTTTCGTAAGCGCCCGTCAGAAGGAGTTCTTGTGCGGAAATAATGAACGGAGTTTCTTCAGCGGCGACGCGCAAGATGACCTTCTTTCCCTTCCGCCTTTCGCGTACTTGTTTTGGATCGATGAGACGCCATCGCGTCCCGTCCTCGCTGCGTTTTGGGCGGTATCGGTGAGCGGAGTGGGAATATCGCAATACGATTTTGATCTCGCCGGCTTGCTTTGGCGTTACGCGAAAGGCGTACCACGGGCTCGGGTTAATCGGTTTGTTCTCTGGATCGATGCGAATATTGAAGCTCTTCTTTTTTGCAACGCAATCCGACATGCGTGCGCCTTCAAAGTCCGCGTCCAGTTTGGCGAATTCGTTTTCACATGCTTGCGCGGCGCTAAGCACAATCGCGTAGATGGCGACAAATACAACTATAGTGAGTTTCGGGCTCATTATTCGTCCGAATTGTTAGATTGATGGTATCTTGATGTCGGGCGACAAGATACGCAGTCGCCCGACACCAGGGAGGTTCGATCAGAATTCCTTGCGGATCGAACCGTACCAATAGCGACCACGGCTCGAATGAAGCTCCTCGTAAAACCCGGTCGCAAACTCATCTGCAAGCGGCGGTTTTTCATCCGTGATGTTTCGCACGCCGAAACGCAGCCGCGTGTTTGACGCTGGGCCCGCATTGTCAATCGTGTATTGGATATAGAGATTGACTGACATCCAGTCGTCGACACGGAATATTTCACCGCCCGGACCAGTTACGGACGTGTCGGTGACAGGTCCAATGTATCGGCCGAAGGCGCCAGCGCCGAACGGTCCATTTCTCCATGTCAGGCCTGCGGTGCCGCGCCATTTCGGCCGTCCATTCTGTTCGACCAGAGTTTCCTGTCCGGGAATGTCAACTTCGTCGCTGATGGATCCGGCCTCGATTGCAGCAAGCAGGTCAGCGCCGGCTGCGGACGGATCCTGGAAGAAGTCGAGAAGGTGAGCGGCGTTGGCCGAGAAACTGAAATCGCCAATGCCGGTATCGAAGTCATAATGCAAACCAAAGTCGAGGCCCGAAGCTTCCCTCGGATTGAGGTTTACATAGTCGTCCCGAACTTCAAGAATTTCGCCGGCCGGCGTAAGGCCCGCCGCCGTAAACAAGGCGATTGCTGCCGCGTCCGGATCGGCGCGAACAACATTCGGGTTTGAACTGCCTTGCGTGCGCAGGAGATAGTCGAGGGAAATCTGGTTTTGATCGCCAAAGATGCCAACGACGTCGGTTTGTTTAATCTTCCAATAGTCGACTGTGATCGTAAGGCCCGACCCTTCCGGCTGGAATACAGCGCCCAGAGAGAAGTTTTGATTGTTTTCCGGCTGCAGATTGGGGCCGCCTGAACGAACGCTTTCAACAGAGTTGCCGTCGCAATCACCGGTATCGAAGGCGGTCATGTTCGCTCGAGCGGTCGCCTCGCAAACGATCCAGTCTTCGCGACCGGTGTTTACGCGGCGTATGCCATTTGCGTTTATCTGCTCGAGGTTCGGCGCCCGGAAACCGCGAGCATACGCCCCGCGAATTTGCAGCCATGAGACAGGATACCAGGAGACTGCGAATTTTGGCTTGGCTACTTCGCCAACATCCGAATAGCTCTCAAACCGCGCCGCAAGCTGCAAGTCCAACCGTTGGATCAGCGGTATGTCCATTTCCGGACTGACAAGCGGCACAGCCGTCTCGATAAACGCTGAATATACTGCGCGAGAGCCTTCCGTGTCCGGCGTCGGGCTCGTGCCCATGACATCGCTTAAATTTGTGACGCCGGTGACGATATCGGTGAATGTTATCGTCCCGTCGAGGCGGTCGTCGCGATCGTCCAGAAAGGTTTCGCGGCGCGCTTCAAGACCGAACGCGACGCCAACGCCGCCAGCGGGAAACTCGAAGAGGTCTGCGTTTGAAAACTTCAGGTCGGCTAAAAGGATCGAAGTTTTGCTGCGCCGAGACACGTCGACGATGAAGCTGTCGATCGTTGCCTGGGTGTTGGCGGTGAGATTTGGCGCGTTTGTGTCGAGCACATCGCCGCCGGCGAACGGATTGTACGCATCCGGCGTTGTCCGCGCCAATGCTTGTTGAAACAGAGTGTTACTGACTCTGTTTGTGACGCTTTCGGTCGTTGCTTCAGAGTAAAGCAGCGCGCTGTCTACATCCCAACCATTTCCAATGTCGCCGCGTATGCCGCCAAGCGCTCGGAAACTGTCATTGTCCACATTGATGTTTCGTTGGCCGACATCGATCGGCCGCAAGTCCCGAATTTGCAGATCGTCGCCGAAGACGTTGTAGAAATTGGACGCCGGCACTGTAACGCGGTTGCTGGATAGCATCTGCGCCGTTTCACGTCGGCGGAAGAAGCTTGAACGGTAATACGAAAACTCGCCAAACAGCTCCAGGTCATTGTTCAGGTCGTGATTGATGAACAGGAAACCATTGCCGCGTTTGGTGTCGCCAATCAGATCGCGATAGCGGGCTCGGTCAAGTCGCAATGCGGTGTCGATAGACCCGCCATTGTCGGCGCAAACGCCGCCCGGCAAAGCGACGAGACAACCTGCAAGCGTGTCCGGCTGAATGTGAAAGTCGTCATCGCCAATCGCTGCGATCGCGCCGTTTAATGCGCGGAACTCGCCCCACGCTGTTTGCGTTGAGAGATTTCGCAACTGCGTATCTCCCTCAAAAGGCGTGCCGACAAAGAAATCACGCAAGTCTTCTGTTGAAGAATTGAGGAGGTCCGTCGCCGGCATGCCGTTGCGGTTCAAGAAGTTGCCGAAAAAGGAGATATTCGTGCGGCCGTCATTGAAAGTGTGGCCGGCTTCAATTGTCGCCGTCAGTTCATTCAACGCTGTTCCTTCGGACGTTCCGTATTGGACCGACCCGATCAGGCCTTCGAAATCGTCTTTCAGTACTGTATTTATGACACCGGCGACAGCATCGGTGCCATAGAGAGCCGCAGCGCCATCACGCAACACCTCGACGCGGGAGATGCCGGTCACCGGGAGCGCATTGGAATTCACTGAGTTTACCGGAACGAGGTTTTCTACTTGCGTACCGGGGTGAAGCACCAGCCGACGGCCGTTCAGAAGGACAAGCGTGTTGCCCGTGCCGATGGCCCTGAGGTTGACCGAGGAGACATCCCCTTGCGCGCCATTGACGCCGGTGAAGCCGACGCCATTGAAAGTCGCCTGGCCGATTTGAGGGATAGAGGCCAATAGTTCGTCGCCGCTGACGGCGCCCGTGAGTGCAATTTCTTCTTCACCCAATACCGTTACCGGCAGAGCGCCGGCAATGTCGGCGCCTTTAATTTGTGAGCCGACGACCACAATGACGTCCTGGTTTTCACTGGCGGGCGTTGAATCCTGAGCGATTGCCGCAGTTGCCGCCAATGATGAAAGCGCAGTTGTTAGAAAAAAGCCTGATCGTTTCTTTTGCATGGGGTCGTGCCCTCCCGACGTGTTTTCCACTTTGCGTTGCGACACGATGATCGCGCCGCTTTCCGTCAGGCCGCCCTGCAAGCTCGTGCCCTCAAACATCTCATCGAGGGCTCGCCGAAGAGAATACGTTCCCTTCAACGGTTTCGTATTAACCGCCATGACATCGTCGGTTTGGAAAAGAACAGAACGTCGGCTCGCGCGAGCGAGTGACTTAACAGCGTCTTCGGCGTTCTGCGCCGGGATATCGAGAATTTGCCGGTCATCCGTCGGCCCCTGCGCAATCGCGCCCGACCCGATACACAACCCGCAAACTGTCGCCCACAACCCTATGCACCGAAGCGCCAACCGTATTCTTCCCAAACTCAATATCATGGCGTTCGTCATCGCTCAGCGAGACGGCCATGTTAACCCGTCAATAGGACGGCAGAAAACCGCCAGTTGCCGGCGACAAAAAAATTTATGGAAGCCAATCTGTTGCAATATTACGTCACTGCAGCGCAGCAAGACGTTGCTGGTATTGGAACAGTCGGGCGGAAATTACCCTGTTTCAGCCATACGAAGCTGATATTGATTGTCGCCCTGACGTTCGACCACGACCCCAAGTCCTTCAAGCGCGCCAAGTAGTTGCTCAACATCGCCGGTGCGGAAAATGCCGCCGAATTTGAGTTCTTTCAGATCGGGATCGACGATCTCAATCGATACCAGATTGTGCCGCGTCAATTCTTCAACAACATCGACCAGGGGCGTTTCGGAGAACTCCAGAAATCCATCGGTCCAGGACAGCTTGCGTTGCAGGTCGCGTTCGGTAAGCACCGGTATATCCTGCGTAATTGTTGCTGACGCGATAGTCGTCAGCTCAGTCGATGTGAGCGCCTGCCCGGCTTTGACAATGACTCGTTCGGCGGGCGCGGCCTCCCGAAGGTTTTCGCTATCCGTTTCATTTGAAATCCGCATCACCGAAGGCTCTGTGAATTGAGGAAGCCTCGAGAATGCAACAACGCCTTCTACAACGGCGAGTTCCGTAACCGCCTCGCGCAACCTCACCACAAATGAGGTTCCCACTGCCTCAGCCACGGCCGTATCAGAGTAAACAACAAAGGGCCGTTTCGGGTTGGACGCTACTTCGAACAAAGCCTCCCCGTGGAT
Organism: Hyphococcus sp.; assembly: GCA_965267325.1. Classification (GTDB taxonomy): domain Bacteria; phylum Pseudomonadota; class Alphaproteobacteria; order Caulobacterales; family Parvularculaceae; genus Hyphococcus. The sequence goes on along the minus strand of OZ253943.1, from coordinate 1,975,494 downwards.
CAGCCTGACGCGTCGTTCGTCGCTGTTGTAGTCAACCTCGATCTGGCTATCGGTGTTCAGCGACACGGCAGTGCCGTCGGCAAGGGTGATATTTTGGTACTCGCCTACAGCGGTCTTGTATATTTGTGGCGTTTCATCAGCGTTGAAAAGCAATGCTGAGATCAAGACGCCGCCAACAATGACGAGCGCCAATGCGGCTGCAAAAGCCGGCGCGCCGAAGCGCAGGGTTCTGGCGGGGCGGCGCAGACTGTGACCGACGCCTGCATTTCTTTCGAGGGCGGGCGCAAGGTCAGTTAGAACGGCGAGTTGGCCGGAAAGACCAGCAATGCTTCGGATCTCGTCCGCATGAGCGGGGCTGCGCGCCATCCATTCACGCAGCGCCGCCAGATCAGATGGCGAAAGGTCGCCGGATTCAATCTGTGCGACCCAGGCGCAAGCCTCGGAAGTAATCTCGCTGTTGGTCTCAATGGTCGATCGGGTATTCATACACGCAACTTTTTGTCTCACCGGCGTTTGGCGTCGAGTCCTAAAACGTTCGTTTCAGGCTGCTCAGCATTTTCGGCGGTTTGTTTCTTTAGCATCTCTTCCCGGCACCGCTTCAATCCAAGCGCCACATGTTTTTCCACCGTGCTCAATGCAATATCGAGCTTTTCTGCAATCTCTTTGTGTGACGCGCCGTAAACGTGCTTCAACAAGAACACTCTCTGACATTGCGGCGGCAATGTTCTGACCGCTGCGCCAAACACTTCCATTCGAGCTCTCGCGTCGACTGCATCATCGACGGCGGGCTCATCTGATACGTAAGAATCCGGGTCAAAATCATCTAGTAGACTGGTTGTCAATTTTGACCGCCGTTCGAGCTCGGCCTTGGCTACGTTTTTTGCGATGCCGACCAGAAAACGCCGTGGTTCCTTGATTTCCGTACGTTTTTCGGCTTCGAGCGCACGCGCGATCGTCTCCTGGGTCAAGTCGGCAATGTCAATTTGGGACAATCGAAATCGGCGCAGAACACTGGCGATCAGGCCTTTGTTGGCCTGAAACACGCCAAATACTCTTGAATTGGGGGTCTTCGACATCGTTTTCGCGCCGCCCAAAGCACCTCTGCGCCGATATTATACGACGTGAACGCTCAATCGCGCAAATACGGCAATTCTTGTTGGGCGCTCTTTCGCAGCAAAATCCGACGTCTGAGTTTACGGCTATGGTCGCGGGCCTCAGTTCCATTTCAGCGCGTAAAGCGCGATATGAATATCGCGATGCGCCAGCAAGCGCTTAGGCGGACAAACAGCTCGACGAAATCGCTATTATTCTGAAGGAAGCGGTTCAAGGATTGATTTATAAAATCCAACAAACACCATGTCCTCGTCAGCGCCGTCAATATGGCACTGCGCGCATGCTTCTTTTGGCGCTGCTGGCGCCGAAGCAGCATAGGGCGGCGCGTGGTGGCCGAAATTGAAAAAGCCCCATCCATTGGTATCGGCAAATCGCTTTGAGTCCTTCACAGAGACGTCCATGCCGTTCACTTGCGCCGGAAAATAGCCGCGTCCCGACAACTCAAAACGCGAACCGTCCTCGAGATTGTCACCGTCCGTTTTAACGAGCTGCAACTCCTTGATCATCATCGTGCCGTCCGGCCACTTGCCGGTCGCTCTGTACGCATCGAACGCTTTGGGCTGCGTGTACACGTTGTGATACTCGGGGAATCCGGCCGCTCCATTATTCAATCCATTGGGCGTAAGCGGCGCGCCGATGAAAATAAGGCGGCGAAAGTCCTTCGGTAATTCGAGCTCGCCTGCGTCATTGAAAACCGGCTTGTAGTCAAGATCTGGATATTCCTGCTGATTTTGAGCAACAGACGTTGCGGCGACAAGACCGAATGTGACTAGCGAGGCGGCGACGCCCATTAGCTTCGTTTTCATGGAAAAATCTCCTTTCAGAGGCTTCCGCCCGTTGGTGGCGAGATTAGATGCGAACTCGATTTGTAACTGAACGGCGAAAGCAAAATTGCGTTCTCAAATTATGAGGCTGGCTGTTCGTGGTCTTTCAAATTTCAATCGTTTCAGAATTCTGCCAGGCAGACCGACTTTTGGTCGATTGTCGACAACAGGGTTTTCATGGCGGCTTGCCATGAAAGCGAAAAGAAATGCCCGCCGCCTCAATTGGACCTGCATAGCGCAATTGGAAATATGAGGCGTCGGCAAAGCAAACCATCAGCTGATGCAGAGAATATTGCTAGTTTGTCTTTGCGCCGATTGCCTTCAGGGAATCTCCGAGCACAAACAAAGCAACACCCAAGAGAACCGCATCCTTAATCAAGAACTGACCAGGGACAACCGATAGCGCTGGAAACCCGCCCAAGCTTGCTTCCCAGCCTGGCGCTGTGAAGAGAAACGTCAGCGTTGTTGCCAGGGTTGCAACAGCAATGAGCGCGCCAACGGCGCCTGCCTTTGCCGACCAGGGCCGCAACGCCAATAAAGCTGCTGCGGTTATTTCGACAACGCCGATAAGATTTGCGACACCGCGTTGATCAAATATGGCGTAGAGCCATGAAAGAAACGGGCTTGATGCGACCAAACCCTCGATTGCGCCGGCTTCATAGGCGGTGAATTTCATCGCGCCGATCCAGCCGAATACAATCACCAGGCCGTAGAGCATGGCGAATCGGCCAACGCTGGTGATCGCATTTGCGTGATCCGCGATCACGGGCGACCGATCACTCTCAATAGAATCAACAGTAGACATTTGAGCCTCCTTTCAAGGTTCAATTACGTGATTAAAGTGGAAAAGGACGGTCGCCGAGGCAGCGCGAAACTACTCTGTTACGCTGTCTTCAAACTGAGCATTGCTCAGCATCACGACAACGATGACGCCAGCCGCCATGAGAAAGTAATAGCCCATCACCAATCCACTCCATCCAAAAATGAATGGCGCAGCGAAAAAGGCAAACGCGGCGGCAAGGTCGAGCGCCAGATGCGCTTTAAATGAAATGATGTCAGCGGCGCCGAACGTATAATCAGTTAAAAGGCTATATAGGATCAATCCAATACCGCCGGCGACGGACAGCCAAAGCGACAGGCCCGTAAACCCCAACAAAAACGGGAAAGCAATCAATCCAAGAGCGGCTGCGTAGTCCAACAAGCCGTGCAGTTTTGGGGTCAAAAACCGAATATTGTTCATGGGTCTCTCCGTTTGGCGGTTGAACTCGTTCTCATTCGAGAAATTCAAAAATTTCGAATGGCGCAAGCATCTCGTTTTCGCATTCGGCGATGTCGCTGCTTCCGGTCCCGCACCGAACGCGTCGCCGCGGGAATTTGAAGGAACCCTCGGGCTCGCGATCGCTCAGAGAAAAAACTGGGGTTAAAACGTTTTCGTTGTTGTTCGCGGATATGTGGGGTGCATGGGCGTGATTGTTCTTGAATTGTGTTGGCGACGCATACGCGATGGACAGGGCTGCAGACGCCAGCAATGCAAAGAGAATGGAAAAGAGCGTGCGCCAGCCAGAAATGGGTTTGGCGACGCTTTCCATCACCGGGTCCACGAAGAAGGAAGAAAACGGAAGCGACGCCAGGGAGGCGGGCAGGGGGAATGACGCGCCGTCGGGGCGGGCGTCGCTTCCGTTCTTGCGTCGATCGAAGTGTTTCGACGCGTTGGGAGGCTCCGTGGAATGGGTAATAAGCTTTACAATCGATTCTCCGCGGTCTTTGCCGGGGACAATCACATAATAGGCCGTTGAATTGGTTGGCGACGGTGAAGACGCTCTCAGCATCTCGGTTTCTCGCGCAGCTTCTGAGATCATGGTCGAATTGATAATCATGACAAATCCCGTCTGCGTTGAAGGTTTCTCCGTTCGCCATAACAGTTAGGGGCGCGCTATCGAGAGTTCTTTCAAGAATCGGCTTTTCAGTTTTTTGCACGAGGAAGGCGATCAATAGGGCTTGAATCCTTGAGAATCCGGCCGTGAAGCGGATTTTGTTACTATAGAAACTACTTTCACGCTGATGTATAAATGGCGGGCGTGATCCAATTTCAGGGGGTTGAATGGGTGCACGAGATATCCGCGCCAATTACGCGCCTCTATCTCCAGTTAGTTTTCTCAGGCGCGCCGGCGCTTTTTTTGGCGACCGCACGGCAATAGTCTACGGCGAGGCCCGCTGCACATATGCAGAGCTTTTCGAAAGAGTGTCCAAGCTTTCGAGGGCGCTAATCGCCGCTGGCGTGGAGGAGGGGGATGCGATCGCCGTCCTGGCGTTGAATACGCCGCCCATGATTGAAGTACATTTTGCAGCTCCCATGATCGGCGCGAAGATTGTTCCTTTAAATGTCAGATTAGACAGAGGGTTCATTGCAAACGCACTCCGCCATAGCGACGCGAAATTCGTACTTTGCGACAGCGAATTTTATGAATTGGCGGTCTCATCGGCAAAGCTCGCGCAGACGGACACGCGAATTTGCACTTTTAAAGATGCCCAAGCGGGCATGCTGTCGGAAGGCGAAGAATGCGAATACGAGAACTTTTTGAACTCTGCGCCGAGCGAGTTGCAGATTTCTGAACTGGACGACGAAAACAAGCCGCTCTCGTACTTGTATACGTCCGGCACGACCGGAGAGCCAAAGGGCATTGTCTACAGTCACCGCGGCGCCTATTTGGCAGGCCTATCCAATGCTCTAAGCTTTGGCTTGTCGCATGAGTCCAATTTGCTTTGGACGTGGCCGTTGTTTCACTCGCACGGCCTATCGTTCATTTGGGCGGTAACTGCGGTTGCAGGAAAACATGTTTGTGTGCGCAGTTTCGATGCGGCCGAAATTATTCGGCAAATAAACAACCACAATATCACGCACTTTTGCGCGGCGCCGCTCGTGTTGAATATGATCGCAGAAGCGCCCGAAATCGCCCGGCTTAAGACGCCGCACAAAGTCAAATGCATCACAGGCGGCGCGCCGCCGCCAACGAGGGTACTAAAAAAGCTCGAGCAACAGGGCATGGAAGTCATCCACCAATATGGAACCACCGAGTGCTACGGGCCCGCGACAGCGGCTTTCCCATCGCCGGAATGGGAAAAGGCAGACCCTCAAATGCGATACAATCTCGTGGCGCGACAGGGCGTACCGATGCCCGTGATTGATGATTTGTTGATTGCAAAGCCAAACTCGACGGACCCGGTTCCCAAGGATGGAAAAACGCTTGGCGAAGTCCTGATGCGCGGCAACACAATCATGGCCGGGTATTTTCACGACGAAGAGGCGACACAAGCGGCTTTTAAAGACGGTTGGTTCCATACCGGCGATATGGCGGTTTGGCATGCGGACGGCTCGTTTGAGATAAAAGACCGCGTTAAAGACATGATTATTTCCGGCGGTGAAAACATTTCATCCGTCGAAATTGAAGAAGTGCTCTACAAGCACAAAGACGTTTATGAGGCCGCTGTTGTCGGTAAGCCTGACGACGACTTAAGGGAGACGCCTTGCGCTTTCGTTCATTGCTTCGAGGGCGCTTCCCTCTCACCTGAAGAATTGGCGGACTTTTGCCGCACGCACCTTGAAACATACAAGGTTCCGAAATTATTCGTCTTCCAGGAGCTTCCCAAAACAGCAACGGGAAAAATCAGAAAATACGCATTACGGGAAGCAGCCCGCTCGCTGTCTCATTGAGCGAGATAATCGTCAGCTAGCCCGCGGCCGTAGCAGCCTCATCGGTTCGCAGCTGCGCAGGCGTTACGCCAAACTCTTTCTTGAATGTCGTGGTCATATGGCTTTGCGAAGAAAAACCGGTTTCATACGCAATGTCTGCGATAGCGTGGTCTGTTCCCGTAAGCAGGTTTCGTGCTGCATTCAGGCGGCGAACCAGTACGTAATGGTGTGGTGATTCCCCAACTTTGTTTTTGAACGCGCGCGCAAATTGATGCGTGAGAACGCCCGAAAGCTCCGCCAGCTTATCCAATGAGAGATCATCGTTCAGGTTTGCATCAATATAGTTCAGTATCATCTTTAAGACACCGTCATTCAGCTTGCTGCCCCTTGCTGACTGTCGTTGTTGCGGCGGAACCCGCAGCATCTCAACAAGCAACAGGAAACAAAGCGAATGTAGATAATCGCTGGACATGTCATGAACCAGCATGTGTCGTCGGATCCGTTGCGCCAGTTCCGTGGTAAAGGGTCTTGGATCGCCGATAATGACGCGCTGCTCAAGCATTTCTTCTTTAACTTGCAGCGCTGCAGCGACGCTTTGCTTGACCGTTTCAAAGGCGAATACGAAGACAAGCACTTCGGGCGCGCCGGTAGACTCCCCGCATAAAGGAAAGTTCGGCGGCGTTACAATATATTCGTAGGGGCGCCGGTCGAATTTACGAAGCCGGTCTCCGGCCAGCGAACTTCTTCCCTCATCGGGGCCGAAACTAATACTGGCAAAGGTATTGGGAAGGCGGACGTTTATTTTTCGATCGCCGCCTGGAACCAATTCAACCAGAAACTCGCCAAACTCGATGCGCTTGCCCCATTTGGGTAAATTGCCGCGAGGCGGCACATCGAGATTCATTTCTTGGTTCATGAGCTAAACTTTAGTCCTGAGGCCCGCTCTCCTCAATAGAATTCGGCGCTATTGCTCTCAATCCATCGTAATTTTGCAGGCCGATCATAGAGGTACGCTCTTAATCGCACCCGTCAAAATCTGAAATCCGAAAAAATGAAAGAGGTGAGATGGAACAGCTCCTAAACCAGATATGGCGTCCAAGTCCGGTGATCGCATTCGCGTTCGGATAACAAATCGCTTTACGTCAAGGGAGATGAACAGATGGAAAATGCACTTCGTCACTTTTATGGTCGATGCACAAATTCAACGGCGCTAGCGCTGAGCATTGTTGCATTCTTGTTTTTCACCGCCGCAATCGTCAGTTGGGGAATTGTCTTTTCTTCTCCTGCGCAAGCGGCTGACCAACCGTCACGCGCAGCGACCGCAAAATCGCCGCCGGTGAATGACGGGCTGCCTGAGCCAGGCTTCGTTATCACCGATGACACGACCGCGATCGTAATCACGGACCCTCAAAACGACTTTCTTTCGCCGAAGGGCGTCACTTGGGGAGTTGTCGGTAAAAGCGTCACCGAAAACGGCACGGTAAAAAATATCGAAGCGCTCTTTAAGGCTGCAGACGAAACCGGCATGCCGGTCTTTGTGTCGCCGCATTACTATTACGAGCAGGACCACAAATGGAAATTTGAAGGAACGCTCGAAACATTGATGCACAATATCGGAATGTTCGATCGGCCCAATGCGCTCGCACTGGAAGGATTTGAAAATTCCGGTGCCGATTGGCTCAATCGATATAAATCCTACATCAACAACGGCAACACTGTTGTGACCAGCCCGCACAAAGTTTTTGGCCCGGAAAGCAACGATCTCGCTCTTCAATTAAGAAAGGCCGGCATCGATAAAGTAATCCTGGCCGGCATGTCGTCAAACCTGTGTACGGAATCTCACATGCGCGCGCTGATTGAGGGCGGCTTCGAAGTCATGGTCGTCACTGACGCCACCGCCGGCGCGATTACCGAGCACTACAACGGTTATGAAGCGTCCCTGACCAATTTCCGGATGATCGCCAGCGCGGTTGACAACACGGAAAGAACGGTCCGCGCCATCAAAGCCGCTTACCAACGCTAACCTCATGGCGCTCGGCTGACTGCCTTCCGTCAAACCTGCCGTCAGTCGAGCGCCAGGGCTAAGAAATGAAATCCGAAGAGCCAAAACGCACATTCAGGAGCCACTCATGTCAAATGCGATTACGTCAGGCGCGCACCACATTGGTTTAACAGTTCCCGACCTTGGGAGGACGCGCGCTTTTTTTGCAGAGACACTGGGTTTTGATCAAATCGGAGAAGTTCCGGACTACCCGGCCGTCTTTCTGAGTGACGGCGAAACAATGATCACGCTCTGGCAGGCCGAGAATCCTGACATCGCCATTCCGTTCGACCGAAAAAACGTGATCGGACTTCATCACTTCGCGATGAAGGTTCGCGATGCCGAAGCCTTGGATGAGGTTCATTCAAAACTGAACGCGATTGAGGATTGCGAAATCGAGTTTCCGCCGGAGCCATTGGGCGGCGGCGAAACGAGACACATGATGTGTTACATACCAGGCGGCATTCGAATGGAGTTCATTGCGTTAGCTGCCTGAGGATATCTCAATGCACGTCACCAAACGCACGAGGAAGATCCATGAGGGTCGGCAACCAGCACGATAGCGATTCGCCCTTTCATGTTGGCGAGAAACTTGTTCAGGAACGCATGGGCGTTCGCGCGATCGAGGACTGGGCAAAGAAGGTCGTACGCCCATATCTGCCGGACCAACACAAGGACTTCTATACGGCGCTGCCCTTTCTTGTGGCGGCGGCGCGCGATGACGCCGGTCAACCTTGGGCGACGATTTTGGAAGGGTCCGAAGGTTTCGTTGAGGCTCCCGATGAGCGCAGCCTGCTGATCAACGCATTGCCGGCGAATGGAGATGCGTTGGAACACGCTCTCAAGTGCGGCGGCGATCTTGGCATACTTGGTATCGAGTTAGCGACGCGCCGCCGCAATCGCGTCAACGGCGTTATCGCTGAGGCAAACAAAGCGGGGCTTGCGTTTCAGGTCGGTCAGTCTTTTGGAAACTGCCCCCAATATATACGGGAGCGCAACTGGCGGCGCGTCGAATACAACACGCCGGGCGCGCCGATTGTCAGCGACCAGCTATCGCAATCGCAACAGTCCTGGATTGCGAATGCCGACACGTTTTTCATTGCAAGCGGTTATCGCGGGGAAGGGGAGAACGCCACATACGGCATGGATGCGTCTCACCGCGGCGGCGATCGTGGTTTTGTTCGCGTCACAAGCGAGAAGCGAGTTCTCTTTCCCGATTACGCAGGAAATAATCACTTCAACACAATCGGAAATCTGATGCTCGATCCGCGCGCCGGCTTTCTTTTCGTTGATTTTGAAACGGGCGGCTTGCTTCAGCTCACAGGCCATGTGGACATCGACTGGGATTCGGAATTGATTGAACAGCTTCCCGGCGCGCGACGCCTGGTGATCTTAGAGATAGAACAGGTCGTTGAACTTCCGTCGGCTTTGTCGTTGCGGTGGGATTACGATGCAGAGTCGGTTCGATCGCTTCGGGTCGTAGAAAAAATCAAAGAAAGTGAAGACGTAACTTCGTTTGTATTCGAAGCACGCGACGGCGGACCGTTGGCGAGATACTCCTCAGGGCAACACCTTCCAATAGAATTACAGGTAGACGGCATCGAAGGAGCGGTGCGCAGAACTTACTCGCTTTCCGGACCGCCTTCGGCGGATCGCTATCGCATTAGCGTGAAACGTGAACCGAAAGGGCTCGCTTCCCGCCATCTACATGATAATGTAGGACCTGGAGAAATTGTAGATAGTCGCGTACCCGCCGGTGATTTTCTTATAGAAAGTTCCGAGCGTCCGATGGTGTTCGTAAGCGCTGGCGTTGGGATCACGCCGCTACTCAGCATGCTTTATGATCTTGCTGAAGAGAACAGCAGTCGTCCTGTTTGGTTTATTCATGGCGCCCGTGATGGCAAGCACCATCCTTTTGCAAACGAAGTTCGCGGTCTGGCGAGGCGAAAACAGAACATCTGTCTGCATATTCGCTATAGTAGACCGGTCGAAGAAGACAAAGCCGGCAAGGATTACGACAGCGTTGGGCGCGTCGACATATCGCTTTTGCGGGATTTGGTAGATCGTTCTGACGCGCATTATTACCTGTGCGGTCCCACTGCGTTTATGGCCCAATTGCAAACCGATCTTGAGAGCATCGGTGTGCCGGCCAATCAGGTCCATACGGAATCCTTCGGGCCGACGGGCTGATAATTCGAAACTTGTTTTTTCATTGGGGAGAAGGAGAATTTCATGGCTGAGAAATCAGTGGAAGTCGCCATCATCGGCGCCGGCAGCGCCGGCATGCGCGCCTATCGCGAGGCCGCACGTGTAACCGACTCGGTTCTTTTGATCGAGGGAGATCAGTACGGGACGACATGCGCGCGCGTTGGCTGCATGCCTTCAAAACTGCTTATTGCCGCGGCGGAGGCCGCAACGTACGGCGCTCACGCGGACGCCTTCGGCGTTCGCTATGAAAGCCCGGAAATTGATGGGCGCGCCGTGATGAAGCGCGTGCGTGACGAGCGGGATCGTTTTGTCGGTTTCGTGGTGGAAGATGTTGAAAACTGGCCCGAGCATCACCGTGCAAAGGGCCATGCGCGCTTCAAGTCTGACCATGTCTTGCAGGTTGGCGACCAATTGGAAGTCAAAGCGGAAAGAATTGTGATCGCCACGGGATCGAGGCCAAACGTCATTCCGCCGCTAAGAGAATTCGGCGATCGATTAATCGCAAATGACGATATTTTCGATTGGCGAGAATTGCCGGCGTCCGTCGCCATTTTTGGCGCCGGCGTCATCGGTCTTGAGTTGGGCCAGGCGTTGCATCGCCTTGGCGTGCGTGTTGCAATTTTTGGCCGAGACCACTTGGTCGGCCCTCTAACCGATCCGGAAGTCATAAAATCCGCGACGTCTGTCTTTTCGTCGGAATTTGAATTTCACCCGCATGCAGAGGTTACCCGTCGAACAAATACGGGCGATGGCGTTGAAATCACTTTTCTTGACCAGGGGGAAGAGAAAACCGCTAAGTTCGACTATGTGCTAGCGGCCACTGGCCGCCGGCCAAATGTCGACGGCCTAGATCTTGAAAATACCACCCTTGAGCTCGATGCGCGCGGCGTTCCGTTGCATGACATTTTCAACGGACGTTGTGGTGAGTCGCACATATTCATTGCGGGCGACGCAAACAATCGATTCCCTCTCTTACACGAAGCGGCGGACGAAGGCCTGATTGCCGGATATAACGCCGCGCACTACCCGGAGATCAGGCGGTTCAATAAAAGCGCTCCGATCGGCGTTGTCTTTACCGATCCACAAATCATGATGGTTGGCCGATCATTTAAGGAGCTGCAGGACGCAGGCGTAGATTTTGTCGTCGGCGATGTTGACTGGAGCGATCAAGGGCGCGCACGGGTAATGCTGGTCAACCAGGGATTGCTAAGGGTTTATGGCGAGCGCAATACGGGCCGCTTCCTTGGCGCTGAAATGATCGGCCCTCGCGCAGAGCACTTGGCTCATTTGCTGGCGTGGTCTTATCAGTCCAATTTGCAAGTGTCGGAGATTCTGGAAAGGCCGTTCTATCATCCGGTGATTGAGGAAGGCGTAAGAACGGCCATGCGCAACTTGAACTTTGCGCTCGAAATGGGCCCGAAACCGCCAGCACGCTGCATCGATTGCGGGCCGGGCGGATAAGTCTCGTACAAATTCAAGTAAAGAAATGGCTCCCCGAACTGGCGTGAAAAAGAAAAAGTAAAACTACAATTTGGAGAAAAGGGGGACCCTAGAGGTTTCCGTAATTTCTCGTGTGCTTTTAAACGCATAGTCCCACCCCGAAGCGGCATGTTTCGCGAGATTTTCCAATGATCGGGAAATCACAAAATGAGCCGTTCGCGTTTGTTCGGAGCGTGGAATGCGAAACGTTGCGTAGTCTCAGTTCTCTAGCTTCGAAACTCTGGATAGCCATCGGAAGCGGCCCGGGGCGAGTAGAGGGGGAGGCCTTCGCATGCGGTGTTAGGGATTTCGCCGACTGGGAGATTGGCCGGGACGCGGCTGCGAGGGGACTGAGAGCTTGTTGAAGCCGGACTCATCAGAACAGTAGCGCGCGGCTCATTTGGAAAACGGGGCCGCCAGGCCAAATATCAAATCGTAAATACCAGAGCGAACCAGTCCGGAGAGTCCGAAAATCCGGAAGAAAGATCGCAAAACAGACGCACCCAGGCGACAACAGATCGAAAATCAGTCCGAGAATCTCGACAACCCGGTCTAAAAGAGTCCGATAGAAGCGACATTCCTAAGGATACTTCCTCGACTTCGTCTCAGAAGTCGAAGGAAGAGGAAGTTTCCCTTGCTGAGAAGCTTGAATCAGAAACTCGGGCGCGCGAGCGCGAAGCTTTTCGACAAAGAAAAATCCTGATCGGTAAAGCAGCTGAAGCTACTCTGTATCGAGTTATGGAGTTTGAAACGATGGCCGGTGGACACGCGTCGGCGTATGATCTAGCCCATCGATTTGATCGAGGCGAACTTAATTCAATTACACTGCGAGGGGAGCTTCATGCCTTTAATGCAAAGCATGGGAAGAGCGGCACAGGCATGCAATGAGACTGCAACGTTTCCGTTCTTGTCAACGGCAGAAAAAGAAAAATTCTTAGGCTAGCAGCGTTTTTTTGTATACTGGCTGATACTATGAGTGCAATTGGTTGTGAGTCGTTGAGGATATCGGCTGGTGTGCAATTGGATGGCAGGAATTCGCCAAAAGCGGACATTCGCCAGTCGCTTCTGGGACGTCTTTAATGCGCGCAGAAGCGGACATTGTATTTGGGCGAAGCAGGTTGGGTTTTCCCAAGAATCTTAGATGTTGCGTGCATTGCAATTGATCTGAGCACCGTGGGCCGTTTACTGGTCGGGCGAGTCTTCGCTGTTGGCGCTGAGGAGGCAGAGAGCCAAGAGCACAGTTGCCGAAACTCCAGTGGCGCCAGCGACGGGTGAGGGCAGAAATCCCTCTAGTCCAAACATCATCACCAAAGTGTTGGCAACAAACGCGGAAGCACCAACCAGCACTGTTGCGCTTCCTAGCACGCGATCACCTTCTTTTACCTTCGCCATGCCAAACACTACGGCCGCGAGGGCAAGCAGGATTTTTGCTGCATTGTAACCAAAGAATGAGAACGCAACGACGGAGAAGGCGACGTCGGAGAGCGCATTGTTCGCCTCAGCCGCTGCTCGAAAGGGTCCAAATTGCGTCAACCCGACACCGACCTGCACCACATTGATCACTGCACTGAATGCAATGGCCGAGAAACCCAGAGTATAGTGTTTGGCAGTGACCAGCGCGGAGCCGGCAAAAGCAGCCAGCAAAACGAATATAAACCCTTCGATTCCCCAAAGGAAACGGCGGTTAACGTCGGGCGCTTGAAGGTAGAGGGCAGTGTAGACCGTTTGAGAGATGGCGGCCATCAGCAGCAATACGGCGACAATCTTCACCGTGCGGTTGTGCGTGAATTCCAAAATTCATTTCCTTTGGTGAAGCTTGATCAGGTTATTCCTTCGCCGGGGTTACTCCAATGCACATCGTGTTCGCAGAAGGCTCAAAAAATCAGCGATCAACGTAGAGTTTTCGGTGAGCCATAAGCCAACCTTGATCAGTCTTCTTCCACGTAATTCTATAGATGCCCGTTGCGGCTAACACTGGCTCTTCACCGGGAATGACGTGCGTCACCATAAACATATGTTCTGTTACGGCATCCGTGCCAGACAATTCTTCGAAGGTTAGGCCAGAGAAATGATGCCGCGACTGACGCCCGGCAAGCCTGCCTTCGTGGGCCTGCTGAGCATATTGCAGGATATTGGCGCGGCCCGTCACAGCCGGCGGCTGATCTGTCTCGTCGCCGAGCCGCCATTCTATGGTAGCGTCTTCTGTAAACAGTTTTGAAAATTCTTCAGCGTCTTTACGATCCCAGAGCTCAGAATATTTAGTTACTTGATCAGCGATCAAAGTCCGATCCTGCAACAGTGCATTTTGATCTTCCGAACATCCATGAAGGACGAATATCGCTAAAAAAAACAAGCTTAATAGGAAAATTCTGCGCACTTTATGCTCTCCTTTCTTCCAATTTAGCATGGTGTATCAGAAGAAAACTGCCACTTAGCTGGCAGTTTTAAATTACATTCAGGTGGGTGCGCCGAGTTTCGCCAGTTCATCGGGATCCAGTATTCGAACACGCCCATATTCGATTTCGATCAAAGATAGGCGTTTGAGTCTCTGCAAATTCGTTCCGAGCGCATATCTCGAGACACCCAGGTTCCGAGCGATAATGGCTTGAGACAATTCGATCGTACCATACTCATTTACGTTTTCGGCTAGAAAGTTCGCTAGTCGACGCCGTAGTGGCAGCGTCGCGTGCGCATGCGCAACTGAAATAGTTTGTCGAACGTCCCATCCAAGAGCCATAATAACGCCGCGCCGGACAGTAGAATCGCTATCAATTAGGGACCAAAGCGTGTTGCGGTGGACACAGGTCGCGATGCTCTCTTCTGTTGCCTCGAAAAAGAACTTTGCCGGTTCTCCTAAATGTCCTTCCCCCTTAAAGTTGGGCCATGTGATATGGTGAGAGCTAAGGTTTTTGGGGAATGGATTGATGGCCCGGAAACGCTTTTCGGATGAAGATGTACTGAATTTGTTGCGTCAGATTGAGGTTGAACTGTCCGGCGGCAGTGATGTTTCGAGCGCGTGCCGCAAAGTCGGGATCAGTGACGCGACGTATTATACGTGGCGCAAGAAGTATGGCGGCATGGGAAAGTCCCAGCTTCGTGAGATGAAGGATCTTGAGAAGGAAAACAGTCGCCTCAAGAAGATCGTCGCCGATCTTGAGCTTGATAAGTTGATCCTGAAAGAAACGCTTGATTGTCTAAAGCCCAAGGCCTGACCGCCGCCGATCTCCGTCAGGCCGTCATTCGGGTCCGTCAAAAGCTGGATACATCCGAGCGGCGGACCTGCAGAACGGTCGGCATGGCGCGATCATCACAGCAATACAAGCCAAAGCCCAGGCGAGATGATGAAGCCCTGCGCTTGGCGTTGATCCGGCTCGCCAAACAATATGGTCGTTATGGCTATCGCAAGGTCGCAAAGCTTCTTCGCATCGAAGGCTGGGACGTTAATCACAAGAAGGTTGAGCGGTTGTGGAGAGAAGAAGGTCTACAACTTCCGGCGCGCCATAAGCGCCGTAAACGCCTTTATCACAAAGATGCGTCGGTGATACGCCTGCGCCCGCAATATGAGAACCACATATGGAGCGTCGACTTCGTACATGATCGCCTAAGCAATGGTCGGCCCTATCGCATGCTGACAGTGATTGATGAATACACCCGCGAGGCGCTTGCTGTCGTAGCCAAGCCAAGGATGGGCTCGGCAGAAGTGCTCGAAGCGCTATATCCGTTGATCCTCAAACGCGGCAAGCCTGCATTCATTCGATCAGATAACGGCAGAGAGTTCACTGCCGAGGCGTTGCAACGCTGGCTGAAGAAGATCGGCGTCAAGCCAATCCAAATTTATCCGGGGTCACCCTGGGAGAATGGTTATAACGAAAGATTCAACGGAACGCTGCGACGGGAAGTGCTAAACGCGGAGTGGTTCGCTACCGTCGATCAAGCGAAAGCTGTCATCCGAAAGTGGCTACGCCAATACAATCACATCCGTCCGCATCAAGCCCTCGGAATGCGTCCACCGGTTCCTGAAACTATATGAGGAAATGGCCTATACGATTGGGGCTGGACACGCTCCACACACGCACGAGAATGAAGTCTTTACTGCCTGGGCGATTAACCGTGTCATTCCGCTCGACCCTGGTGAGAAAGCGCTCGTCGGTTTGCCGCTATTTCATGTGAACGCTGTCATCGCCACGGGTCTCTGTGGGCTCATGTCGGGGGGCGCGCAGATCATGGCGGGGCCAATGGGGTTTCGCGGTCCCGGCGTGATCCAAGATATTTGGAAGATCATTTCCGTCCATAAGGCGGTTTCCATGTCGGGCGTGCCGACGATTTATTCAGCAATGATGTCGGTTCCAAAAGATGGTTTGGATTTGAGTGCGTTCCGATTTGCTGGCGTAGGCGCAGCGCCACTCTCACCGGAGCTGTTTCGAAATTTCGTTGAGTATGCAGGTGTTCCATTGTTGGAGGGGTACGGATTAACAGAAAGCACTGTTGTCGCCACTTCAAATCCACTTGGCGGCGAGAAACGGGTAGGCTCAATTGGGCTAAGGCTGCCGTATTTGGAAATGAAGTGCGCTAAGCTAGATGCGCGTGGAGAGATTCAACGTTTCTGCGAAACCAATGAGGTTGGGACGATTGTCATTCGCGGTCCAAGCGTGTTTCCGGGATACTATGAGCGTGAAGAAAGCGGCTTGAATTCCGATGGATGGCTCAATACCGGTGATCTCGGGCGGCAGGATGAAGACGAGTATTTTTGGCTGACGGGACGCGCAAAAGACCTGATTATTCGAGGGGGGCACAATATCGACCCCAGCATGATCGAAAACACGTTAGAGGAACACGAGGCCGTCGCGCTTGCGGCTGCGATAGGGCAACCCGACGAGTATGCCGGCGAACTTCCTGCAGCCTATGTTCAATTACAGCCGGGCGCTCAAATTGATCCGGAGGAATTGAAGTCTTGGACAAAATCTCGAATCCCGGAGCGCGCCGCCGCGCCCGTTTATCTGGAAGTTTTAGAATCGCTACCCGTGACGGCTGTCGGAAAAATACACAAGCCGCCATTGCGAGCAATGGCTATCAAGCGAGTGATTGAAGATCGACTGAAGCATGCAGGTGAAGATGTCGAAGTAAGTGTGTCGAATGAATCCAATCGTGGAATGGTAGCTTTAGTACATTCGAGTGAGTCTCCGAAAATTCGATACATGCTTGGAGAGTTTGCACTGAATTTTGAGTTCAAATCGCCAAGAGCTTGAATATTGATTCCGAATCTCAATCGTGGGCTTAACTTTCCCTCATACAACAAAAACTCCTGAGAGAGAGAAACGCGACCTTATGGCCTTCAAAGTGGCTATTGGAAATCCAAAACGAATTGGCTCAAGCTGCCGCCCGCAGCGTGACTGGGTTAATCCGTTAAGGTCTGCTTTGAGGATAGACCGGACACAAATTTCGCCCGTGTCGAACGTCCGCTTTGGGCCAATAACAGTCGGTCAGCCGATTGGCGGTCGAATGGACCCTCGAGTGTCGCTTTTTGGCCCATAACGGACATTCGCTCATGCAACATGAGCTAGTCGGATTTGGTCGGTAGGCGAACGTTGAATCAGACTGGGCGATAGTGCATGGTTTCGTTGTAGCTCCATGAGAGTGGCCTTTTTGGGATATTTGCAATGAAACAATCTCCAAGATTACTCCAAAGCGAATCGCACAACCGTTCACGATCAGGCGTTCTCGTTTTGGCGCTAGTGGCCGCCATAACGCTTTCGGCGTGCAATAACGCATCAGGAGAAAACATCGAAAAAGAGAGCAGCCACGCCGAGAGCCATGACGGCGTAACAGTTGTTTATAAGTGGACTGCGCAACCTGAAAAGCTTGGTGAGCTAACGGAAATTTATAGGAATGTCACACAGGCGATGAAGGACAACGAGCCTGGCGCGTTAGCTGTCCAACTCTATGTTTCAGAAGTGGACAATGCGATTTACGTAAGGGATGATTTTGCCGACGCGGAGGCGCTGGGTTTTCATCTAAGCACAACGGCGGCTGAACATTTTCCTCAATTGTTGGAAATTGCGACACCGGGAGCATTTCTGTTCTTCGGAAACGTTCCAGATGATCTGAAACAAGCAACTCTGGGCATGGGACTGGCTGCAGAGTTTGCAACGCATGAAACAGGCTTTGAGCGCTGACATCAGTCGCGTCGCTTGAGCGCTGGAGTTACCTATCGTCAACGTCTGTTGTTGGCGACCATTCGTCGTTTGCGGCTAAGGCGGCAACTTCTGGTCCGATTCAGTCGGTCGACAAACGCCAACCGAACGGCAGGTTCATCCTCACATTGGCCGGCGCGCCAGAAACACACCGGATGTCATCAGCAGCAACCCAATAGACCTTTTGATATCGAGGGGCGCTATCTTGGCGCCGATCAAGCCAAAATGGTCAACAAGGGTGGCCGAAAACAGTTGTCCGATCAGTACAAAAAAGACTGAATTGCCAACTCCAAAACGCGGCGCCACCCACGTGATGCCTAGGATGTAGACCGCGACAATAACCCCTCCAAGGTAATAGATTGGCGGAGCCGTATTGAAGTCCTTCTGTGGCGCCGGTTGCACGACCACCATAATTAGCAAGCAGCTTAATCCACCAACGACAAATACAGTCAGAGCGGCAAGCGCAGAGTTTTGCAGCTTCGCCCCAAGGGCCGAATTCAACGCCGCCATCACAGGAATTGCGCTTCCTACACACAGCATAAATACGGAGTAACCTACTGACGTAGATAAATTCATGAGTCTCTCCCATGTAAGGGAACTTAGATAGTTAGTGAGCGCTCGGGCTTGTGATGGACTGCCTGAATTGAATAGGCGCTAGCGACTACTTTACGCTTCGATTGACAACGCCCGAAACTCTTCCACCGGCTTGCCGCCAACGCCCCAGTTTTCCATCGAAACTTCTTCTACGACTACAAAAGTTGTCGCCGGGTTTTTGTCGAGAACATCAACCAAGAGCTCAGTCGCTCCTTTTATCAGTTGGCGTTTTTGTTCCTTGGTTACGTTCTCTTGTGTTATTTGAATATTGACATAGGGCATTTTAAAAATCCTTGTTCTTTTCCAAAATCTGGAAGACTTTTGATATGATCAGCCACTGACCATCCACTCGGATGAATGAGAGAAAGTCGACAAAATCGCGAGAGCCGATCGAACAGCGAACGCGGGCAAATGCCGTGTTTTCGCCAGCGATCTCGACTTTATCGATCACGTCCTTACGAACTTCTTTTTTTGACGCAGGTGAAACTCGGTCCGCGATCACCCGCATGTAGTCTTCCATATTGCGGATAAGGGGCGTTTGTTCGTCCGCTGTCGCATATATGGCGCGTGGATGAAATACCTCGCTTAATAGTTGTTCGTCTGCGTAGTGCAGGCCATAGAAATATTTTTCGATGGCCTTTACAATATCGTGCTGAGCGCGGCTCATCACTCGGCCGCCACTTTGATCAGCCCTTCATTGGCGAGCGCACGCTGAACTGCCGGACGCGTTTTTATCCGCTCATAATAGGCCTGAAGGTTTGGCCAATTGTCCAATGAGACATTACCAACAGTTGTCCAATTCAATATCACGAACGCATAAGCGTCTGCCGGCGAGAATTCTCCATCGTGAACGAACTGGTGATCGTCAAGAATGTCGGAGAATTCCCCTAGCTTTTTGTTGAGCTTGCTCAGTGCTTCAGCGCGTTGCGTTTCAGACAGTCCCTCCGGGTGAAAGATCGGGCTGAATGCCTTGTGCAATTCTGACGACAGGAAGCTCAGCACTTCCTGCAATTGTGCACGACGCCAATTCTCTCCTTCGCCGCCTTTGGCGTAGTGTTCGTCATAAAAGTATTGAAGGATTGCGCCGTTTTCGGTCAGCGTTTCACCATTATCGAAAGTGATCGCCGGCACATAGCCGCGTGGATTGACATTTTTGTAATTGACGCCCGTTTCCGTGACGCCTTTTTTCGTATCGACTCGCTCAAGCGTATAGGAAGCGTCCAGCTCGTTCAGGATGATGTGTGAGGCCATCGAACAGGCGCCAGCGAAGTAATAGAGTTTCATGCCCAGATCCTTTCTACGGTTGCGATGGGCCTGAAGTACGAGTTATTTCAATCAATTGATAATATTGATTTTTCGCATTCTTGATCTAATATATAGATCATATAAGTTGCCAGCATGACCTTGGATCAACTTATTGCTTTGCAAGCGATCGTCTCAACGGGAACCTTTCGAGGCGCGGCGGAACAGTTGAATAAAGCACAATCCGCCATAAGCCATCAGATCCGAAAACTCGAGGATGAGCTCCAATTCGAGCTGTTTTCGCGCGACACATATCGTCCCCAACTTACGACTGAAGGAGAGGCGTATTTTCGCGAAGCTGCTCGCGTCCTAGAACAGGTCAGCGCATTACAAGAGACCGCCAATGGCTTGCGAGAAATGCAAGAAGCAACGGTTCGCATAGCGATTAGCGCAACAATATGTCTTGACCCCTTTCTACAGCTTCTTGGTGGTGTTGGTCGAAAATACCCTGGGACACATATTCGCGTGGCAGCGGAAATGATGGGCGGGCCGGTTGCACGACTGATGGAAGGCGAAGCGGACCTAATCGTGGCAGGCTTAGAAGGGGTGCCCATAGAACAAGTAAAAACGCTGCCAGTAGGTTCAGTTATAATTCGACCCGTTGCACACAAGAACTTTCCTGCAGCCCGGATATCTGGCGTCCGGTCACGTAGAGAAATGCAAACCTATGTTCAAGTCGTCGTTTCAGGCACTGGTGGGCGTGACTTTGAACAGAGCCGAGACTTATTGACAGGTGCAAAGCGCTGGAGTGTTTCTGATTTCGTTACAAAGAAATCGATAATTGGGGCTGAGCTCGGATGGGGCGGTATGCCTGAGCACATGATCGAGGGTGAACTGGCCAGTGGCGAGTTTGTTTCTCTTGATGTTGAAGGCTTCCCTCCGCGCCACACTGAAGTCTTTGCCATCCGGCGCCGAGACCAGGAGATAGGGCGCGTAATGTCGGAAATCTGGATGGGGTTAAAAAACTTGACGGTATCTAGTACTTCAGCGCCAATTCGTCCTCGAAGGAATAAGGTTCTTTAATTTGGTGACCCGAATAAATTGTTCACCTCGGATTAAATTTAGAATCTGATTGACTCATTTGGACCAGAAGCCGCCGTTCAAAGCAAAAAATCCGGCGGAGCTAGATTGACCGGCAATTTCTGGCCCAAAGCAGGCATTTCTCTGAGTCCGAAGCATTAGCCCGATTGATCCTCAAAACAGACGTTAGACTTTTAAGGCAGTTTGGGAGCCTTTCCCTTCGTGTCGCCTTAGCTCTCGTCTACAGGGCGTCAGTCTCAGCGATCGCACCGTGGATATGACTGACGACCACAGAGCCTTGCCCGACCGCCGATGCAACTCGTTTCACGGATCCGGCTCGAACGTCCCCAACGGCATAAACCCGCGGCCAGCTGGTTTCGTATTCCGATGGCATCCGCTCGATCGACCATCCTGCTTTGACCAGATCGAGATTCGCCAGGTCGGCGCCAGTTTGAACAAAACCGGTCTGGTCGCATGTCAGGTCTTTAGGCAGCCATCCGGTAAACGGCTTTGCACCAACAAACAGAAAAACGAATGGCGCGTCGCACGTGCCCGATTCGCCGGTTGAACGATTCTTATGGCTGATAGACACAAGGCGGTCATCCAATTCATCAGCGCCTTCGACGCCTTGTAAGGCACATATTTCCGTCTCAGGGTGCAGAATGATGTTGGGCGTCTCTTCAAGGCGTTTGACAAGGTATTCGGACATGGTGTCTCGAATGTCGGCCCGTCGATACATGACGTGCACCTTCGACGCGGACCCGCTTAAAAAAACGGCGCCTTGCCCGGCTGAATTTCCAGCGCCAACCACAACGACTTCCGAACCGCTGCACAATTGGGCTTCCATGGGCGTTGCGCCGTAGTAAATGCCACGACCTTCAAACCGTTCTATGTTTTCAAGCGGCAGACGCTGATACTGGGCGCCTGTCGCGATAACGACGGCCTTGGCGGCGATATTTCGTCCGTCAGTTAGGCCGATAGAGAAACCCGCTCCCCGCCGCTCAAGCGAGGCTGCTTTGACCGGCGCGGTCAGGCTGACGCCGAATTTCAGGGCTTGGATCACTGCCCGGTCCGTCAGGTCTTGCCCTGACACGCCGGTGGGAAATCCAAGATAGTTTTCTATTTTCGACGAAGTGCCGGCTTGTCCGCCGGGATTGCCGGCATCAATGGTGATGACGCTCAGGCCTTCGGAAGCGGCGTAAACGCTGGCGGCCAAACCTGCTGGACCGGCGCCGACGACGATCACGTCGGCGGTTGCGCCGTCTTTCAGCAAGTCAAATCCAAAAGCTTGAGAGATTTCTCTTGCGGTGGGGCGAATAAGAACCCGGGAGCCGCCTCGAAAGACGACTGGCAGGTCCGAGGGATCGATGTCCTTCGCTTTCAGCAGCTTCTCCGCAAGCGGATCGGATTCGGGGGACAGCCAACGGTGCGGGACGCCGAATTTCGACAGAAGATCGCGAGCGGTAAAGACGAGACGGTCCTGCGGCGCGCCGATAACGATTACCGCTCCATGATCGGCGTTCTGCGCGAACGCGCGCCGCGCGGCAAGAGTTTGAACTATAACATCGGAGATTTCGGAATTTGCGACGAGCAGTTCCTGAAGCCTGTCATGCCCGATATGGAGGAGCTCTCCCGCTTTGCCCATAGTCACCCGCACCAATGATGCGGCGCCGGTGATGACGGAGATGTCGCCCGTAAACTGTCCTGGCTCCATCCAGCCCAGGCGCTTGGGACCGTCTGGCGTTTCAACGAAAATATGCGTTTCTCCGGAAAGCGTGACCAGAAGGTCCTGATGCGTACGCCCTTCTTCCGTGAGGGTCGCGCCTTCTTCATGGAAAAGAACATGGCCATACCCTTTTAGCATTTCGATTTGCTGGGCACTGAAAGTATAATTCACATCGGCCGGAACAGTAGTCACGGATCTATCTCCTCATCGTGTTTCCAGTCAGTTCTGGGGCTGGCATTGGCGCGCGAACGAATAGCCATGTTATGGGCTTCGCGGTGCAGAGTTCAATTCAAATCAAGCATTGTTGCTGACGTTACGTCGGCTCTTAAGCGCCCGAGCCGACGTCCGTTTTTGGCGAAAAACGATCATTCAACTGCAGCTTCTTCTTTTCTATTTTGACCCCTGCGGCTAAGCCACGAATAGCGGAGAACATCAGATGCAGAAATTCTTGTCGGACAGAGATGTTGTGGCCAGGGTTCTCGGTCATATCGCAAACAATACTACGGACCGCGGGGATGAAGTGTGGCGAGAGCCCGTTGAAAATTATCGCTCCGCGAAACGATATGAAAGTGAACTCACACTTATTCGCTCCGTGCCGGTTCCGTTTTGTCCGTCAATCGCGCTCGCTGAGCCTGGCGAATATATTGCGAGGCGCGCCGCGAATACGCCGTTAATTGTGGTGCGCGGCAAAGACGGAAAAGCGCGGGCTTTCAAAAATGCGTGCCGTCACCGGGGAACTGAAGTGGCGACGGGAAAAGGGTGCGCGGGTGCATTTGTCTGTCCCTACCACGGTTGGTCCTATGGCCTGGACGGTGCATTGCTGGGTATTCCGCATGAGGACGGGTTTCCGAATATTGACAAGTTGGCGAACGGCCTGGCGGAAGTCACGGTCATTGAAGAAAGCGGCATTATTTTCGTTGTTCAACAAGATCCATCTGAAAACCAATCCGGCGCGAACGACATGCTGGCCGGGCTGCCAGAGGTATTAAAGGACGACCAGATCATTTTTGGTGAGTCGGAGACGATCGTGGAGGCCAATTGGAAACTGCACCTGGAAAGTTTTCTAGAGGGCTATCACATAAAGCCCGCCCATAAGACGACGTTCTTTCCGTTCGGATATGACAATTTGAACGTGATCGAGTTTTGTGGACCTCACGCGCGCGTCACATTCCCTTTCAGGCGCATTGAGGAACTGAGAAAAGTTAAGCCGGAAAACTACAACGTGTCTGATAAACTTACATATGTGACGCACCTGTTCCCGAACGTGATATTGGCCGAGCTCTCTCATCATCGAACCCTTGGAATCATTGAGCCGCTCGGTGTTTCGCGATCGAAAATCACGGCCTATCACATAACAAAGTCAACAGATCATACTGGCAGAGCAGCCGCCTTAAAGGCGGCGAAGCGTGATCTGGCGTTTGTCAATGAAACAGGTCAGCAGGAAGACATAGCCGCAGTAACAGGCATACAAAGAGGACTTCATTCAGGAGCGAATGAGACGTTTACATTCGGGCATTTTGAGCCGGCGATTGTTCATTTTCACAAGCAATTATCGGAACGCTTAGCCACATTTTGATGTCCGCTTTTGGCGGCGGACTCAAACGGTCGGCGTAAAACTTGGTGCGAGCACTTCGAAGCGTGCGAGATTTAAGATAAGCGATGTCAAAGCTCGGTCTATGAATCGTTCGGTTTGCCTTCTTTTATTGGAATCGCACGCGCTTCCAAATTGCTTCCAGTTTATTTTGAGAGGCAGCGCGAACGAGCGCTTCCGCACATAAAATATTGTTATTACTGAAAGAAATGGCTCCCCGAACTGGACTCGAACCAGTGACCCGCTGATTAACAGTCAGCTGCTCTACCAACTGAGCTATCGGGGATCGCCGTTGGAAGCGGGTCTATAGCAAAGGGGTTGCGGCGAATCCACCACCTTTTTCAACCCCGCGCGCGGGCGATGAAAGCGGCGGTCGACCCTGGTGTCGGGCCCTCGTTTCGGGGCCGCCGCCGCGCTCCAAAAGGCGACGTTTGCGCGGCTTTTCCCGGCGCCAGGAATGGGCACTGAGGGGCGCTATGCGAGACGGCCGCGTCTTGGGGGAAAACGCGGCCGGTACTCACTGTCGTGGGGTATGGTGGGGTATCTTCTCGGGAGAAGATGTTATCAAGGTGTCACCGAACCCTTAAGAAAGAGTTAACGACTCGTCCCACGCGGCCCCGATTCGCGCCTATTCAGCGGGCCGATAGAGGGGATTGGGACGCTCCGGGCCGCCATTGAGGCCATGCTCGTTGAGGGCCGGTTCGCCGTCAATGTCGGTCTCCAGCGGATGGCCGTGCCCGACCCGGGGCTGTTTCACGCCGGTCCAGGCCCAGCGATAGAAGCGCGCGATATCGGCGCCCACCGCATACATCGCCGGTACGAAGATCAAGGTCACCCCGGTCGCAAAAGCGACGCCGAATGCAAGCGAAACGATGGTCGGTTTCAGGAACTGCGCATCGGTCGACTGTTCGAACATGATCGGAAGCAAACCGATAAACGTCGTGAACGAGGTCAGCGTGATCGGACGGAATCGACCGACGCCGGCGGTAACGAGCGCGCCGAAGGCGCCCATCCCTTTAGCCCGAAGCCGATTGACATAATCGATCAGGACGAGGTTGTCGTTGACGACAACGCCCGCCGCCGCGCCAACCCCGAAGAACGAAAACAGCGCGAAGTCGATGCCGAACAAGGCGTGGCCAAAGGCGGCGCCCATAAAGCCGAACGGAATGGCGGTCATGATCAACGCCGGCTGCCAGTAGGAGCTGAACGCGATCGCCAGCAGCATGTACATGACGAACAGCGCAGTCAGGAACAGCGGGACGATGTCTCGCATGAACTCAGCCTGCTCTTCCGCATCGCCGCGCTGAGCGAGCGAGGCTTCCGGATGGCGGCGTTGCCATTCCGGCACAAACTCTTTGCGGTAGTTTTCCATCAACAGGCCGCGATCAACATTTTCATTGATCTCGGCGGTTACGCGCGCGGACCGTTGGCGGTCGCGCCGTTCGATCCGCTTATAACTCGGCGCGAATTTGGCGTCGGCGACGGCGGTCAACGGAACTTCCCGACCATCGGCCGTCCGTATGCGCATGGACTCGATCGTTGTCAGCGATTCCCGCGCCTCTTTCGGATAGCGAACCATCACCCGAACGTCCTGGCCCTCGCGCGGCAGACGCTGCACTTCTTCGCCATAGAAAGCCTGTCGCACCTGGCGAGAAACCTCGGCGAGGGTGAGGCCAAAGCGTTCCGCTCCCGGTTTGAGCTCGATTTGCAGCTCCGGCGTTGCTGACTGCAGATTGTTGCGCACGTCGAAGACGCCCGGGAGGGTTCGCAAGTAGTTTTGGAGATCAACCGTCGCAAGACGCAGATCTTCAAGATCATCGCCTTCGATGCCGAAGGAAAGGTCGGGTCCGCCCTCATTCTGGGTGAAGCCGATATTGATCTCTTCCGCATCGGGAATGGAGCCGAGGCGATCGCGAAACATCTCCGCGACTTGCTTGGTGGACTCTTTCCGGTTCACCGCCTCTGTAATGGTGACATAGGAAATGACCTCGCCTTCGTCAGCGGCGATGTAGACGGATTTGATGTAAGGCTCGCCGTCTTTTGCATCGCCCATATCGGCTTTGAGCTGATTAGAGGCGCGAAATACTTCATCGTAAATCTGCTCGGTGCGATTAAAGGACGACCCTTCGGGCAGGCGCACATTAAGCGAAATAAACGTGCCCTGAATTTCGGGCATGAACTTGAAGCCGATCCAGCCTTGAGCGAGCAAAGAGACGGCCACCGCAAAGGCGACAACGAAAGACGCCACCGTGAAATACCGGAAACGGAGCGCCGTTTTGATTATGGGCTGGTAGACGTTCCGCGCAAAATCAATGATGCCTTCAGAAAAGACGCGCTGTAGCCGATAATATACGCCGTTCTTGTTCTGCGGCTTTAGATGAGACAGGTGCGCCGGCAGAATAAAGAACGCTTCGATCAGCGAGAACAACAACGCAAAGGTAATGGTAAGGCTGATCTGCCGGGTAAATTGCGCCGCGCCGCCGCCGACAAACATCCATGGAGCAAAGGCGATAATGGTGGTGAGAACGGCGAAAAAGACCGGCTTGATTACCAGCTGCGTGCCCATAATGGCGGAGTCTGCGCCGCCGACGCCGTCTTCTTCCACCCTGTTATGAATACTCTCGCCGACAATGATGGCGTCGTCGACAACGACGCCGATCACCAACAGGAAGCCGAAAATCGACAGGAAATTGAGAGAGACGCCGGCCATGGGCATAAAGATAAAGGCGCCGGCGAACGCAACAGCGATGCCGACGGCGACCCAAAAGGCGACAGCCGGACGCAAGAACAGCATCAGGATAATCAGAACGAGGACAAGGCCGATTATGGCGTTTGATGCGACAAGATTGAGCTGCGCGTTAAAAGGATCAGCGCCGTCAAACCAGACGAACAATTCCGCTTTGCCGTCGAGTTCCGTGTTCTTTTTCTCGACCCAGGCGTTAAGCGTTTTGGACAGCTCGGAGATGTTTGAAACTTCCGGGGATTGAACGGCGATCGCAATCGACGGCTTGCCGTTGACAGTTCGGATGCGCTTTCGATCCTCAAAGCCGTCAATGACGTTCGCTACGTCGCCAACGCGGATAATTGAACCATCGGGGTTCTGGCGCACCACGATCCGCTCGAATTCCTCTTCCGTGTCGGCGAGGGCGCGGGCGGCGATTTGAAGATTGCCGGTCTCCGTTCGCACCTGTCCGCCGGCAAGGTTCAGCGAGGAACCGCGAATGGCGCGAGCCACGTCGTCAAAGGTAAGGCCGTAGCGCCGCAGCGACTCTTCGGAGACTTCAATGGAGACTTCTTCGCGCTCTTCGCCCCAGAGATTGATAAGCGGCGATCCGCCGGGAAGCTGTGACAGCTCATCGCGGATATCGCGGGCAAGGCGGTTGAGTTCGCGTTTGCCCATATCGCCATACAGGGCCATGAACGCGCCAGGCGAGTAGTTCGTCCATTGCGAAACGACTGGCGAAAACGCGTCGTTGGGCAAGGTCGAAATACCGTCAACACGGTTTTTGATCTCGTTGAGAAACTTGTTGGCGTCCATATCCTGGTCGCCCTCAACATTGATTGTCGCGCGTCCTTCGCGCGCGGTCGACGTGATATGTTCGATACCGTCAATGTCGGCGACCGCTTCTTCAATGCGAAGAATTATCTGCTCTTCGACTTCGCGCGGGCTGGCGCCTTGCCATACGACCGAGATCGTGGCGCCGGTGAAATCTGCTGACGGGTCGAGTTCGCGCTCAAGACTGTTAAACGCCAGGAAGCCTGAGATGATGCAGGCGATCATCAACAGGTTGGCGGCAACGGTGTTGCGCGTCCACCAGGAGATAATTCCGGTCACTGACTTTCTCCTGCGGAGGCGCTAACCGATGCGCTGGCCGTGACGTCGCGCGCGGGGGTTGCCGCCGCGGTCTCCGATTCGGTTGGCTCCACCTCGTCGCCGTCATCGGCGCCGCGTAGCGGCGAGGTGACAACGCGTTCTCCCGGCGACAGACCGGCCGCGACGGTGAACGTGTCCCTGTCGCTCGAGACGACCTGCACGCGACGACGTTCCAGCACGTCGTTCTCGCCGATTACATAAACCGCGTCGCGTCCATGCAGCGCCGCTCTCGGCAGGACGATGGCGTTGTCGAACTGGCTGCCTTGAATCTGGGCGTCGACAAAAAGTCCCATGGCGAGCGGCGTGCCGTCTGCCGATGCGCCGTTGCCGTAAGGTTCGTCGACAACAGCGATGGCTGCAATTTGCCGCGTCGTGGGGTCAATCGCCCCATCGGTGCGGGCAACGCGCGCAGTCCATTGGTGCGGCTGGCCGGCGATGAAAGCGGAGAGGATCGTTGCCGGCCCCGGATTGTTTTCGGTCTCTTCAAACGCTACCGGCAATCCGAGTTTTGCAAGATCGTTGTCCGTGAGCGGCAAACGAATTTCAGCAATATCGGTCGAGAAAATTCGGCCGAGCTGCGCGCCCGGCGCTACATATTGTCCAACGCCGACGATGCGTTCGCGCACGCGGCCTTCAAACGGCGCCTTGATGGTGGTTCGTTCCACATCGAGTTGCGCGGCTCTGTATTCCGCTTGTGCTTGCGCAAGTTGGGGAACGCGCAATGCCAGTTCAGTCGGATCTTCTTCGCGGCCGAGATCTTCATAGTCCTTGCGAGCAAGCGTCGCTTCGGCTTCTTCCTGCGCCAGTCGCGCGCGCGCAGCGGCTGCCGTCGCCCGATAGGGCGCATCCTCGATCTTTATCAACACTTCGCCTTTTTCAAAGGCGCCGCCATTGACGAACGCGCTGGACGTGGAAACGATTTGACCGGCGACCTGCGCCGTGAGGTTAATATCCGTACGGGGACGGACTTCGCCTTGTGCAAAAACGTCGAGCGTTACAGTGCTCGCTTCGGCAACTGTAAAAAAGACGGCTGGCGGCGCTATTTCCGGCGCCTTGCGTTCGATCTCCGGTTTCAAAGAGCCCATGACGGCGATGAGACCGAATCCCGCGGCGAAGATGCCGAGCGTTCCGATGATAGTGAACAACTTGCGAAACATGACAATTACTCTCCGGTATCCGGTTCCAGCGCCGCCAATCGCTCAGCTGTCAGGAAATCCCCGCCGATGGCGAGGTAGAGCTGAACCCGATTGGAAACCCGCTGCTGCTGGGCCTGGATATATTGGCTCTCCGCCGAAATACGACGGGTTTGTGCATCCAAAAGATTAAAAATCGTCGCTGCGCCGGAGGAATATCGCCGTTCGGTCAGCTCTTCAGCGGCGGCGGCTTCTTCATAGGCAAGGCGCAGGGCGTCTTCGCGGGCGGCGAGCAGGGTCTCCGCCGCAACGGCGTTTTCCGCTTCCTCATAGGCGATCAGCACCGTCTGGACATAACCATAGACAGAGGCTTCCGCAGCGGCGCGGGCCCTTTTTGAATTGTATAGGAGCCGTCCGCCCTGAAATAGCGGCTGGAAAACGCCGCCAATGAGATTTCCGGCGAGCCGCCGCGCATCGACCAGGTCGGCAATATTGGGGCCTGATGTTTGCGCCGAGGTCGTGAGCGTGAATTGCGGCAGCAATTGTTTCCGCGCGGCGCGCGATCGCAGGCCCGCGGCGTCCATACGCGCCTCTGCCGCGACAAGGTCGGGACGACGGGTCAGGATGTCGCCGGGAGCGCCGGCGCCTTCGAGCGCCGGTAAGAGAGGCAGCGCATCGGCTGCTTCCAGCTCAGCGGACGGATAACGCCCAAGCAGCACTTCCAGCGCGCGGGCGGCTTCCTTTTCCAAACGCTGGCGAAGGGCGAGGTTGGCTTGGCTCGAGCCGAGTGCGGATCGTGACAACCTTACGTCGAGGCTCGAGGCGACGCCGCGCTCGTAGCGTCGATCGGTGACGCGCAGATTGCTTTCGCGCGCGGCGACATCGCGTTCGGCAAGTTCGCGCTGCAGGCGCGCTTCGATCAGTGCGAACCAGGCTTGCGCCGTGCGCGCGGCAATCGAAAGCTCAGCGCCGGCGAGGTCGGCGTCGGCGGCGAATGCGTCTTTATAGGAAGCGCGCGTTTCATCGAGCAGTCGTCCCCAGATATCAATTTCCCAGCTCAACTGACCGCCGAGCGAGAAATTGTTGATCCAGAGTCGTTTGTCTTGATCAACGGGGGGGGATCCACCGCCGGTCTGTCCGCCGCCGGCGCCGGCTTGGGCCGCAGAGGTTGGATCGATGACGATTGCGTTGCGCGATGAAGAAAAATTAGCGCCGACAGTAGGCAAGAGATCCGCGCGAGAAATACGGGCGCGAGCGCGCGCCTGCATCAGGTTTGCCGCGGCGGCCCGAAGGTCATTGTTGTTATAGAGCGCCTCGATGATGATATCGGTGAGCGCTGCGTCGTCGAAAGATGCGACCCAATCGCCCGTTGGTGCGCCGCCCACGGCGCCGTCCGCGGCCCATGCAGCCGGTTCCGTCGGCAATTGCGCTTCGAGCAATTCCTGATCGACGGTTGCGCAGGATGTGGCAATTAGCGTGCACGCAGCCGCGCCGCTCAAGCGAAGATTTCCCTTGCCCAAACTCATTACGCCCCAAGTCCTTTTCTTTTTTGCGTCGTTTTCTTCCGTTATGTGCCCTTCAGGGCCCCCGCATCAACCGAATTTCGGCCAATAGAGCGGCGGTTGCGACCAACGACGCGATTTCAAGACCTGTCCCCAGCGACGCTAGCGCCCCGGTTTGACATCATAGTTAATAAATAGTCGTCAGCTACGGTATTTAGGTTCAAAACCGTTGCATTTTGGCCATTCTCGCCGTGAAACGCATGAGAATCGCCGATCCGTCGGCAGAGATCGGGTTTTGCCCGTTTTTTGACCCGGAGAACGGAGGATGGAGGCCACGGCCGGAATCGAACCGGCGTACACGGCTTTGCAGGCCGCTGCGTCACCACTCCGCCACGTGGCCGTCCCGAACGCGAGCGACCTCATAGCGCGGGCGTTCAGGTCGGTCAAAAGATTTTGCGCAGATGCGAAGAGCGGTAGAGTGAGCGCCTCTGCGCCGCGTTGCGCGATCCGCCTGCCGGCGCTATGCCCGCCACGACGAAAACTGCAACCCACGAGACCGACCGATGAACTATGAAGCTGCGCGCCGTCACATGGTCGAAAGCCAGGTTCGCCCGAACGATGTCACGGACCTGCGTATCCAGCACGCGATGGAAACGACGCCGCGGGAAATGTTCGTACCGCCGGAACTGCGCGACCAGGTCTATGTGGAGCGGGAGATCGATTACGCGCCGGGCCGACGGCTTTTGCGGGCGCGCGATTTCGCCAAACTCGCCGCGGCAGCGGATATCCGCCCCGGCGATGTTGTTCTGAACGTAATTTGCGGCACCGGCTATTCCACCGCCATTCTGGCCAATCTCGCGGAAATGGTGGTTTCCGTGGAGAGCGACGAAAAACTAGCGGCGCTGGCCCAGGACAATCTCAACACGCTGGGCTTTTCCAACGCCGCAGTGATTTCCGGCGATCCGACCGCCGGCGCCGCCAATCAGGGTCCGTTTGACGTGATTTTTGTCGGGGGCGTCATTGAGAAAAAGCCCGACGCGCTTCTCGGTCAGCTGAAAGAGGGCGGCAGGCTGGCGACTATTCTGCGGGAAGACGGGGTCTCCCGCGGCGGCGTTTACGTATGGTCGGGCGGGGCGTCGTCATTCACCCCCTCTTTTGACGCCGCATCGAGCGCCGTTCTGGATGGTTTCGAGCGTCCGCGAGAATTTGTATTGTAAGCGTTCGCGGCGCGAAACGCCGCGGCCCGGCGATTTCAGGTAGGCAAAGCGCCGGTGGCGCGAGGTCTTGAAACCAAGGCCGAAGCGCCTGAAAAGGTTGGCGTTGGCTCGGACGCACCGATCGCGCCATGGTATAAAGCCTTCTTTTAGGGGTCCCCGCGTCAATGGAAAACGCACAACCAGAACCGAGCATGGAAGAAATACTCGCATCGATCCGCCGGATTATCTCTGAGGATGAAGAAGAAGCGCCCAAAGGGGAGGCTTCGAAATCGCCGGAGGAAGAGGCAAGTCCTGCTGTTGCGCCGGCGCCGGCGCAACCGGCGAGCACCGAAAGCGATCGCACCGAGCTCCATCTTGAAACGGAAGATGTTGAAATGATTAAGAAAAGCGTTGCCGAAGCAGTGGAACACGAAACGGGGGACGCCATGTTGGATGAAGGTGCGGCGACTGCAGCGTCGAGCGCGTTTGATAACCTTTCAGCATCGGTCCGCGTTTCGGACGGGCCGGGCCGTACGCTTGAGCAGCTTGTCGTCGATATGCTGAAGCCCATGGTGAAAGAGTGGCTCGACGCCAATCTGCCGGCCATCGTGGAGGACAAGGTCGAGGAAGAAGTCCAGCGGGTGGCGCGCCGGCGCCGCTAGGGGTTTTAAGGTCCCTGATCGAGACAGCCGGTCCCGGCGGGGCCGGCTTTTTTGCTGCCTCCAATTGGCTTGAAGGATCGCAGCGCATCGCCGCGCAAGGTCATATTGAAACTGTGGGCCGTTCGCGTAGTGTCGGCGAAAACCGGCCGGGGGCGTTCGGGCAGTCTGGAGCGATACATCATGAAATACGGGAAATGGTTGAGCGCTGCGGCGCTGACAATGGCGGCCGCCTGCGGCGTGGAAACGCCGGCGGGGGAGACGGAAGCTGAAACCGCGAGTTTGCAATATCCGGAAACGGTCACAGTGGAACAGATTGACAATTATCACGGAACCGACGTCGCCGATCCTTATCGTTGGCTTGAAGAAGACGTGCGCGAAAACGATGACGTCGCCGCATGGGTCGACGCGCAGAACGAGGTCACCGACGCATATCTAGGCGAACTAGAACATCGCGATGCAATCAAGGCGCAGCTTTCGCGCTTTTGGGACTATGAGAAATTCGGTCTGCCGGTTCAGAAGGGCGAGTACACGTTCTTCAGTCGCAATGACGGCCTGCAAAACCAGTTCGTTCTTTACGTACAGAAAGGCAATGACGAGGCGCGGGTCTTGCTCGATCCGAACACGTGGTCTGAAGACGGCGCGACAGCGCTCGCTGCTTATTATCCGTCCCCGGACGGCCGGCTTCTGGCCTATACGATCCAGGACGGCGGATCGGATTGGCGGACGGTCAAGATCATCGACGTTGAGAGCGGCGCCGATCTTGGCGACACAATTGAGTGGGTAAAGTTTTCCGGTCTCGACTGGGCGAAGGACGGATCCGGCTTTTACTATTCGCGCTATCCGGAGCCGGAAGAGGGTGAGGAATTCCAAAGCCTAAACATCA
Source organism: Hyphococcus sp. (assembly GCA_965267325.1). Classification (GTDB taxonomy): domain Bacteria; phylum Pseudomonadota; class Alphaproteobacteria; order Caulobacterales; family Parvularculaceae; genus Hyphococcus. Next base: position 1,942,464 of record OZ253943.1, on the reverse strand, counting down.
ATCAGGCGGTCTACTTTCACCGCGTGGGCGCCGATCAGGCGTCAGACGAAAGAATTTATGCCCGGCCCGATCAGCCCGAACACGGATTTGCAGCAACGGTGTCTTCAACAGGCGATACGCTTGTCATCACCGTGTGGAAGGGAACGGATGAAAAATACGAAGTCGTCACGATCGACTTGACGCAGGACAGCGCCGAGCCTTTCACCCTCGTTGAAGGCTTTCATTCTGATTACAGCTATGTCGCCACGGCTGGCGGCAAACATTATTTCCGTACGGATGATAGCGCGCCGAAGAGCCGCGTTGTTGCGATCCCGGTCGAGCGTGGTCAGTGGGAGGACATCATTCCGGAACAAGAAGGCGTCCTTACAACCATCAATATCGTCGGCGGCAAGATTGTTGCGGAATATATGGAAGACGTGAAGTCCGTGGTGCGGCTTTACGATCTTGAAGGCGCCGCGACGGGCGCCGTTGATCTGCCCGGTGTTGGCTCCGCCTACGGCTTCGGCGGCGACCCGGACGATCAAGTTACCTTCTACGGTTTTGAAAGCTTCAACCAGCCCGACACGATTTATCGTCTCGACATGAGCACCGGCGATCAATCTGTCTTTAAACAGGCGCAAACAGCGTTCAATTCTGACGACTATGTCGTGGAACAGGTGTTTTATGAATCGAAAGATGGAACCCGCGTCCCGATGTTCATTACCCGGCGCAAAGACCTCGACATGTCGAAGCCGCATCCGACGCTTTTATTCGGCTATGGCGGGTTCAATATCTCGCTGACGCCGAGCTTTTCTATTACGCGGCTCTCCTGGGTCGATATGGGCGGGGTTTATGCGGTCGCAAATCTGCGCGGCGGCGGCGAATACGGCAAAGCCTGGCACAACGCCGGTCGATTGCAGAACAAGCAAAACGTGTTCGACGATTTTATCGCCGCCGGCGAATTTCTGATCGACCAAAACGTGACGACAGCGGACCAGCTGGGCATTTTCGGCGGGTCCAATGGCGGGCTGCTCGTGGGCGCCGTGGTCAATCAGCGTCCGGATCTTTTTTCAACGGCGATCCCAGCCGTTGGCGTGATGGACATGCTGCGGTTCAACCAGTTTACGGCGGGCCGCTTCTGGGTCGATGATTACGGCGATCCGGCCAATGAAGAGGATTTCGAGACCCTCTACGCCTATTCGCCCTATCACAACATTCAGAACGGCCAGGACTATCCGGCGGTCCTGATCACCACGGCGGACACCGACGACCGGGTCGTGCCGGGGCACTCGTTCAAATACGCCGCGGCGCTCCAGGCCGCCGACGTGGGCGAAGAGCCGCATTTGATCCGGATTGAGACCCGCGCCGGCCACGGCTCGGGCAAGCCGACGGACAAGATCATCGAGGAATACGCCGACATGTGGGCGTTTCTCGCCAAACATACGGGGCTCGACCCGCGGCTTGGCGAAGAAAACTGACCGCCGCTTGAGCATTCCCGCGCGCGGCGATAAACCCGCATTTCGCATATGCGGGAATGACAATGCTTGAGAAGAATTTCGACTTCGCGGAAGCCGAAAAGAGGATCTATGGGGACTGGGAGGCGTCGGGCGCCTTCCAGCCCCAAGGGGACGGCGCGCCTTTCACGATTGTTATCCCGCCGCCCAACGTCACCGGCTCTCTCCATATGGGCCACGCGCTCAACAACACGCTGCAGGATGTGCTCTGCCGGTTCGAGCGCATGCGCGGGCGTCGCGTATTGTGGCAGCCTGGAACCGACCATGCGGGCATTGCGACGCAAATGGTCGTCGAACGGCAATTGCAGGAAAACCAGGAGCCGTCTCGCCGCGACATGGGGCGCGAGGAGTTCGTCAAGCGCGTGTGGAAATGGCGCCATGAGTCCGGCGGAGAGATCATCAACCAGCTAAAGCGTCTCGGCGCCACCTGCGACTGGTCGCGCGAGCGCTTCACCATGGGCGACGACGGCTCGGCCGACGACCAGATGGTCAAGGCGGTGATGAAGGTCTTTGTTGATCTTTATAATGAGGGGCTGATTTATCGCGACAAGCGGCTCGTCAATTGGGACCCGAAGTTTGAAACGGCGATTTCCGATCTCGAGGTCGAGAACACGGAAGTCGACGGCCATTTCTGGCATTTCAAATATCCGCTCGCCGGCGGCGAGACGTATGAATATGTCGAAAAGGACGAAGACGGAAACGTCACCTTGCGGGAAACCCGCGATTATATTTCCATCGCCACGACCCGGCCCGAAACAATGCTCGGCGATGGCGCCGTGGCGGTACATCCGTCCGATGAACGCTACGCGCCTATTGTCGGCAAGCTGTGCGAGATACCGGTGGGGCCGAAAGATCATCGCCGTCTGATCCCGATTATCACTGACGACTATCCGGATCCGGATTTTGGTTCGGGCGCGGTGAAAATCACCGGCGGGCATGATTTCAACGACTATGACGTGGCGCGGCGCAACGATATTCCCATGTATCGCCTCATGGACTGGCGCGGCGGCATGCGCGACGACGGCGCGCCTTATGCGGAAGAAGCGGCGAAGGCAAAGAAGATCGTTGAGACCGGCGAAACGCCGGACGCCAATTATGTTGACGGTATTAATCTCGTTCCGGACGAATATCGCGGGCTCGATCGCTTCGAGGCGCGAAAGCGCGTGGTCGCCGACATTGACGCTGAAGGCCTGATGATCGCGGTCGAAGACAAAAAGATCATGCAGCCCTTTGGCGACCGCTCAAACGTCGTCATCGAACCGATGCTAACCGACCAGTGGTTCGCTGACGCTAAAACGCTCGCAAAGCCCGCTATTGAAGCGGTGAAGTCAGGCAAGACAAAATTCGTTCCTGAAAACTGGGCCAAGACCTATTTCCAGTGGATGGACAACATCCAGCCCTGGTGCATCTCACGCCAGCTCTGGTGGGGGCATCGGATACCTGCGTGGTATAGTCCGGGCGGCGAAATTTTTGTCGACCATTCGGAAGCCGGCGCCCGCAAACAAGCAGAAGCTCAATTAGGCGTCGGCGTTGAGCTCCGCCAGGACGAAGACGTCCTCGACACCTGGTTCTCGTCCGGCCTGTGGCCGTTCTCGACGCTGGGCTGGCCGGAAGATTCACCTCTCCCCATCGGGGAGAGGTCGGATTTCGCGCAGCGAAATTCGGGTGAGGGGGAAGGTGTGTCGGCGAACCGAAACGGCTCTTCCCCCTCACCCCAGCCCTCTCCCCAAGGGGGAGAGGGAGTTCCGTCAATGCTGGATCGCCACTACCCGACCTCGGTTCTCGTCACGGCTCACGACATTATTTTCTTCTGGGTCGCGCGGATGATGATGCAGGGCATTCACTTCATGAAAGAGGTTCCCTTTCACGATGTGTACATTCACGCGCTGGTTCTCGATGAGCACGGACAAAAAATGTCGAAGTCCAAGGGCAATGTTATCGATCCTTTGGTGCTGATCGACAAATACGGCGCCGACGCGCTGCGGTTTACGCTCGCGGCGCAAGCAGCGCAGGGGCGGAACATCCGGCTTTCCGATCAACGGGTGGAGGGCTATCGCAATTTCTCGACCAAGCTGTGGAACGCTGCGCGCTTTGCGCAGATGAATGAGTGCAAATTCGACGCGTCGTTTGATCCGGCCGCTGCAAAACTCACCCTCAATCAGTGGATAATTCACGAAGCGAATGAATGCGCGAGCGCCGTCACGCGCGAGCTTGAAGCCTATCGCTTTAATGATGCGGCGGGCGCCATTTATCGATTTACCTGGAACGTTTTCTGCGACTGGTATCTGGAACTCGCAAAACCTGTTTTCCAGGGCGATGACGAAGCCGCCAAGAAAGAAACGCGAGCAGCGGGCGCCTTCGCGCTCGGCCAAATTCTAAAGCTGTTGCATCCGTTCATGCCGTTCGTGTCGGAAGAGCTTTGGACCAAGCTCGGATATGAGGGCGCGCTAATCACGACAGCGTGGCCGCAGGCCAATGCAAGTCTCGAAAACGCATCCGCTGCAGAAGAGATGCAGTGGGCGACTGATCTCATTTCTTCCATTCGCTCGGTGCGTCAGGAAATGAACGTGCCGGTGGGCGCCAAAATCCCGCTGCAGTTTATCGGCGGCGGCGACAAGGCGGTGGCGCTTTTAAAGACTCATGACGATGTGTTGCAACGCCTTGCGCGTTTGTCGGAAATAACAACTTCCGACGCGGCGCCAAAAGGGGCCGTGCAGATTGTTCATGGGGACGGCGTCGCAGCGTTGCCTGTCTCCGATTTTATCGACCTCGATGCGGAAAAAGCGCGTCTCGCCAAAGAACAGGCGAAAGCCGAAAAAGAAATTGCCACCATCGACAAGAAGCTTTCCAACAAGAATTTTGTCGAGCGCGCGCCGGCCGAAGTGGTCGAGGAACAAAAATCCCGCCGCGCCGGTTATGAGGCCGAGCTGGAAAAGCTCAACGCTGCGTTAAAGCGGCTTGCCGGTCTTTAGCCGTTCCGTGCTTCGGCGAAGGCGTTGACGCTGCGCGTTACGTCTTCTTCCGTCGTCGCCCAGGAGCAGACGGAGATGCGGATGACGCGCCTGCCGAACCAGTCGGCGCCCGCGGCCCAGCAAGTATCGCCAGCCTGTACGGCGCGAAGCGTTCGCACGGTTTCTTCGTCGTTCTCACCGTAAAACAAGAGCTGGTTGAAGGAGGGTTTCGCCGCAAGGGTGAAGCCCGCCGCTTCGATTTCTTCCGCAAACTGTGTGGCGCGCGCGCAAAGCAGCGAGACAAGATCGTCAACGCCCTGGCGCCCCAATGAGACGAGTGCGGCCCAGACGTCAAAGGCGCGAGCCCGGCGCGAAAGTTCCGGCGTCATATACATGCCGTCCCGGCCCATGCCGGTTTCAAGATAAGAGCCCTGCTGGTGGAGCGCTGAGCGGATTGCATCGGCGTCGCGGCAGAAAACGATGCCGCAATCATAAGGGGTGTTGAGTGTTTTGTGGGCGTCGCATGACCAGGAAGATGCATCGCTCATGCCTTCGGTCAAATGACGATAGTCGCGCGCGGCTGCGGCCCAAAGGCCGAAGGCGCCGTCAACATGGGTCCAGGCGCCGGCCGCTTTTGCTTTTGCGCAGATCGATTTGAAATCGTCAAACCCGCCGCCATTCACATTGCCCGCCTGCAGAAGCAGGATTGTACGTTCGTCAAGCGTGGGAAGAGAAGCGGCGATGACGCGCCCATCTTTGTCAACGTCGACCCACTCCACATTGTCCGTACCGAAACCGAGGAGCGAGATCGCCTTGGCCACAGTACCGTGGGCGTCACGCCCGGCGACCACGCGCAGGGGCGGCGCGCCGAAAATTCCCTTGGCGTTTACATCCCATCCCTGCCGCTGCAGCAGGCGCCATCGCGCGGCGGCGATGCCGCAGTAAATCGCAAGGCTTGATCCGCTGACAAAACCGGCGACGGTTTCCTCAGGAAGGCCCAGCAAGTCGCGAAGCCAGTTTTCGCAGACTTCCTCGGCGATCGCCGCGGCGGGCGAGGTTCGAAAAAGCGGCGCGTTCTGGTCCCACACATCGGAAAGCAAGCGCGCGGCAAGGCTTGCCGGCAGCGACCCACCCGTGACGAACCCGAAATAGCGCCCGCCGACCGTGTTGACGCATGCGTTTTCAAACGTTTCCTGCATGGCGGCCAAAACGTCTTTCGCGTCGGCGCCATCTTCCGGCATGGGCGAGCGGACGGCGTTCTGGCTCTTGGCGATATCGGCGTCCGTCGGAAACGGGCGTCCCGTCGCGGCGCCGGAGAGATATGTCTTCGCCAGGCGTGTCGCGAGATCGAGGGCTTCGTTGCTTTCGCGTTCCTTAAAGAGGCGTTGCTGAAGCGCGTTCGTCATCGGAGCGTCCTTTGATCAGACAGCGGATAAAATCGGCCAGAGCGTCGCCACGAGCAGTGCTGCACAGGTCCAGTTAAAAATGCGCAGGCGGGCTCGGTTCGTTAGCAAACGCCGAAGTTGCGTGCCCAGCAATAACCAAGTTCCAACGCTCGGCAAGCCGACGGCGAGAAAGATGATCGCCACTGCGGCGAGGCTGAGGACGGTGTGCGCTTCGCTTACATAGGCGCCGACGGCGGCGAGCGACAGCGCCCACGCTTTCGGGTTAACCCATTGGAAGGCGGCGGCCTGAAGAAAGGTCAGCGGTTTGCCGCCGACCGCGTCCGGATCGTCGCCGGGCGCGGCGGCGTTGGCGATCTTCCAGGCGAGAAAAAGCAGGAACGCGGCGCTCAATGTTTTCAACACAACAAAACTTGCCGGGATGGCTTCAAGAACGCCGATCAACCCGACGCCGACCATCCAGATCATGAAGTTAAACCCCAAGAGCACGCCCGCTATATGCGGCAGCGTACGGCGCACGCCGAAATTGGCGCCGGACGCCATGACCATCAGATTATTCGGTCCGGGCGTGATTGACGTGACGATGGCGAAGGCGGCAAGGGCGATCAGGATTTCAAAGCTCATTGCACAATTATATGCGAAAACGAACGCAATTGGCTTGCAAAATGCATCGTTTATTCGATAAATTCACAACTAATGACGAAAATTGATGCAATCGACGAAAAAATCTTGCGAGCGTTGGAGCGCGACGGGCGCATATCCAACGCCGATCTCGCGAAAACTGTGGGGCTTTCCGCTTCCGCTTGTTTGCGCCGGGTGCAGGAGCTTGAGCGCAGCGGCGTTATCGCCGGCTATCGTGCGGTGCTGAATCGCGAAGCGTTGGGCGTCGGCATCGCCGCCTATGTGGGGGTCGGCCTGTCGGAGCATACCAAAAAGGCCCAGAAAGATTTCGAACGGGTCATCACCGCAGCGCCGGAAGTGCGCGAGTGTCACAACGTGTCAGGAACGATTGAGTATCTCTTGCGCGTCGAGGCGGCGGACCTCGCCGCTTACAAGGCGTTTCACATGGAAGTGTTGGGAAACGCGCCGAAGCTCAACTCGATCATTACTTACATTGTCATGGATTCGGCGAAAGACGAACGCGCCTGAATCATTTTGCTGATTGGGCGAACGCCACCGCTGCAATCGGCGGGAGGTAAGCGGAAAGCTGAGTCCAGTTCTCTCCCGCGTTATCTGAAATCCAGAGATTGCCTGTAGTCGATCCCATGACCAGGCGCTGGCCGGTTTCATCAATATCAAGGGCGTGGCGGAAGATGAGATCGTAACTCGGCTCGGCAGGCAGGCCGGTCGATTGCATGGCCCAGCTTTCCCCGCCATTGGTTGTTTTGTTGACCACGAGTTTTGCCCCGACGGGTACGCGGCATTCGTCCTTGACGCCCGGCGCCAGATAGGCCGTATCCGGATTATTCGGATCGGCGGCGACCGCAAAGCCAAAGACCGCCGGTTTGACGTCGCGAAACTCTGTGAATGTTTCGCCGCCGTCGCGAGAGAGAAATATCCCGTTATGATGCTGGCACCAGATCGTGTCAGGGTCCGTAGCGCATGCGGAGAGAAGATGCGGGTCCTGGGTATTCAGGTCTTCCGATTGCTCCGGCGGGGTATAGTCAGAACGCAGGCCCTTGCCGGTGAGCCGCCATGTCTCACCCCGGTCATCGGACTTCCAGACGCCGCCGCAGGATATGCCGAGGGTCAGTTTTGAACTGTCGCGGGGGTCGATGAGAACCGAGTGGACGCCCGGGTGATCATAGCCTCCGCCGAACCAGCCATTTCGTTCCTCGCGATTCCATAATGATTCAACAAGCTTCCAGCTTTCGCCGCGATCGTCGCTCCGCCACAAGGCGCCGGGAATTGTTCCGGCCCAAAGCGCGCCCGGCTCATCCTCGCCGCCGGGAACCATCGTCCATATCTGTTCGACGGAGGGCGCGTCTTTGTCTTCCGGATCGGCTTGCGCGAAGGCGGGCGGCGATAACTCCGTCCACGAAGTACCGTCATTGTCAGACCGGTGCAGCTTCGGACCGAAGTGCCCGAGGTTAAGCGCGGCGTAGAGAGCGCCGTCGCGCGGATCTTTGAGAACGGCCGAAACAGGTTCGCCGAGAAACGCAGGCGCCGCTGCGTCCCAGCCGGCGCCATTCTTACGGAATGTGAATAGACCCTTGCGACTCGCCACGTAAAATTGGTCGGACATGGATGGTCTCCCGGGATTACCCCCCTGACAGCGCCTGAAAAACGAAAACGCGATCGCTTTTTTTCACTGGATCTGAAAGTCCGGTGCGGTCTGCAATCATTTCGTCATTGACGAATATGTTGACGTGTTTGCGCAAGCGGCCCTGATCATCAACGAGATAAGAGCGCAAGGGCGGGTTTTCTGAAAACACCGCCTCCATTACGGCGCGTACGGTCTCGCCCGCCACGTCGGTGGGCGGGCAGGGCAGGTGCTTCAACAAGTTATCCGTAAATGCGACCTGGGCCATGCGCGCGGGGCCTCCTGCATTGTCGTTGTCATGGTTGCAAACTTTTGCATGCGCCGCAATTCACGCGGGCCTTTTTCCAGGTCAGCGCGCCGACAATTCCCCTGCCAGGAAATCGAAAACCAGTCGCACCCGCCGGCTGGTGTTGAGTTCGCGGTGGGCGACCAGCCAGATCGGGACCGGGAATGGTTCAAGGTCGGGCAGCGCTCGCTCGACCAGAGGTTCGGCGTCGCCGATGTCGCTCTGCATGACGCCGATGCCGACGCCGTGTTTGGCGAGTTGCCAGTGGACCTGATGGCTTGCGGTGACGACAGCAAAGTTGTCGCTTGTCAGATTGAAACCAATCTCATTGAGCCATTTTATGTATGGCTCATTATTGTCAAAGCCGATGAATGTTGCGCGCGAAAAACCCGCTGGCGTCTCTGGCCGGCCAAACGCATCGATATAACTCGGTGTTGCATAAAGGCGCGCTTCTTCATCGCGCACCTTTTTGGCGATCAGCGCCGGATCCGTCGGCGCAGCGCTGCGTATCGCAATGTCCGCCTCGCGCCGTCGCAAATCACTGACTGCGTTGGTTGCGATGACTTCGACATTTATTCCAGGCGCTTGATCGCGCAGCCGCGCAATCATCGGCGGCAACACATGGGCTGCGTAGATTTCCGTTGTCGTGATGCGGATCGTTCCCTCAATGGCTTGCGCCCGGCCGGATGCGGTCAGCGATACCGCGCTCGCGGCCTCGCGCATGGCGCGGACATGCTCGACCAGTTCGAGCCCGCTCGGGGTCAGGGTGAGGCCCCTCGCTGCTCGTTCGAACAAGGCGACGCCAAGGTCTTCTTCGAGGGCTGAGATTTGACGGCCGAGTGTCGGTTGGGTGAGGCCGAGGGCCCGCGCCGCCGCGGTGAGCGAGCCTTCTTCTGCGGTCGCCAGAAACGCCCGCGCATGGTTCCAGTCAAATCTGACGCCACGCCAATCCATGCAAAAAAGCATAGTAGAAATGCAAAATACGTCAATTCACATACGCATTTTAAGGGCCTAAATGGGGCGCAGAACAAAAGAAAAGGAGAACTACATGCCGGCGATCGCCAATGATATGGAAACGGCAGGGGCCGTTCCGGCTTTTAAAACCGAGAAAGAGATGCGCCGGAAAACACGCTTCTGGGATCGGGTGGCTGACAAATATTCGCGCCAGCCGGTTGCGAATGAGGAGGCCTATCAACACAAGCTGGCCGTCACGCGGGAGTACTTTAAGCCCGACATGTCCGTACTCGAATTTGGGTGCGGCACCGGGTCGACCGCGATTAGTCATGCACCCTATGTCAAACACATCCGCGCCACGGATTTTTCAGAGAACATGATCGAAATCGCGCGAGAAAAAGCGCAGGCGGCAAACGTTGCGAATGTGACGTTCGAATGCGTCGGCGTAGAGGATATCGTCGCCGCCGACGCAAGCTATGACGTCATCATGGGCCACAGCATCCTGCATCTTCTCGAGGATCGCGACGCCGTCATTGCGCAGGTACGGCGCTGGTTGAAACCGGGCGGCGTATTTGTCAGCAGCACTGTTTGCATCGCCGACAAGATGGGTTGGTTTCGCTTCATTGCGCCTATCGGACGCGCGCTCGGGTTTTTCCCGCTGGTCAGAACTTTCAAGGGCGAGGAACTCATTCGCGCTCTGCGCGACAGCGGTTTTCATATTGATTATGAATGGAGACCGGAAAAGGGCCTGGCCCTGTTCGTCGTTGCGAAGAAACCGGCCTGACCCGACCTAGCTCGATTCCGCCAGGAAAGAGAGCTGCGTGATCATGGCGTTGCGTTCGGTTTCATCGCGATCGATGAGGCGCGTTGGATAGTCGCCCGTGAAACAGTGATCGGTGAAGGCCGGCGCGGCGTCGTCGCGCTTGCCCTTGCGGAACGCCTTGTAGAGCCCGTCAAGCGTGAGAAAGGCGAGGCTGTCGACGCCGATCATTTCGCGCATTTCTTCAATCGTGCGGCCGACCGAGAACAACTCGTCGTAAGAGGGCGTGTTGATGCCGTAAAAGTCAGGGTGCTGAATAGGCGGACAGGCGACGCGCAGATGGACTTCCTTTGCGCCCGCATTGCGCAGGAGTTCGGCAATCTTGCGGCTTGTCGTGCCGCGCACGACGGAATCGTCGACCAGAACGACGCGCTTGCCTTCGATCAAGCCGCGATTGGCCGAGTGTTTGCGCGCGACGCCGGCCTCGCGGATCTTCTGTTCCGGCTCAATGAAGGTGCGCCCGATAAAATGCGAACGGATGAGCGCCATTTCATAGGGCAGTTTGGATTTCTGCGCATAGCCGATAGCGGCGGGAACGCCGGAGTCCGGGATTGGCGAAACAAGATCCGCATCGCAAGGCGCTTCTTTCGCGAGTTTTTCGCCCAGGCGCTTGCGCAACTCGTAAACGCTCTGTCCGTCGACAATAGAATTAGGCTTGGCGAAATAAATCAGCTCGAAAATGCACGGACGCGCCTGCGCCGGCGCCGGCGAAATCTGCCGGCTCTCTACCGTTCCGTCGGCGCGGCAGATGACCACTTCGCCAGGCTTAACATCACGGATGAATTTTGCGCCGATGATATCGAGAGCGCAGGTTTCCGATGCAAGGATCGGCGCGCCATGGAGATCGCCGAGAATGAGCGGGCGAATGCCGACAGGATCGCGAGCGCCAATAAGTCCTTCCGGCGTCAAGACGGCAAGCGCGTAGGCCCCTTCAACCTGTTTGAGCGCCTCGATCAGTTTGTCCGTTGCGGAAAGATATTGCGAACGGGCGGTAAGCTGCAGAAATATTTCTGAATCCGACGTCGACTGAAAAATACAGCCGCGGCGCACAAGATCGGCGCGCAGGGTTTTGGCGTTGGTAAGATTGCCGTTGTGAGCGATGGCGACGCCGGTCTGGTCGAGGTCGGCGTAAAGGGGCTGCACATTGCGCAAGACAGTGTCGCCTTGGGTTGAATAGCGCGTATGGCCAATCGCGCATTCGCCGTGAAGCTTATCGAAGACGTCTGCCTCCGAAAACGTATCGGATACAAGGCCAAGTTGGCGTTCCGTATGGAAATGAACGCCATCAAAGGTGGCGATACCGGCTGCTTCCTGACCGCGATGCTGCAGGGCGTGCAGCCCGAGCGCGGTGATGGTCGCTGCGTCCTTGGTGCCGATAATGCCGAATACGCCGCATTCTTCGTGCAGAGCACGGGCGGCGACAGACACTGCTTCAGTGCGTCGATATTGGCGGCCCAGTGATCTGAGGCGTGAAGCGACTCGCGTCGCCGAAAAGAGTTCGGCGACAGCGTGCGCGCCCATTACTGGTCGTCTCCTGATAAGAGATCGGCGATGTCTTCTTCCGGCGCCGGTGCTTCGGGATCCTCTCCCGTTGTCGTCACCGTCGTCACGATCTCGTTGAGGCTTGAGCGATCGGCGCGATTGTAACCGGCTTCGGCCGCATCGCCTTCGGGCTCGGCGGTTTCCGCGCCGATGCCTTCAAGTTCCGTTGAGGCAGGGGCGAAGCTCTCAAACCAGTTGGCGAGCCCCGCCGCGATCGGGCGTGTCATTGCATTCTTGACGCTGTCCGGCTGGCGCGCTTCGTCGAGATAATAGGAATAGCCAAGATAACCGAGCCCGATCAGCACGAGGCCCCTTAACGCTCCGAACACGCCGCCGCCGATTTGATTGAAGCGCCGGGTTTGTTTGGTCATCGGCACGCGCTTGAGAAGAAGGTGGCAGCCAATATGGGCGGCGATGAAAAAGACGCCGATCAACGCCACGGCGACGATGATGGTTCCGAAAAAACTGCCTGCCAGTCCGAAAGCGCCGAGAAGCGGCGGGGCCGTAAGCCATGCGAGGCCGGCTGCAACAGCGAGAGCGACGAGGGTTGAGAGTTCCTGAAGTCCCCCGCGCAGGACGGCGAACGCCGTCGAAAGACCAACGACCAAAAGGAACAACAGGTCAAACATGGTTACTCAAAGCCCGGTTTTGATCGTCGAACGCACCATCCGACGATTCGCAGCTCTCCTGGGTCCTTCATTAGCGGCGAACTCGGGCGATCTCAACTGACGATTTCAGGTTTTGCCGCGCACAAAGGCGACAAGGTCCGCCAGTGTTTCAGTCTCGGAAAGAGCGAGGCCGTCGGCCGAGACCCCGCGCGGCGCGAGCGCGCCGTCAAAGCCGAGCTTGCGGGCTTCTTTAAGGCGGGCCGTCGCCTGGTTGACCGGCCGGACGGCGCCGGAAAGGGCCACCTCGCCGAAGACGACTTTGCCGGGCGCAATAGGCGTATCAAAGAGGGACGAGCAGAGCGCCGCGGCCGCCGCGAGATCGGCGGCGGGTTCGGATATGCGCAATCCGCCGGCCACATTGAGAAAGACGTCGCGGCGGCCGAAATCGAGACCGGCCCGTGCGTCGAGCACGGCCAGCAGCATGGATAGGCGGGCCCCGTCCCAGCCGACCACAGCCCGGCGCGGCGCGGCAAGGGTCGACGGCGAAACCAGCGCCTGGATCTCGACGAGTACCGGCCGCGTCCCTTCGATGCCGGCGAAGACCGCAGCGCCCGACACCGGCGTTTCGTTTTCGCTTAAGAAAAGCGAGGACGGATTAGCGACTTCGGCAAGCCCCGCCGAGGTCATTTCAAAAACGCCGATCTCGTGGGCCGCGCCAAAGCGGTTTTTAACCGCGCGCAAGATCCGGAAGTCGCGTCCCGTCTCCGCTTCAAAATAGAGGACGGCGTCGACCATGTGCTCGACGACGCGGGGGCCGGCGATCTGACCGTCCTTGGTGACATGACCGACAAGCATGACAATGGTGCTCGTCTGTTTGGCGAAGCGGACAAGTTCGTGAGCGCAGGCGCGCACCTGGGTGACCGTTCCCGGCGCCGCCGGCAATGCGTCGGACCACAGGGTCTGGATCGAATCGATAATAACGGCGTCGGGCTTGTCGGCCTTCAAGGTGGCGAGAATGTCTCTCAGCGACGTCGCCGCCGCGAGCCGAACCGGGGCGGTGTTGACGTTAAGGCGATGGGCGCGCGCGGTGATTTGCGCAGACGCTTCTTCGCCGGAGATATAGGCGACCGAGCCGCCGCCTTTCGCCAGCCCCGCTGCAATCTGCAAAAGCAATGTCGACTTGCCGACGCCTGGGTCGCCGCCGATGAGGAGCGCAGAGCCCGGAACAAGCCCGCCGCCGCAGGCCCGGTCGAATTCCTGATTGCCAGTGTGAAGGCGCGGTTCGGGCTCCGCCGCGCCGTCGAGGGACGCGAATTCGAGTTTTTTCGCTTTCGCTTTCGATCCTGCCGCCAGCGCACCGGGCGGCGCGGCTTCAGCGGCCTCAAGCTCGATCGTGTTCCATTCCCCGCAGGCCTCGCAGCGCCCGGCCCATTTCGCCGTGACGTTGCCGCAGGACTGGCAGACATAAGTTTCGGCGTTGCGGGGCAAATGCGTTTCTCCTGATTGCGCAGCCTCTTTACGCTGACTCGCAGCTGGCGCGTCCATAAGATAGCATGAGCGTCAACTCACGCGGAGACTTTCGCCATGTTGCCGGAAATTCCCTACGCCCGTTTCAAGGACAGCGGTCAGAGCCTCCATATGTGGACGCAGATCGTCGGCAAGTTCCGCCTCTTGCAGACGCCCTGGATTAATCACTCCTGGCAAGCGACGTTCTATGTCAACGGGCGCGGCCTGACGACGTCGCTGATCCCCGGCGATGGTCGCGCCTTTGAAGTCGTGTTCGATTTTCGCGACCATGCGCTGCGGATCGAATCGACAGACGGCCGGAACCAGTCCTTCGATCTCGAAGCGATGTCGGTTGCAGATTTTTACGGCAGGTTTCTCGAAGCGCTGAAGGCGGTGGACGCGCCGACAGGCATCCATCATGCGCCCAATGAAGTCCCTGACCCGGTCCCGTTTGCGAAACAGACCGCGCAGGGCGCCTATGACCGCGAGGCCGTTCAGAATTTCTGGAAGGCGCTCATATTTGTCGACGGCGTCTTTAAACATTTCCGCACTGGCTTTATCGGCAAAGCAAGCCCGGTGCATTTCTTCTGGGGAAGTTTCGATCTGGCGGTAACGCGCTTTTCAGGCCGGCCCGCGCCGCTCCATCCGGGCGGGTTCCCGGCGCTGCCCGATGAAATTACCCGCGAAGCCTATTCCCATGAGGTGAGTTCGGCGGGCTTCTGGCCAGGCGGCGGCGGCGTCGATGAAGCGGCGTTTTATTCCTACGCCTATCCGACGCCGGACGGTTTCAAGGACGCGCCTGTGGCGCCGGATGCGGCTTATTTTCTCGATGATCTCGGCGAATTCGTCCTGCCATACGAGGCGGTGAGGAAAGCGGACGATCCGGCGGCGATGTTGCTGGAATTTTTAACGACAACTTATCAAGCGGCGGCCAATCTCGCCGAATGGGACCGCGCCGCATTGGAATCCGAACTGGGCAAACCGCGCGTCCCCCGCGAGTTTTAGATAAGTTTTTCAGACCGTCCGCCAGGCTACGCCGCCGCCGCGGTTTCTCTTCGGCGCAATGGTTGAAGCCGCCCATAGGTGAGCGATCGCCAAAGCCACTCCAGGGGACCGAAGCGATAGCGCGCGAGCCAAAGCGGCGACCAGATCAGAATGGCGATCCATGTCGCCAGAACGATGCCCATAAGCTGTAGGTTTGTCACCGATCCGAACAGGCCCGCCCCATGGCCGCCGGCAAGCGTTGTCCCCACAAGGGTGCACGCGATGTAATTGCTGAACGCCATCCGCCCCGCCGCGCCAAAAGCGCGCGCGCTCCATCCGAGTTTCACGAGCGCGCCGATGACGCCGGACCAGGCAACCGCGCCCGCATACCCATCAAGCATATTGAGCGGTTGCGTCCACGAAAACGCGTCGAAGGTCCAACCCTGTCCCTCAAGCGTAAGCCAGCGCGTCGTATCGATGGCGATAGCGATCACTGCGCCAATCACACCGGCTTTCACATAAGTCGACAGGGAAGCCTTTCCGGCAAGATAGCCGGTTCGATACGCCCACATCCCCGCAAGCATGATGGCAAGGGTCTGCAGCCAGAAACCGCCGAAGAGGAAATACATCAACATGAATTCGCCGGCCTGATCGATCCGCGATGCGATCTGTGCGCCGACGCCGGAAAGCGCTGTTTGCGTTGCTTCTTCGATATAGCCGGGATCGGTGCCCCACAACATTGGCTCGACTTCGGCGCGAACTTCCGGGATTTCCGCGGGCATGATCGCGAATGCGCCGTTCCAGACGAAGGCGATGATGAGGCAGATGATAAACCAGACGCGCAGAGTTTTCGCCGCCGCATTTCGAAACCACATGGCCAGAAAGCCGGTCAGCGCGTAAATCGTCAGTATGTCCCCCATCCACATTAAAATGAGATGGATCACGCCAAATATGAGCAGAAAGAATAGGCGTCGCGTAATAAGGCCTAGGCTGCCGACGCCGCGCGCGCTTGCTTTTTCAGCAATCAGCGCGAGCCCCGCGCCAAACAGCGCCGTGAAGATGGTTCGCCACTTGTCCTCGACTAAAAACGCCTGGAACGCTGCGACTGTCTTGTCATACTCGCCCGCCCAAAGCGTTGCATTGCCGTAAAAGGGAAAGGGCTGAAACATTGCCTTGATGTTGACGACAAAGATCGCCAGCACGGCAAAGCCGCGCAGAATGTCGAGATAGTCAAGGCGCTCGCGTTCGGAAACCGGCGCGTCAATATTAGACATGGTCCCACCCTTTTTTTGCGAAGTGTTGCTGCACAAGCGACTCGCGAAACGCTTCGCGCGGATGGTATAAATTATTCGAGAGGAATTTGCGATGCAGAATGTGGGTCTTATTGAGCTAAATCCCTATCTCAACGGCCTTTATGCGCCGGTGCAGACCGAAGTCAGCGTCGATAATCTCGACGTTGTCGGCGAGATCCCCCGCGATCTCCACGGCGGCTATTTCCGCAATGGGCCAAATCCCAAAACGCCGCCCGCCGGCATGCATCACTGGTTCGACGGCGACGGCATGGTCCACGGGATCTGGTTCGAAAACGGCAAGGCGCGCTACGCCAACCGGTATCTGGGGACGGAGGATTTCAAGGCGAACGGCGCATCTGCTCTCGGCGGGATTTTTGAGCCCGCCCACGACGTCGCCGGCCGCACAGTGCATTACCGCGACACGGCCAACACGGATCTCGTCTTTCATAACGGCGCCCTGCTTGCGCTCTGGTACATATCCGGCCAGCCGGTCGCCGTCGATGCGCAAACCCTTGAAACAATCCGCACAGAGAATTTTAACGGCAAGCTGCCGAAAAACATTTCCGCCCACTCCAAGGTCGATCATGAAACCGGCGAGCTCGTGTTTTTTGATTACGCGCTTTACGAGCCGAAAATGTGGACGGGTTCGATTTCCGCCGCCGGCGATCTTACCCATTTTCAGGAAATCGACCTGCCGGGGCCGCGCCTGCCGCACGATATGGGGATGACCGAAAATTTCGTCATTCTGCACGATCTGCCGGTGATTTTTTCAGACGCGGCGATCCGCAACCGGATGTGGCAGATTCATGTGGCGGATTTGCCGACCCGTTTTGGCGTTGTGCCGCGAAAGGGCGGCGAACCGAAGTGGTTCGAATTCCCCACCTGTTATGTTTATCACGTGATCAACGCTTGGGAAGAAAGGGGGTCGGAGGGCGACGAAGTCGTCATGGCGGCGTGCAAAATGGTCGACAATGGTCTCGATCCCGACCCGGCATACGGGCCTTACGCGGCGATGGCGGATGTACTTGCCTTGCGCGCGCAGCCCTTTTTGTGGCGCATGAATATGAAAACCGGCGAGGGACGAGAAGAGCAGATCGACGATGCGCTGTCTGAGTTCCCCGTCGTGAACAACGCTTTTGCAGGACGCAAGACCAAGTATTCCTACCACGTCATATTCGACGATTGCATTGAGCAGCGTTTTTCCGGGCTGATGAAATACGACCTTGAAACCGGCGCGAGCGAGCGCTTCGAATTTCCAGGTGGCGTGTTCGGATCAGAGCCCGCCTTCGCCCCCCGCGCGCAATCGGGCGCGAAACAAGCATCACGTACCGGCGGCGCGCAAGAAGATGATGGTTACCTTGTGAGCTTTACGGCGGATCTTGCTGGCAATTCCGAAGCGTTTGTCCTCGATGCGCGAAATTTTTCGGCGCCGCCGCTTGCGCGAATCAAATTACCGCAGCGCGTTCCAGCGGGCTTTCATGGTACCTGGGCGCAAGGGATTTAGCGGGAGCGAAAATGAGATGAGCAACGATATTCCCGACCGGCTATGCGTTAATCCAAAGAGTCCGTTTTACGATGAGACGGTGCTCGAAAACGATATCGGCGTGCGTTTTCGCGGCGAGGAAAAAACCAATGTCGAGGAATACTGCATTTCTGAAGGCTGGATCCGCGTCGCCGCCGGAAAAGCCGTCGATCGCCATGGAGATCCGTTGACCATCAAGCTCAAGGGCGAGGTCGAGGTTTGGATCAAGGATCGCGACTAGGCCCCGTTTTGCTGGCGCCCCAATAGCGGGAGCAGCCGGCGGCGATATCCCAATAACCGTAAAATCTTTCATCAAACCCGCATTCGGTCGATAGTTATCGTCACCTCTTCAGGGCGCCGTATGATGGGCGTGTGGTCGCTCTCGGTCTGGCTTCAGGAATTCCCGAAATGAGACGCTCCGGGCCGGCCATTGGACGCGCCAGCGTATTAATACAATGGATCAGGGCTGGCGCTGGACGTGAAAATCGGTTATTGTGCAGTGCAGCAACTTGCTGAAATCTCATGACAAAAGCATTTCTCAACAAAACCGACGCCGCCGCCTTGCGTGACGCCTTTCGCGCCGCCGGGGCGTCCGCGTCCGCCGATCCGCTGGTGAACCCGGTGCAGGTCCTCGCTTCGAAACTGTTTTTGGCGCTCGAAGACGGCGACGCCGACATCGGGGCCCTTGCCGAGGCGGTCGACCGGTTCGAACTGGACAGCTTTGAAGACCGCGCCGCAGCGTTCCACGCCGTACGAGACGGCGATGCGGCGGATAACGCTGCGTTCGCAGCGCTGGAGAAGCTGGAGTTTGACGCCTTCCGCACCGCGGTTGAACAAACCCCAATGGGCGTTGTTTTTACCGCGCATCCGACTTTTGCGCTCACCCCCGAACGGCGCGCGCTCATTGCCGATTATGCGACTGCGGAAAAAAAGGAATGGCGCGAACGGGTCGGCGAAACGCCCGCAGGCGCCGCGCCGACGATAACCCTGGACGACGAACACAGGGAAGCCCTGAAAGCGATTGCGTTCGCGCGCGATGGCGTTGCTTCTCTGAACCGTCGGATCCTGACTCTGGCGCAGAAAAGATTTCCCGAACGCTGGCGCGACCTTGCGCCGATGCCGGTCAGCGTCGCGACCTGGGTGGGGTACGACCTTGACGGCCGCACGGATATTCAGTGGGGCAAGACCATCACGCTGCGCCTGAATGAAAAGGCAAAACAGCTCGACCGCTACGTTGCGCTGATCGAGGCGATCGGCGTTACGGACGGTTCGCCGATGGCTTCTCTCGTACAAGAGTTGCGCGCCGCTTCTGCGGCGACGCGCTGTCATTCAGCGTCGTTCGGAAGCGATCTGTCCAATCCTGAAATCGTCGTCGCTGTCGCCAATGCGCTGACGGAAGATCGCGAGGGTCGTCTCGTTTCTTTGCAACCGGCTATCGAAACCGTTAGCGCCGCCATCAATGCGGAAAGCGATGACAAAAAAGCGCTCGAGCTTTCTTTGCTGCGCTCGGAAATGATGGCGTTCGGACTGGGATCGGCGCGCATTCACTTGCGCGTCAATGCAGCGCAAGTGCGTTCGGCTTTGCGCTCGGATCTTGGCCTTGATCCGGACAAGGATTTTCACGGGCGGTCAGCCCTTGATATTGCGTCCACAAAGGCGAGCGCAACTGCGTCCCGGGCCGTTAATTTTGGATCTATCTTTCTCGAACAGATGACCGCGCGACGTCAGTTGATGCTGTGCGCGCAAATGTTGAAACACATCGATGCGGACACGCCCATCCGCTTCCTCATTGCCGAATGCGAAGCGCCGGCGACAGTGATGGGCGCGGTCTATCTGGCGCGCCTTTATGGCGTTGAAGACAAGCTCGACATCTCGCCCCTGTTTGAAACGCCGCAGGCCCTTGAGGGCGGCGGCCGGTTTATCGAGCGCTTGCTCGCGGAACCGGAATATCGCGCTTACGTCAAAAAGCGCGGGCGCATGTCTATCCAGATCGGGTATTCCGATTCCGGACGGTTTATGGGGCAGGCGACGGCGTCTCTTGCCGCCGAACGCCTGCAGGTTTTATTCGCGCGCGCCCTCGGCAAGGCGCGGCTTCCTGATGTTGAGGCTTTGATATTCAACACCCATGGGGAATCCATGGGACGCGGCGCCTTCCCGGGCGGGTATCGCGAACGCATCGATCATTTGTCGACGCCCTGGGTGCGCAGTCGATTTCGCCGCGAGGGTATAGGCCTTGCGACTGAATTCAGCTTTCAGGGCGGGGAAGGGTATTTACACTTCCAGACTGCTGCGATCGCCCATGATGCGATCGCGTCGCTTTGGTCCCTCGCGGTCGAGCCGCCGCCGCCGGATTTTTCGGATCTTTTTTACGACGATATCAACTATTCCTGGGACGTTTATCGAGCGCTGAAATCCTGGCAGGAAACGCTTTACGCGCGCGATGACTATCGCGATGTCGTTTTTTCCTTTGCGCAGAACCTGCTCGTCAAAACAGGTTCGCGCGAAGTAAAAAGGCCCAGCCGCGGTGCGGGTCCTCCGGAGATACGGTCAGTGCGCGCCATTCCCCATAACGCCATCCTGCAACAGATGGCCCTGCCGGTGAATGTCGCTGGCGGCATGGGCGCCGCCAGCGGGCGCGAAGCGGAACGGTTTATCGAACACACGTCCCGTTCCCCGCGCATGCGTGATCTTTTGAAACTGACCGGGCGCGCGCGCGATCTCACCAGCGTTTCGATCCTGCGCGCCTATGCTGGATTGTTCTCACCATCTTACTGGTCGGCGCTTGCGGGCATGGCGCGGCGATCGGAGCGTGCGGAGAATTATGAATCCGTGCTGCAGGTGCTGCAGCAGGAAAATCTCTCGCAGTCTCTGTCGCGGCTTGCCGATTTTCTTGCGCGCGATTTGCGCGCCTATGATGCTGTGCGCGTTGAAATGAACGAGATCGATCGCGGCGTAAACGGCGCCGGCGTTGATATCGATCTCGGCGTTTTACATGCGGTGCGTCAGGCGTTAATTAGTCGGGCGGCAGCGCTTGTTGCGCGCGCGCCCGCTTTTTCACGCCGGCATGACATTAACCGCAACGACCTGATCGAGCTGGCCTTCGAGGTACGCTTGAAAGAGGCGGCCGCGATCTTTGGCAGTATCTTTCCGAAGGAAAGCCCGGCCGGTGCGTCGCTGGCGAACCTTAGCGAGAGCGTTGATGATAGCGACGTCCAGGTGGGCGCCTATCCGGAAATACATGAACACATTATCGAGCCATTGCTTAAAATCGACGCCGTCCTGACCAAAATCGGCGCCGCCATCGCCAATCACTACCGTGCGTATGGATAGGCGTTGAACAGACTATTGTTGCAATGCTTCGTAAAAATGTTTGCGACAAAGGGCCATGTAGGTTTCGTTGCCGCCAACGGAGATTTGATCGCCTTCCTTGATAGGACGGCCGTCCGCGTCAAAGCGCAGATTCATCGTGGCCTTTCGCCCGCAATGGCAGATGGTCTTTAGCTCGCGTATCTCATCGGCAACCGCAAGAAGTCGCGCGCTGCCGGGAAACAATTCGCCGCGAAAGTCGGTCCGCAATCCGTAACACATGACCGGCAACGCTAATTCATCCACGACACGGGCAAGCTGTAGCACTTGTTCATCTGAAAGGAACTGCGCCTCGTCGACGAAAATACAATCGAGCTTTCCTGCGTCGAGCATTCGCGCAATTTCAGCGTAGAGGTTTGTATCGTCGTCGAAGGGCGTTGCATCTGCCTCAAGTCCGATGCGCGAAGCGATCATGCCGCTCACTCGCCGCGTATCGAGGGCGGCGGTGAAGAGCGCTGTTTCCATGCCGCGTTCGCGATAATTGAACGAGGCTTGCAGCAATGTGGTGGATTTGCCCGCGTTCATCGCGGCGTATTGAAAATAGAGTTTCGCCATTTTTCAAAAGTCTTCCGCAAAAACGCCTTCGCCGTCAAAACCGACCGGCCCGGTCATGATAATGCGGTTGTCGTCGCGCCATTCAACGCCGAGATCGCCGCCGTCGAGAGTTACCGTCGCTTTGCGCTCCGTCAGGCGCCGACGATGGGCGCAGACGAGCGCTGCGCAAGCCGCCGTGCCGCACGCCTTGGTTATGCCGACGCCGCGTTCCCATACGCGAAGACGGATTGCATGGCGGCTTTTGACTTCGGCGACGGACACATTTGCGCGTTCGGGAAACAATGGATGATTTTCAACCAGCGGCCCAAAGCGTTCGATCGCCTGCGCTTCCGCATCGGGCACGAAGAACACGCAATGGGGATTGCCGACATTGACCGCGGACGGCCCCCAAAGAACCGGATTGTCGATGGGGCCGAGCTTGACGTCGATGAAGCGGGTGTCGTCCATCTGTTCGGCCAGCGGAATTTCGCGCCAGTGAAATTTCGGCTCGCCCATATCGACGGCGATGCGATTATCGCCGACGCGACTGGCGGTAAGTGTTTCCGCGGCGGTCGAAAACTCGATCTCGTCGCGCTCATACTCATCCATCAGGAGGCGCGCGACACAGCGTGCAGCGTTGCCGCAAGCCTCGACCTCGCCGCCGTCGGCGTTCCAAACGCCCATGAAAAGCCCGTCTCGGTCTTCAATGGTGATGACCTGATCGCATCCCGGTCCGGTCGCTGGATCGGCGACGCGCATGGCGTCCTCTTCGCGCATCGTCATGGGACGGTCGCGAAGATCAAGGATGACAAAATTATTGCCGAGACCGTTCATCAATCGATAGGCCCGGCCGGCGAGATCGCTCATGATTTACACTTATCAAAAGGCCGCTTCGCAGCGGGACATACAGGACCGCGGCGGCATCGTGCAAGCTTACCGGGTCAGCGCGCCCTGCGCCGCAGAGAGCCTGCCGACCGGCGCCATGGCGCTGATCATGTGCTCGGTTTTCTCCCAGTAATAGGGCCGAAAGCAAATCTGCCAAAACGCTCTATAAGCGGCGATGGAGGTGAGTATCCAATAGACGGGTGCGGTTATCCCGAACAGACACAAGTCTCGCCATCCGCGTTTAGCCGGCGCCACAACGGCGCAGACAACAAAACCAAGGTTCCCAATCACGAGTGCGACGGTATTCAAGAGTTGCAGCTCCGGGGGCGTCATCGCCTTCAATTCTGTTGCGCCGAGCCCGTTGACGATCAAGAATGTAATCCAGAGCAGCGGATTGATCAGTGCGCTGGCGACGTTTCCGGCCAGAAAAAGCTGGATGGACAGAAGTCCGTGCCACCCGTTTCGCCTGACAAAGGCGTGCGGGCGACGCATATGCACAAGCCAGGTCTGCAGATGTCCCTTTATCCAGCGGGAGCGTTGGCGCACCCAGTTTCCCAATCGGCAATTGGCCTCTTCAAAGGTTGTGGAGTTGAGCATCTCGACCCGGTATCCGAGGCGCGCAAGCCTCAGCCCCAAATCCGCGTCTTCGGTCACGTTGAACGGGTCCCATCCGCCGGCTTGGCGCAGAATGTCGGTGCGAAAAAAGTTCGACGTGCCGCCGAGAGGGATTGGCGCGTTGAGTTTTTGCAGAGCCGGCAGCAGCCAGTCAAACCAGAGCGCGTATTCAAGCGTAAAAAGGCGCGTCAACCAGTTTTCGCGAGCGTTGTAATAGTTGAGGCGCGCTTGTACGCAGGCGAGGTTGTCGTCGCCATTGGCGAATGCAGACGCCGCCTTGCGAAACTGGTCCGGTTCAGGCTGATCTTCAGCATCGTATACAACGACGAGTTCGCCGCGTGCGCGCAACAGGCCAAAATTACACGCCTTCGGTTTTGTCCTAGGTCCGATATTCGGAGCAATAATAATATCGTACCGGTGGTGAAGGTTGAGATTTTTGGCTTTGGCGAGTGTCTCAGGATCGTCCGGTTCCAACAGAAGCTTGACGTCTATTTTCGCCCGCGGATAGTCGAGGGCGTCGATAGCTTGCGATAGTCCGGGCAGCGATTGCGCATCCCGATAAAGCGGCGCCAAGATCGTAATGGCTGGAGTAGAGGCGTTGGATTCCATGGTTGGCGAAACCGGTGCGTCTATCGGCGCTTTTCGCCCAATGATCATGAGGTAAGTTCGATAGCAAACCGCAATCAAGAAGTAGATGGAAAGGGCGATGTTCAAGACTGTGAATGCCAATGATGGCGCAACAAGGAGCAAAGCACTCAAAGCAATAATCAAAATGGTCAGAATGACGCGCTGTGAAAAAGATAGAACGCCGGCGGCGGAGTTTTCGGGTGTATTGCGTCTCAATCCAAAAACCGCGTGATCGCATTCTTTTTGGCTGAACGCCGCCCGTGCGCTCTCGTCCGCATTCGGCGTCTCGGCGTCGTCGTCCATCAAAAACGCGACCTCAGCCCGACAAAATATGTCGTCCCCAATGCGAGGTTTCGTCCTGCAAATTCTTTTGTGACGCCCGCCTGAAAGGACAAGCGCCGCGTCGCGCGCCAGACAATGGAGGGTTGAATCTTTACAACATCAAAGTCAGCGCGTTCAGTTTTTCGTTTCGCAACGATATTACGGAAAACACGTCAAACAGGATTGCCAATCGATTGCCCGGCTCGATGCCGATCGTCGTCAGAAAACGAAGTTGGTCTGCGGCGCCGCCGAGTCGTCTGCGATATCCGATTTCAGCGGCCGCAAATGTTTTGATCGGTTTAAAATTAAGGCTGCGGCCATAGAGAGCGGAGACTTCAAGGTCGGCGCCGTCGCCTTCAGCGGATGGGCGGGCGCCGGCTTCAAAACCCGTTGGAATGCCGCCGGTTAGTTTTACCGCCAAAGCATGGAGATCGTTGCGGGAGATCTGGTATTGGGCGAAGGTTTCGAACTCGGTGATCCCGCTTGCCGTTTCAACGTGGTCGCCGCGGGTAAGCCAGCTTGATCCGTAAAAGACTTTGCCGCCAACGGTCAGCTTGTTGGTAAGTCCGTATTCGACATATGTATTGGATTCGAGGCGTTGGAATTTGCCGTCGACGTCGCTGCCGCCAACGCTGACTGCGCCAAGATCGGATGTGAAATAGTCCGCGCGACTGATAACCATGAGTTCGCCACGGTCGCGCGACCATGCGGAAGCGTGCGCGCTCGGGATGGCGGCCATAATGGATGCAAGGACAAGCGGCCAGGCACGGGCGCGTTTGTTCAAGTAAAAGGAAAATAACTCCAAATGAAAACCCCAGAGATCATTTTAGATCGACTGTAAAATGGGGTATTAGGGAAATCTACGAACCTAAGATTGAAACTTTTTTCAATGTTTCAATCTTAGATTGCAGTTTGAGTGCTTTGTCGGCGGGTTACGCGGCGAGCTTGCGGATCACGTAGTGCAAGATCCCGCCGTGACGGACATATTCGAGTTCGTCGGCCGTATCGATGCGAACGAGCGCCTCAAAGTCTTTCGTGTCGCCATTGGCGAAGGTCACCGTGACTTTCGCCATATCGCGCGGCCCGAGTTGGTCGATATCGTGAATGGTGACTGTTTCGTCGCCCGTAAGGCCCAGCGTTTCCCAGTCTTCGCCGTCTTTGAACTGAAGCGGGAAGACGCCCATGCCGATCAGGTTGGAGCGGTGAATACGTTCGTAGCTCTTGGCGATGACCGCGCGCACGCCGAGGAGGATCGTGCCTTTCGCGGCCCAATCTCTTGAGGAGCCGGTGCCGTATTGGTCGCCGGCGAAAACCACCAGGGGCGTACCGGCGGCCTTGTATTTCATCGCAGCGTCGTAAATCGGCATGACTTCGCCATTGTCCGCAAACTTGGTTACGCCGCCCTCCGTACCCGGAACCATCTGGTTCTTGATGCGAATATTGGCGAAGGTGCCGCGCATCATCACTTCATGATTGCCGCGCCGCGACCCGAAAGAATTGAATTCGTTCACCGGCACCTGGTGGGATTTCAGATATTCCCCGGCGGGGCCGTCTTCCTTGATCGATCCTGCGGGCGAAATATGATCCGTCGTGATCGAATCGCCGAAGAGCGCGAGAATATGGGCGCCTTCGACCGCTGCGACCGGCGCAGGCTCCTTGGTCATGCCCTCGAAATAGGGCGGGTTGGCGACATAAGTTGACGGCGGCCATTGGTAGGTTTGGCCGTCACCGGCGTCGATGGCGCGCCATTTATCGTCGCCCTTGAATACATCGGCGTAACGAGATGCAAACATCTGCGACGTGACGTGTTCGCGTACGACCTCGGCGATTTCCTGGTTGGTCGGCCAGATGTCTTTGAGGAATACGTCGTTGCCCTGCTCGTCGGCGCCAATCGGATCCGACGTCAGATTGATATTCATCGATCCGGCGATCGCGTAAGCCACGACAAGCGGCGGCGAGGCGAGAAAGTTTGCGCGCACGTCCGGCGAGATACGCCCTTCAAAGTTTCGATTGCCGGAAAGGACGGACGCAACCGCGAGATCGCCTGACTTCACCGCGTTAGAGATCGGCTCGGGGAGGGGTCCGGAATTGCCGATGCAGGTTGTGCAGCCATATCCGACAAGATTGAACCCGAGCGCGTCGAGATCGTCGCTAAGGCCGGCGGCGTCAAGATAATCCGTCACCACCTGGCTGCCCGGCGCCAGCGATGTCTTGACCCATGGCTTGACGGCGAGGCCCCGGGCCCGCGCATTGCGGGCGACGAGGCCCGCTGCGATCAGGATCGCCGGGTTTGAGGTGTTCGTGCATGACGTAATCGCGGCGATGGTTACGTCCCCATGGCCGAGGTCGAAAGCTTCGCCTTCGACATTGACGCGCTTCGTCGCTTCGCTCGCCTTGCCGTATTCCTTGTCCAGCGCTTCGGAGAACCCTTGCGGGGCATTCTTCAGTTCGATCCGATCCTGGGGGCGTTTCGGGCCAGCGATCGACGAAGTCACCGAGCCAAGATCGAGTTCAAGCGTATCGGTGAAGACCGGGTCGGGCGTGCCTGTTTCGCGCCACATGCCTTGCTCTTTTGCGTAGGCTTCCACCAAATCGATGCGGTCGTCCGCCCGGCCGGTTGCTTTGAGATAGCGAAGCGTTTCGCCGTCAATCGGGAAGAAGCCGCAGGTCGCGCCATATTCGGGCGCCATATTGGCGATGGTCGCTTGATCCTCGAGGGCGAGGTGATCGAGACCGGGGCCGAAAAATTCAACAAACTTTCCGACGACGCCCTTTTTGCGCAGCATCTGGGTCACGGTCAGAACGAGATCCGTGGCCGTTGCGCCCTCCGGCAGTTTGCCGGTCATTTTAAAGCCGATGACTTCAGGGATCAGCATGGAAATCGGCTGGCCAAGCATTGCAGCTTCCGCCTCAATGCCGCCGACGCCCCAACCGAGGACCGACAGTCCGTTGACCATGGTGGTGTGGCTGTCCGTGCCGACCAGCGTATCGGGATAGGCAAAGGTTTCGCCATTATGATCGGCGGTCCAAACGGTTTGCGCGAGATATTCGAGATTGACCTGGTGGCAGATGCCGGTGCCCGGCGGTACGACGCGGAAATTGTCAAATGCGCCCTGGCCCCATTTCAGAAACTGGTAGCGCTCCTGGTTGCGCTCATATTCGCGGGCGACATTTTTTTCGAAGGCGTCTGGCCCGCCGAAATAATCCACCATCACCGAGTGGTCGATGACGAGATCGACCGGCGCCAGTGGATTGATTTTTTCCGGGTCCTCGCCGAGGGCGCGCATGGCGTCGCGCATGGCCGCGAGGTCGACGACCGCCGGCACGCCGGTGAAATCCTGCATCAAAACGCGGGCGGGCCGATATGCGATTTCCCGGGTCGATTTCCCGGACTTGAGCCACTCGGCGAAGGCGCGAATATCGTCGACGGCGACCGACCGTCCGTCCTCAAAACGCAAGAGGTTTTCCAGCAGTACTTTCAGCGAGAAGGGAAGTCGGGATATGTCGCCAATCGCGTCGCCCGCCGCCTTCAGGCTGTAATACTGATAGTTCCGGCCGCCGGCGGAAAGCGATCTCTTTGTTTTTAGCGAATCATGGCCCGGAATCATTCCGCGTCTCCCATTGAATTGGTAAATATACGATTTTCGCGGCCCTTATGACCCAAGGGGCGGCGACGCGCAATTCTCTGAATCGTCACGCTCGCGACAAATTTCAAACTATGATATGGCCGTTCCTTCCGTGGATTGGCGTATTAAAGGAGAGTTCTACCGATGTTCCGGAAACTGGCGCTCACAGCAATTTCTCTCGCGATTACAACGGCCGGCGCGGCGACCGCGCAGGAGCCGAGGGCGGTTGCGACTTACAAGGACTGGAGCGTATTCGTCCGCGACGTCGACAGCGACAAAATCTGTTTCGCTGCGGCCGAAGCGTCCGACAAGTCGCCCAAATCGGTCAATCACGGGGACGTGTTCTTTCTGGTTGCAACGTGGAAGTCAGGCGCCGCCAGCGAGCAGCCAAGCCTGATGACCGGATACTCTATCGATCAAAGACCGGAACCCAACATCCGCATCGGTTCGGACAAGTGGGATATGTATTCTTCCGAGAACGAAGCCTTCATCGAGTCGGGCGACGAAGAACAACGCCTGTTGCGCGCCATGCGCCGGGGCGCTGATATGCGCGTGAGCGCCGTATCGAAGCGCGGCACTGCGACCAGCTATATTGTCAGCTTGCGCGGTGTGACGGCGGCTCTCGAACGGGTTAGGCGTGAATGCGGCTAAAGGCTTTTTTCTCCCGCGGACTACATCGGGGGAACAAATTTTTCGCGTAACGTGACAAGTTCCTCCGCCGCGGTCGGATGCAGGGCCACGGTCTGGTCGAAGTCCGTCTTTGTACATCCTGCTTTAACAGCGATCGCAATGCACTGGATCATCTCCGGTCCGTCTTTGCCCACAATGTGACAGCCAAGGACGCGATCCGTTTCTCCGTCGACGACGAGTTTCATAAGCATCCGCTCTTCGGAGCCCGAAAGCATGTTTTTCATTGGGCGAAAATCAGTTTTGTATATGTCGACTTTCGCGAATTCCTTGCGCGCTTCATGTTCGGCGTATCCGACGGTTCCCACTGGCGGTTGCGAGAACACCGCCTTCGGAATGAACCGGTAATCCATCTTTGTTGGGTTGTTATTGTATTCGGTCTCGGCAAAAGCGGCGCCTTCGCGAATGGCGACCGGGGTCAGGTTCACCCGGTCGGTTACGTCGCCAACCGCAAAGATGTTGTCGACAGAGCTGCGCGAAAACTCATCAACCACGACTGCTCCGTTTTTGTTCATCTCGACGCCGGCCTGTTCAAGGCCGAGATTTTGTGTCGCTGGTTTCCGGCCCACCGCCCAAAAAACAAGATCAGTGTCGATATGAACGCCGTTTGACAGATGAACGCGCTTTTCGTCGCCTTCGCGCTGCTCGATTTTGTCAAAGACCGCCTGCGTCACAACGCGAATGCCCTGGCGTTTGAGTTCGCTGTGAACCTGGACCGAAACATCGCGATCAAAATAACGCAGAATGTCTTCTCCCCGGTAGACAAGGCAAACCTCGCAGCCGAGACCGCGAAAGATGCAGGCGAACTCGATCGCAATGTAACCGCCGCCAGCGACGACCACATGCCGCGGCAGTTTTTCGAGATGAAACGCCTCGTTTGAACTAACGCCAAGCTCGTGTCCAGGAACGGTTTCATCAACCCACGGTGCGCCGCCGGTTGCGATCAGAATTTTCTCAGCTGTGACGTCGCGCCCTTCGCTGTGCAGGTGAACCGTGTGCCTGTCTTTCAGCGTGGCGCGGCTCTGGAATATGTCGGCGCCGGCGTTCTTTAGGTTGCGGATGTAAATGCCGTTCAGGCGATCGATTTCATCGTCTTTGTTTTCGATCAGCTTCGACCAGTCGAACGAAACGTTTTCAGCTGTCCAGCCATATCCACGCGCGTCATCGAAGCTATGTCCGAACTCGCTGGCGTAGACGAAAAACTTCTTCGGCACGCAGCCGCGAATAACGCACGTGCCGCCAACGCGATATTCCTCAGCGACGCCAACGCGTGCGCCATATTGCGCAGCCAGTCGCGACGCGCGCACGCCGCCTGAACCGGCGCCGATGGTAAACAAGTCATAGTCAAATTCTGACACTGAAAAACGCCTCCTTAAGGGATAAACCCGATGCCGGTCTCAAACCGCTTATCGTTAAAGGCCATCACCTGCACGCGAAACGTTTGCAGGAACTCCTGATAAATCGCTTCGAGAACAGGCTCTAGCTTGTCGGCATAGTCGAGCGGCACACGAATGACCGGTTGTTGTGCGATGAACACATCGAAAGTGTCGCCGGTAATTTCAATGGCGATCGCCGTGCGCAGCCAAAGGGATCCCGAATCCTCGAGATTTCTAACCGTGAGCGCGATACCGAATTGAACAGGTTCGAGCGCAATGACCTGGCGATGTGCGTATGAAAAGGCCTGGTCGCCATAATCCTTGCGAGGGTCAAATTGTCCCATCGGCGGGACCGCCTTCACGCATCCGGCGCTGCAGCCCATATAGACAGGGAACGCCGCAACGACTGCATCAGCAAAACCCTTGCATCTCACCAGATTCTCAAAGGCGGCTGCGCCGTAATTCTTGATCGCATTTTGTAGTTCTTCGAAACGGTTCTTTGCGTCGACGTCCGCCATTTCTCAAATCCCAGTTGTGATGCTGGCGAGCGTAGCGTGCCGTTCCACAGCCTGCAAAGCTCGCCGGAGAGGGCAAATCAAATTTCTGATACTAAGCCGTTATCGTCTCGGTTTCCGGCCCGTCCCCGAAAATCACCCTGTCGGCCATGGCGCAGAAAAGACCGCATTCGATGACGCCGGGAATGCGCAGCAACGCCGCTTCAAGCGCCGGCGGGTCGCCGATCGCGCCGGCTTGGCAATCCACAATCAGATTGCCGCCGTCGGTTCGAAACGGCGCGCCGCCATGAGTGCGTATTTCCATTTTGGGCGAATTAAACCCCAGCGACACAAAAGCCCGCCGGATTTGCATTATCGTTAGATTGGAGGCGAACGCCTCGATTTCGACAGGCAGTGGAAATGCGCCGAGCGCCGCTACGCGTTTTGAATGATCTGCGATCACGATGAATTCGTTTGCGGCGCCGGCGACAATTTTTTCCCGCAGCAAAGCGCCGCCGCCGCCCTTGATCAGGTTTAAGGCAGGATCGACTTCATCTGCACCGTCGACGGCGAGGGCGATTTTCGTGTTTTCGTCGGGGTCGATGATATTTACTCCGACGGCGGCAGCGAGGCGCGCAGTTTCTTCCGAAGTCGGAACGCCGGAGAGCGTCCAGCCGCCGGCGATCAACTCACCAAGGGCGTCAATAAAATGGCGTGCCGTCGAACCGGTGCCAATGCCGAGCGTCATACCGTCTTTGACAAAATCGGCGGCCTTGCGCGCCGCGCTTTTTTTGCTTGCATCAGCGTTTGGGCTCATTACCCGTCCTTTGCGGTGTGGGCTTTGCGGAATCGAGCGGCCCAGCCTTTGATCGCAGCTTGCCGGCCCCGCGCAACGGCGAGCGCGTCTGGTTCTACGTCTTTAGTGATAACCGAGCCCGAACCGACATAGGCGCCGCTGCCGATGCGCACGGGCGCCACAAGCGCTGAATTGGAACCGATAAAAGCACGATCGCCGATGACAGTTTTGTGCTTTGCATAGCCGTCGAAATTGCAGGTGATTGTTCCAGCGCCGATATTGGCTTCAGCCCCGATCGACGCGTCGCCGATATAGGAAAGGTGATTGACCTTGGCGCCGGCGCTGATCGCGGAATTCTTGACTTCGACAAAGTTGCCTATGCGCGCTTCGCTTCCAA
Source organism: Hyphococcus sp. (assembly GCA_965267325.1). Classification (GTDB taxonomy): domain Bacteria; phylum Pseudomonadota; class Alphaproteobacteria; order Caulobacterales; family Parvularculaceae; genus Hyphococcus. The sequence continues at coordinate 1,911,116 of OZ253943.1, read as the reverse complement.
TGCCTGCGCCCGGGCGTAGTCGCGCAAATGGACCAATCGTTGCACCGGAAGAAATGGTTGCGCCTTCTATATGAGAAAACGAACGGATCGTGACGTTGTCGGCAATGCTAACGCCGCGCCCGAAAACAACGTTTTGGTCAATGGTTACATCCTTGCCAATTTTCGTGTCGTGGGAAAAATAAACCGTATCAGGATCAAGCAGCGTCGCGCCCTCGGCCATCGCCGCTTCACGCATGCGTTCCTGGAATAGCGATTCCGCTGCGGCAAGCTCGCTTCTAGAATTGACGCCGAGGACCTCGCCCGCGTCTGCGTGGACAATTGCGCAACGACGATCTGAACGCCTCGCAATTACTGCGAGGTCCGTCAGATAATACTCGCCTTTCGCGTTATTGTTTTCGATTTTGCCAATGTGCTCACGGAGAAAGTCGGCCTCGAACGCCATCACCCCTGAATTACACAAGCCAATCGCCCGTTCAGTCTCCGATGCGTCCGCCGCTTCGATGATCGCCTCCAGGTCTCCGGCTGTATTGGTTTTCAGTCGGCCGTACGGTCCCGGGTCGTTCGGTTCAAATCCAAGGACACCGACAGTCGCGCCGTCTTTTATTTCGTCGATGAGCTTAGACAGCGTAGCCGGCGTCAGTAGCGGCGTATCCGCATAAAGGACCAGTACGGCGCCGTCATGAGTTTCGAATGCAGAGCGGGCTTGTTTTACGGCGTCGCCAGTGCCGCGAGGCGGAGACTGGACGAATATGTTGATGTCCGCGCGAGCAGATTTGGCGTAATCGATTATTTGCGATGCCTCGTCGCCGACCACGAGAGATATGGGCGTCGGCTTGAGCGCGCTTGCGGTCGCCAACACGTGTCCGAGCATCGCTCGGCCCCCAACTTCATGGAGAACTTTCGGGCGCGACGATTTCATACGCGTGCCCGCGCCGGCCGCCAGAATTACAGCTGATACCGCCAGGTCAGTCATGCGGCGAGGCCCTCAATCAAATCCGTTGCGGGCCTAGCAGAAAGGCCCTCATCGCCCAAAAGGAATTTGGTGATGCGGCGATTCGCACCGGCCGGATGGCATAACAAAACGGATTTTCTGTGGCGCTCGCGGCTCGCCCAGCCACGGTTTCGCCGCGCCCGGATTGAACAGGCGGGATTGTAGCTCGGCAATCGTCGTTTCGATTTGCCGTTGTCGAGGACGGCCAAAAGCGCCCTAGGGCTAATAAATCAGCCGGCTTCAGCCGCCAGCGATTTCGTCGGCATCCCATTTATCATATCGGAACGGACGTCAGTTCGAGATGAACGCATCGTCGATACAAAGCCTTCGTCGCGCATCTCGACAATGACATCAAAACCTTGCTTGCGCCAAAAATCCTGAATTTTGGCGGCCAATCGGCCGGCGCCGTCGCGGTCGCACAGATCAACCATAAAAACCCCATCCAAAAGTCTTCGCTGGTTTCGAAAACTAGCCTCGAGAACTAATAATATAAGAAAATCTGATGAAATCAATATAGCCGGAGTCGATTCTATACGGTCTGGTTTACCAAAATGGCGCGAAATATGCCTGGATTTGAGCTCAAAATGCGATATTTGTGCAATTTCATCTTTCACTTATAAAGAAAACTAATAAAATGACCTTGATGGCGATGAATTCTAAATCTCAAGAGCACGGCTCCATAGGAGAGCGCGTTCGACATGCACGGAAAGCGGCCGGGCTGAGCCAGGCTGATCTGGCGAGACGCATTGGGGTAAGCCAGCCCGCCATCGCTACCTGGGAGAGCGGCGCTCATGACCCAAGGCGCGTGGTCATGGCCAAACTTGCCGACGCCTTGTCGATTTCACCAGAGTGGCTGGCCGCCGGCGCGCGATCACTTTCCGAAGCGGATCCGCAGGCCGCCGCGGCCTATCTCCGGCGGCCGCTGCGGCATGTGCCGGTCATCACTCTGGAGTCGGCGGCGCGCTTTGCCCATGACCCGCAAGCGGATCCGCATCGACTGGCGGAGGATTATATCTCGGTGACCGCGAGTGCGACGCTGTTGTTTGCACTCTTTGTGAACGACGCGGCGGTCGATCTTGCCTTCCCAAGCGGTTCCCTGGTTGTCATCGATTATGAAGACAGCTGGCCGGCGGACGGAAACTACTGCCTCGCCTTTGTCGATGGCAGGCCGATTGTTCGACGGATGCACCGAAATCCGCATCGACTGGAATCCTCGTCAACGCAAACGGCTTTCAGTTCGATTGCGATTAATGACGAAACCAAAATCATCGGCTGCGTGCGCGTCTCAATTCGTTTTCACTAATAACAGCGGGTCATGCGGCTTTCTTTTCGAAGTACGAAATTACCGCCGGCAACGCAGATTCTGTTTCTTTGAACGCCTTCGTGGCGACCTGAACATATTTGCGCAATTCATCAACGCCCGCGCCAGCGGCGGCGCGCTCTTCAATGTCTGCACAACTCTTGCTGAGTTTTATCGCGCCAACATTAACGCTCGTAGATTTCAGGGCGTGGGCGGCCTTTGCGATATCGGCGAGGTTTCCACTCTCGAGGCACTTGAGAAGGCGCGCGAGCGATTCCCTTGAATGCTGCCTGAACAATGACAACGCTTTCACCGGCAGGTTGGAAGACCCTGATTGCATGCCTTCAAGCTGCAACAGTAGCTTAATGTCGAACAGGTCCGAGTTTTCAAAATCGCTCGTTGCGTTGTTTGCCTCTGATCGCGTTCCTTCCTTCGTGGTCGTTTGCTGGCTGACAGTCTCTGCAATCAGGGTCGGCTCGCCGAGCTTGAGATATTTTTTGAGCACGCCGGACATGGACCCCATCGTAAACGGCTTGGTTAGGTAATCCGTCATTCCGGACTTGCGCCAGGATTCATCATCCCCGGCGACATGGGCGGTTAGTGCAATGATCGGCGTCTTTTTGCGGTCAGTAGCTGACTCCATTTGGCGAATGGCGCGTGTGGCTTCAAAGCCGTCCATTTCCGGCATGGAACAATCCATGAGCACCAAATCATATGCTTGCTCGGAAATCGCCGCGACCGCCTGTTTCCCATCAGCGACGAGCGTCGGTGAGAGGTTTAATCGTTCCAAAGCCTCCCTGACGACTTCGCGATTGACGGCGCTGTCGTCCGCAGCAAGTACGCGTTGGCCGCAAAATACGATGTTGTCGTCCGACGGTTTTCCTGCATAGGCCAGGGCGGCTTTCCCGCGCAGTGTTCCGGTAAAGATACGGGTGATCTGATCGAGGACCTCGTTGCGCGAAAGTGGTGCGAGGAGCAAGTCTTCCGCAAGGCCGGTTTCCAGCAGTCTGTCCGAGGCGGCGTCGCCGAGTTCGCTGATACAGATACGCGCGGGGGCCCACTGGGCCGGATCGCCCTTAAGGGTAGTTGCCATGGTGTCGAGGAATTGCGGTGTCGCAAATATTGCGTCGGCATACATGATCTCGGGTCCGACAGCATCGCCCGGATTGATAATCTTCGCGGCGATACCCGTTTCCGAAAGGTATTTTGCCAGCACGCGCGGTGTTGCCGTGCCGTCAATAGCCAGGATCGCCCGTTTGTCCTGATGTGCTCCCTGGGGTTTCGACGCGGCTTTCAATACGCGCGTTGGAAATGAGAAGTAGAACCTCGATCCGCGCGCTTCACGGCTTGCGACACCAATTGAACCGCCCATGGCCTCCACAAGGCGACGACAGATTGCAAGCCCCAGTCCGGTTCCGCCGAAGCGTCTCGTTGTTGTCTGGTCTGCTTGAGAAAACGCATCAAAAATCGCCGCCTGTTTTTCTTCAGAGATGCCAACGCCGGTGTCGGCGACGCTAAATTCGACTACGCAGGCGCCATTCCGACGTTTTTTTCTTGCGACGTTGACGACGACGTGTCCGGTTTCGGTGAATTTGAGGGCGTTGTTGACGAGATTCGACACTACCTGGCTTATTCGAACCGGGTCGCCCTCGATTTCTTCTGGAACATTTGGCGCGACATAAGCGGCGAGATCCAACCCCTTCGAGGTCGCGCGCTCCCAGAACAAGCTCACTATGTCGTCCATGATTTCAGCAGGGCGGACCGGTATTTTTTCGAGATCCAGTCGCCCGGCCTCAATTTTCGAAAAATCGAGAATATCATTGATAATTGCGAGGAGGCTGCGCCCTGACTTTGCGATAACATCTGCATATCGTTTTTGACGCGGCGGCAATTGCGATTTGCTGAGCAGTTCCGCCATCACCATCATGCCGTTCATTGGCGTGCGAATCTCATGGCTCATGGTCGCCAGGAATTCCGATTTCGCGACGTTTGCGTCCTCGGCCGTTTCCTTCGCGCGGCGTAGTTCTTTGGTTCGTGTAGAAACGGTTTTTTCCAGGTCACGTTGGTGCGCCTGCAGACTTTCGTCGCGTTCCTGCAGCTGGTCGAGCATTTCATTGAACGCGAAGACGAGCTGGCCGGTTTCGTCGTTGGAATTTGGATCCTTGGCGCGCAACGCGAAGTTCCCGGACTCCCGAACGCGTTCCATCACGGCCGATAGATTGAGGATCGGGTCAGTGATTGACCGCTGCATGTTCAAGGCGATCAGCAATCCGATGCCTGCAGCAAATAGCGCGGCAACCAGTGCGTCATAAGTCATAACGCCGATGCGTTGATAAAGCGCGCCGGCGTCGGCGTGAATTGTCAGCGTGCCAACCTGATTTCCGCCGAGAATAATTGGCGCTTGCACGACCTCGTATTCATTTCCGAGCAAATTGGCCAAGTGAAAACCGGTGGATTGACTAGCCGCGTGGTTGTCGATCGCCACTGCGCTGCCGAGTTCCGCAAACAAGGAACCAGAGGCATCGTCCACCCGTATGTATTTTGTTGACGGAACCCGGGCGATTCCTCGCAAGGCTTTCAGGGTTTGAGGTTGATTTCCAGCTGCAACATAATCGCTAATGGCGGATGCGAACACATTTGCAGTTGCGCTAAGCTCTGCAAATTTACTTTGGCGATACTGCGTGACTTCACGCCAAACGGACGAGACGGTGGCGATCGTCACCGCGCCAAAAATTGCTACAATCACCAGCGTGGTCAGGCGACTGCGCAATGAAGTCGTTTTTTTTCTAAGCGCCTGCAAAACTAGACCGCCGCCTTAACAGAGTGTTAACGGCGATATTGTGCCCGAAATTGATTTCAAATGACTTTCACAAACAGGAAGTGAAAAGAGTTTTTAACGTAATTATTCCAGAAAGTCAGAAACGCATTCATCCCGCATAGGGTTCTGCGCAATAAGAAAGTGCATGGATTTGTCCGTCGGCGCAAAAATACTGCTGGTAGACGACGACCCAGTAATTCGAGAGCTTGCATCCGCCAAGCTATCTGATGCTGGATATCAGCCATTACATGCCGAAAACGGGGCAGCGGCGCTGAAAGTGCTGCGCTCCAATGACGTCGATCTGGTGATTTCGGATATCGAAATGCCGGTCATGGACGGCTTTGAACTGACGCGAAATATCCGCAGCGACAGAACAATCTCAGATATTCCGGTGATCGTCGTGACTGCGAGTGATCATGCTGAGGCCGTTGACCGCGTATTTGCCGAAGGCGCTACATCGTTCCTTGCAAAGCCAATTAACTGGACGCTTTTTAGCCAGGCGGTGATGTTCGTATTGCGGGCGAGCAATGCGCAAAAAAATCTGCGAATTGCACGCGACCAGGCTGAAGCGGGCGCAAGGTTTAAAGATGCATTAATGTCTGTGATGAGCCATGAGCTGCGAACGCCGTTAAACGCGATCATTGGTTTCGGGCAGCTTCTCAGCGAGCAATTCGGCAGAAACAATGATCCCCAACATCGAGAATATGCGGAATACATTGTAGATGGCGGCAAGCGACTACTTGGAACGGTATCGGACATGCTGCTTGCTTCCGATGTTCGTTCAGGCCCGCTAGAGCTCAACGAAACAGACGTAGCGCTTGGCGATCTTATTGAGATTGCGCAAAACCAGGTCAGAACAGCACCCGGAGCGAGCGAAGCGAAATTTCACCTAAGGGTGCAGAATTCGGATCTGGAGATTCGTTGCGATCGGGCGTTATTGTCCAAGGCTCTTTCCAAGCTGATCGAGAACGCTGTGAAATTTTCGCCAGCCGGCGTTGAGATTACAATTGCAGCTGCGCTAACGAAATCCGGCGACCTCGCGTTGCTCATCAAAGACAATGGTCCCGGCATCCCAAAACCGGATCTGGAGAAAATAAGCGCTCCGTTCACGCAGTCGGACATGTCTCTCAAGCGTTCAAACGAAGGTTTGGGATTAGGCTTGCCGATGACAAAGGCGATTGCCGCTGCGCACGGAGCCCAATTCCGCTTACAATCTGTCCTCGGCGAGGGGACGCGCGCATTGATTGTTATGCCGGAAAAGCGCCTTTGCGCAGCGCCGAAGGCTGCGCGATCTGCAGCATAAAACTCTTCAAATAAAGGGCGCTTGAGCCATTTTTGTTCGGCGGCTATGGAAACCCCTGATGGCCGATCGCCGCCGCAGTTCTTGCGTCGGGCGCGTAGCTCAGTGGGAGAGCACTACGTTCACACCGTAGGGGTCGCTGGTTCAATCCCAGCCGCGCCCACCATGAGATGAGACCCGTGCGAACCAAACGCAGCTCAGCGCGACAACCGCCGGTTCCGCTCTCGCGCCGGGCCTGTCAGCCAGGCGCCGTGCAGGTTCCCCCTGTCTTTAACCGGCGAAAGCAGCTCAATTAATTAAACTTTTACCGTATCCATTCACCCTGTTTCACTGTGGATGCTGCAATTGCGAAAAGTGCTGATGTGGCAATAGGGTAACGCCCGCGCAGCGAGTATCGGCATTGCAGCATGCAATGCTGGACGAGATGCCGCTGCGTAGTAGAAAGTACACCAAGCGGTGTTTGGTTAAAAAAACGCCGAAAACGCCCCTGGGAGGGGCACTTAAGGGGCTAAGAACATGGATTTTCGAATGAAAAAAGCTGACCTGGTGAAAAGCATGCTGTCAGGCGCAGCGGTTGCGGCGATGGCTGCGAGCGGCGCTATGGCGCAAACGGATCAAATCATCGTCACGGCGACCAAGCGTCCGCAGACGCTTCAAGAAGTTCCCGTTGCGGTCAGCGTTGTCGACGCTGATGTCATTGAAAAGGCGCAGGTCGTTGATCTTATTGACTTGCAAACCGTCGTTCCCTCCCTGCGTGTAACGCAGCTTCAAAACTCGTCACAGACGAATTTCCTTATTCGCGGCTTCGGCAACGGCGCCAACAACCCCGGTATTGAAAGCTCGGTCGGCGTCTTTATCGATGGCGTTTTTCGTTCGCGCTCAGCCTCGGCGATCCTAGACTTGCCGACATTAGAACGGGTGGAAGTTCTGCGCGGACCGCAATCGACCCTGTTTGGCAAAAACGTGTCTGCGGGCGCCATTTCTATCACGACGAAAGCTCCCGAGTTTGATTGGGGCGGCAGCGTTGAAGCGACGTTCGGAAATTATGGCCAGATTCTTTTCAGAGGTTCGCTGACAGGTCCGTTGAGCGATTCGCTGGCGTTCCGTGTTTCCGGCAGCATCAATGAGCGCAACGGTTATTACACCAACATCGTCGATGGCTCAGACGTAAACGAACGCTCGCGCTGGTCATCGCGCGCGCAATTGCTCTGGGAACCCACGGACGCCGTCTCGTTTCGGTTGATCGGCGAATATAACAAGATTGACGAAGTCTGCTGCGGCGCCGTCCAGCTTGCGAATGGTCCCGCAACACTCGGTATCGGGCCTGGCACGATATACGACTTCGCGAATGCGATGACGTTGGCGGCGACGGGCGCGCCAATGTCGGTCATCAACGGCATCCCGGTTTATTCAGCCGCTCAAATTGCCGCTGGCACCATTCAGTTGCCGCTAGTTGGCCTGGGCGGTCAAATTGGCGACGCCTCTGATCCGTTTGCACGCGAAGTTGCCTATGATCTGAACCCAAGCAACGAATTGACCGGTAAGGGCTTGTCGCTGCAGGGCGATTGGGATCTTGAAAGCGCACAAGTGACGGGTATCGTTTCCTACCGCGAGCAGGACGACAACACCGAAACCGACGCCGATTTCGCGTCTGTTGACGCGATCCGAAATCCGCAAAGCCGCTCATATGAAACATTCACGGCCGAATTGCGGATTGCTTCGACAGGCGACAATTTTGTCGATTGGCTTGTTGGCGGTTTCTATTTTGATGAGAATGTCGACTTTCAGCGCGACGTGGTCTGGGGCGCCGACACGCGGGCGTTTGCTGACAATCTAGCAGCGCTCGGCGCTGGTTCACCGCTCGCGCTTGCGGGCTTTGAAACGACGCTGGGAATACCTGTCGGCACATTCTTTACACCCGGAACCGGTGTCTTCGGCGATTACCAGATGGACAATCGCTCCTATTCCTTCTTCGGACAGTTTGACATTAATCTGACAGACCGACTCACGGTTACGGGCGGCGTTTCCTATATCAACGACCGTAAGGAATCGGTTGGTACAAGCACGCTCACCGACGCCATTTCAAATGTTGATTTGGAACTGCTCGGGCTACGCGGATACATCCTTACCGCGACCATGGGCGGCGTCGATATCCTGACCGCGCCCGCCGGGGTCGTGGCAGCAACACTGGCGACGCCATTGCCGTCGCCGGCGGCGGGTCTTCCGCCTGGCGCTTTTGCCATTGATCCGTCGACCGGCGCCGTTTTGACCGGCGCGACGACTCTCGGGGCGCTTGGCACGGCGATTTCACAAACGAACTGCTTTGCGCCCAGCCCGGCTTTGGCCTGTAACAGTGCGTTGGCGCTAACGCCGTTCCAGTTCTTCGAACCGCAGGTCAACTTTCCAAATCCGGGCGATCCGCTCGACAACGGATTGTTGTCCGATGACAAAGTCACTTATACGGCGCGGGTTTCCTACGACATTTCAGATTCCCTCAACGCCTATTTCACCTATTCCACCGGCTGGAAAGCTGGCGCAGTCAACCTTTCTTCTGACTCGCGTCCGCCCGATCCGGTGACAGGATTTGGCCGGACGGCTAATCCGGAAGACGTGACGCTCTACGAAATCGGTTTGAAAGCGAATTTCAACGGCGGATATATCAACATCGCCTTGTTCGATCAGACCATCGAAGGGTTCCAATCAAACCTGTTCATCGGCACCGGCTTTGTGCTGGCAAATGCCGAAGAGCAATCCGTCCGCGGTTTTGAGGTCGACGCCGCCTACAATATCTTCGACCCGCTTCTGCTAACGTTCTCCCTAACATATCTCGATCCGGAGTTTGATGTCTTCACCCAGGCGCCGTGCACGTCCTTCCAGGGATTTGCGCCAGCCGGGTGCGTAGCAGATCCGGCGACGGGCTTTACGCCGAATTTCTTCGATGGCTCCGGTTTGACGCCGGCGGGTATCCACGAAGTCAGCCTGTCTACCTCGGCGACGTATACGCATGATTTTGCGAACGGCGCCCAGGGCTTCCTGCGCTTAGACTATCTCTATGAAAGTGACGTGCAGGCGCTTGATAATGTTCCCGCGAATATTGCCTCGCGCCAAGTCAGCGTCCTGAACGGCAGCATTGGATATGAGATGGAGAATGGGTTCTCTATTTCAGTGTGGGGCCGCAACCTGACCGATGACGAATACCTGTTGAGTGCGTTTCCGTCAGTTGGCCAGGCCGACCCGCGCGGTGATTGGTTCGGCGGAACGGATGACAGCTTCTCCGGTTACACCAACGCTCCGCGTACTTACGGTGTGACCGTACGCAAGAATTTCTAACACGGCGAGCGCCGGAGGGGACTATTGATCGGGCGGCCTTTTTTGGCCGCCCGTTCCTTTTTTGGGCGGCGAATTGACCAATACCTAAAATTTTAGCCAAATCGTTTAGGCCATAGAAAATCTCCTTTGCTGAAACTCAATTCTGGTTTTCAGCTGTGGGACAAGGTGATGGCGTTTGGTGGAAAGAAAGCGGAAGCGATCGCTATTGGCGCAGATCGTCTGGCGGCCGTCGCGGGATCAGGGCCAGCGACCGCAGTGGCTGATGCACCATCTTCACCCGCTGCATCCGCGCCGGCCCGGCGCGTGGAATTAACGCCGGATCCGTCGCGGATCAGACCACGGCAGATTGAAGAAACGCCTGAAGCGCGCAAACGCCGGCTCGCCGCCAAGACAGTCAACTTCAGCGCAACAATCATCGCCCGCCTCGTTATCATTGCTGGCGCCGGCCTTTGGGGCTGGGAACAGTATGAATACACTGGCCAGCTGCATCGAGGCCTTGCGGTTGGTCTGTTAGTTATGTTCGGCGATCTCGGCCGCGTTGTCTTGAAAGCAATGGAGCCCGGCACAAAATAAGCCGTCGAAGCCCGTCTTTGTGCTCCTCTTGCGGCAATCTGTGTCATCTTGGTCGTTGCGCCGGCGTCGGGCGGGGTTAAGCTTGTACGTATGGCGACTATCACAATCTCACCGGCGGCGGCTTAATGGACGCAGCGTTCTCAAATCAAATGACAGGCGGCGAATTGGCGCCGCCTGAATGCGTGCTGCCTGAGGAACTCAAACCCATCCTTGGCGCTCATTGTGACCTTGCCGGCGTAAGCGATCTAGAGCGGATCATGCTCGCTTGCGACGGCACTTTCACATTCCAGCTTGAAGCGTTTGTTCACGAGCTCATCGAAGTCGACATTCTCAGCTACGAGCGACGTTTGATCACCGGCAAGGCGGCGGAGATAATGAAATCGGCGCACGGCGCAGCCGTCTGGGAGCGAAAGGTGTTGTTACGCGGCGCCGACACTGGCGAGGCTTATGTATTCGCCCATAGCTATGTCGATGCTGCGCGACTGCCCAAAGCGCTGGCGGAAGATCTTAAAGACTCGCCGGCTGGAATTGGTCGGCTTTTTGTCGACTACAGGTTGTCTATCTATCGCGATCTCGTCGGATACTTTTTCGAGGACGGCGCAGCCTATTCACCGTGGTTCCCAACTAGAACAAATCTTCAGTTCTTGTCCCGCGTCTATCGGGTGTTTTTTGAAGAGCGACCGGTCATGGTTATCACGGAAAAAATGCCGCGAGATCTCTTCTCTTAATTCGATAGAGTATGCACGTTTGATTGCAGAGTTTTTTGTTAGCTCTGTTTTGCGGAAAAACCACAGGTTTCCATAAAGGATGCAAACACCTCTGGGTCGGGTGGCGGCATTATGTACTCTCCGCCGCGGCGTCGCGCGTCGATTGTGACAGATTCACCGCGGACCACCGCATTGTATATTCTTCGCGTCATTTTTTGGTCGCCTGATGCAACAACCTTGTGGCGGCGAAGCATCATCCAGCTCTGAGTTTCAGGTTCGCCTCCGTTAATTGAAACGTCCAAGCGAACCGCCTTTTGCGGCCCTGCGGCGGTGAAGGCGGTCAAGAGATCGTTCTCATCCAGCGCAAAGGCCGCCAAAAGTTTGCCGTCCCAGCATCGAAAGCCAACCTCGCGACCATCTTCGCTGATGGTGATCAAAGCTGAGCCCCAGGCTTCGCCGTTCTTCTTTTCGATCGTCGCCATCGTCCAGTTTTGATCCGACGTTGCATCGGGGTTGGCGGCATTTTCAGTGGAGTCTTCTGCCGCAAACGCGCTTGCGGACATGAGAAAAATGATCGGTGCGAAAACTTTCGAAATCTGATTGATCATCGCGATCGGCTCCCCTGGTCCCGTCTACCCCGTCAAGTATTGGTAATGCAGTGCGCGTTGACAATAAGCGGGCGGGCCTTCCGCCGCTAAACTAGTTCGGTTGATCGCAATTGGATGGGCAAAAGCTGATTACGGAGAGGTTATCGGTCCCCATTGAGACCGACGGGACGGCCGCGAAATGACCATAATTCAGCCACTTGAATGACCGCGGCTTCTACTTACATCTTGCAAATCGGCAACCGCTCAAAAGGGGAGAGTTGAGCATGCTAGGGTCAATCGCCCTTCTCGCCATTATCATTATCGCGATTATTTCGCTTTACGGCTATTTCAGTATGCCGAACAGATGACCGCGCTTAACGCAGCGGCGCGGCGAGTCGCTTCGTCCAGAGATGGTCGAATTGAACGCCAGCTTCGACGCCGCTCTGCCACTTCACATCGGCGACGACAAACCCCTTGAACGCCGGCGAGTCGAGCAGAACGCTTGAATGCAAGTGTTGCGGGCGGGCAAAGCGCAAGCGCAGACCGTCCTCGGACATGTCGACAATCGTCGCCGGCGTGTCTTCATCTTCCTCGCAGATGACCAGCGCCGGATAATCGACCACAACGCGCTCTCGCGCGCGGCCGTCGAATTCTTCCAGCGCGCGCGCCACCGCCGCGGGTTTTCTCGTTGGCGCGGCAATGCGGGCGAGCCGGGCCGTCGCCTTCGCCTGCAATGCAGCAAACTTTGCTTCTTCTTCCCGTTGCGCTGTCTTCCGCATGGCTTGTGGCATTGATAGTCCCCTCACGAGCGCGTCGCCGATCGGCGTCGAAGCCGATGATCCTGAAGGAATGCAGTTTCCAAAGCCTGAAATCGATTGCGAAAATCGTTCATTGAGGAGCGGCGCGGCGATTGCACCGAGGCGTTCGCAACGGCATAATTGTTACCAGTGTGTAATGGGGGCGTATCATGGCGGCACAATTCAGCAAGATCTTCGGCGCTGAAGGGGAAACCGGCGAAGGCCAAGCTCAATCGGGCGCAGGGGAGGCCGGCGAGGCCGCAAAAACGCCGGCTGCGGCGTCCGCGGCGAGCGACAACGCTGACGAGGACGCGACCCAATATGAGACATTTCTCGGCGCCGGAAGCAGCGTCGAGGGAAGGCTTGTTTGCAAAGGCCCGACGCGCCTCAGCGGTTCCATCAAAGGTGAAATCAAGGGCGACGGTCTGGTCGCCATCGATGAGGGCGCTGTTGTCACCGCCGACGTCAATGTTCGCGAAGCCTCAATCGGCGGGCGCGTTATCGGCAATGTCAACGCCGTGTCGCGGGTCACGCTGGGCTCGACGGCGCTGATCGACGGCGACATCAAAACGCCCAGCCTTTCGATTGCCGAAGGCGCGCAGATCATGGGCCGTATCGAGGTGAAGCCCGGCGCCGGGGACGAGGCCAAACGCGCCAAGTCAGAGGCCAGCCCGTCGGACGCCTCGAAACCAGCCGATCGCAGCCCGGCCCCGATTGGCGTCGACCGCGGCTGATCCGGGCGGCCGAGACGCGCGGGCGCAGGGCCGCCCCGTCGCAAAATTGCAACACTCTGACGTTTCACGCGCGTTTGTGAACAGGGCGGTGCTTTAACGCCGCCTTGCGACGCCTTATTTACGCCTCAATCCGGCGCGTCAGAGAGCGCCCAAAAAACAAGAACAAAGACAAAGAAAAGGATTGCTCCCATGGGCGCTGTTGAACTGGTGATTGCCGCCTTCTTAGGTTTCAACGTGGTTATAGCCGCGGCCGGACTATTCGTTGGCCGACGCGGACGCGTTTAACCCCTGACCCTGCATTTTGGCGGTCAGCTTGCCTGCTGGCAGGCCTCCAACCCCATCTTGACCCGCTCGGCGAGGTCCCAGGCGTCGTCCATGGACACGCCATGCGTCTCAAACCACGGATAAAAGTCCGCGTCGATCGCTGTGTAGTCGGCGAGATACTGTTTGTGGACGTCGATATGTTTCGCGGGGATGTCGACATTCTGTGCGTAGCAGCTGGCGCGGGCGATATCGGCGGCGCCAACCTCCGTCTCGCCGGTTTCCTTGCGATACCCCTCAAGCAGGGCTTCGGCGATCGCCCGTTGCTCGTCGGTGAGGTCGACAGCGTCGAGCGTTGCTTCTTCGCTTGGCGGCTTGTCGCTGCCACAGGCGGCGAGCCCGGCGGCCGCGATCGTCGCGAGGATGATCTGCGCCCGGCGTTGAACTGACTTGCTCCGTCGGCCCATGGCCTCCCCTCCTTTGCCCTATTGGCGGCGAGTATAAGCCTGATCTCCCGGGTCCTGTCCACAAATGGCGCCCAAAGCGTCGAAATTTGGCCGCTTGGGCGGGCGACTCATGGCATGGGAAGGGGGCGGCGTAACGGGGAGAGAGCCGTGGGTCTTGTGGAAATTCTGTTGCTTGTCTTTATCGCCGGCAATGCGGCGATCAGCGCGCTCGCCTTCTGGCTGGCGATCGCCCGGAGGTGAGGGGCGAGATCAAGCCCCTCACTGACAAGCTAAACACTCATCATAATCTGTCTTGGCGGCGGCTTGCATCATCGCGGCCATGCCGTCGCCTTCAGCTGACGCATCGTCATTGGCCGGCGCTTCCTTGTTGCCATTGGCGTAAGACGCGCGCTGGATGGATTTCGAACGGCAGTAGTAAAGCGATTTGACGCCGCGCTCCCACGCTGACCAGTGCAGCATGTGAAGATCCCATTTGTCGATGTCGCCGGGGAGGAAAACGTTCACCGACTGGCCCTGACAGATGAAGGGCGAGCGGTCGGCGGCGAGCTCGATCACCCAGCGCTGGTCAAGTTCGAACGCGGTCTTGAAGATGTCTTTTTCTTCCTGATTGAGGCAATCCAAATGCTGCACCGAGCCTTCATGCTCAAGGATCGAGGCCCAGATCTCGTCCGTGTTCTGACCTTTTTCATTAAGCATCGCTTCAAGGGCCTGGTTTTTTACCGTGAAGGAGCCGGACAGGGTTTTGTGTGTGTAGACGTTTGCCGGGATGGGCTCGATGCAAGGGCTTGTGCCGCCGCAAATGATGGAGATCGAGGCCGTCGGCGCAATCGCCAGCTTGTGCGAAAAGCGCTGTTTGACGCCGCGGTCCGCCGCATCGGGGCAGGGCCCCCGCTCTTCGGCGAGGACCACGGAAGCTGCGTCCGCGCCCATGCGGATATGTTTGAAAAGCCGCGTGTTCCAGGACTTTGCCATGGCGCTTTCAAACGGCACGTTTTGCGATTGCAGGAAAGAATGGAAACCCATGAGGCCGAGCCCCACGGAGCGCTCGCGCATGGCCGAATATTTCGCCTTTTCCATGGCGGCCGGCGCGTTGTCGATAAAGTCCTGGAGGACATTGTCGAGGAAGCGCATGACGTCCTCGATGAAGCGCGGGTCGTCTTTCCACTCCCAGTATTTTTCCGCATTGATGGAAGAAAGACAGCAGACGGCGGTGCGTTCATTGTCCAGATGATCGGGCCCTGTGTGCAGCATGATCTCCGAGCAGAGATTGGACGTCGACACTTTGAGGCCCAGATCGCGCTGGTGCTTGGCCATCTGCCGGTTCACCGTGTCGGAAAAAAGAAGATAGGGCTCGCCCGTTGCGAGACGGATTTCCAGAATTTTCTGCCACAGCTTGCGGGCGTTCACGGTACGGAGGACTTCGTCGGTCTTGGGCGACCTGAGGCCGAACTCTTCGTCTTTCGCCACCGCTTCCATGAACTCGTCGGTGATGTTGACGCCGTGATGAAGGTTCAAGGACTTGCGGTTGAAATCGCCGGAGGGTTTGCGGATCTCAAGGAATTCCTCGATTTCCGGATGATGGACGTCGAGATAACAGGCGGCCGATCCGCGGCGCAGGGAGCCCTGGCTGATTGCCAGCGTGAGCGAATCCATCACGCGAATAAAGGGAATGATCCCGGAGGTGGCGCCGGCGTGTTTCACCCGTTCGCCGATCGAGCGCACCTTGCCCCAATAGGTGCCGATGCCGCCGCCGTTTGACGCAAGGGCGACGTTTTCGTTCCAGGTGCCGACAATGTCGTCGAGCGAGTCGCCGACGCCGTTCAGAAAGCAGGAAATGGGCAGGCCGCGTTTGGCGCCGCCGTTCGACAGCACCGGCGTCGCCGGCATGAACCAGAGCTTTGAGATGTAATCGTAGATGCGCTGGGCGTGATCGGCGTCGTCCCCATAGTGCCGGGCGACCCGGGCAAACATGTCCTGAAACGACTCTCCGGGGAGGAGGTAACGATCCTCCATGGTTTTCTTGCCGAAATCGGTGAGGAGCGCGTCGCGGGAGCAATCAATTTCAATGTTGCGCACGACCTTAAGGTCCGGTTTTGCCGCCTCAGGGCTTGCCGCCGGCGCAGTGGCTGGGTTTGCAGATTCGAACTCTTTGGCGGCCTCAGACAACGACATTTCAGCTCCCGTCTTTCGCGTTTCGCCCTGAAAAAGGCGCACAGAATCTCATGCGCCGGTTGCACCTCAAGCGCGCAGACCGGCGAAGGTTCTGCTGTTCTGTTATGAATCGCCAACGCCCTGCGCTGACACAAGATATAGTGATAGACCTTTCCCAAACCGTCAATATGAAGTTGTCGTGTGGGCAAAAGTTTTTGGTTAAGGAGCGATTAATCGGGCGCATTCATTGCGCCTAAAGAGTTAAACCGCGAGACGGATTTCGAGCCCTGAACAGGCTTGTTTCGAAGGCGGACTTCCGCGCCTTAAGGTCGAAATTTTTTTTCGAAAGCGTCGGTCCGAAAGGTCTCGGGAGCGGCCTGAAACCCGGTTTCGACGAAGCGGGGCGCCGAATCGCGAGCGCGCCAGTCGGGATTTTGCGCCGAAACTGATTCGCGTTCGCCCGTTTGGTCCAGTGAACGTTTCGCCATGTTGGCGCCGCTGTGAAGACGCGCCGAAAGTTCCGCCGGCGCTATGCCGCTCGCGGCGGCGAAAGCGGATTTCATCGCGGCAAAAGTGGCCGCTTCCGTCCGCGCATTGCGGCGCGCCCGCCAGGACCGCCCGAACAGCGCCGCCAGCAGGCCCGCGGCCGTATACAATCCGACGCCGACAACGACTGCGCCGAGGGCGACCGGATACTCTGACAAAGGCAGAACCGATGGATCTGCGCCAAGGCCCAGCGCCGCGGCCGCCGCTACGCAGATCAACAGCGCCGCCAGAAAGACAGCGGCGCCGGCGCCGCCGGCAGCGCCGTTCTCTCGTTTCAGATAGGCGTTGAACGTCTCCGCGCCGTCGGCGCCTGCATTGGCGAAGGAGACCGATTTCAAAAACGCGTCGGCGGATACGGTATCGACGCGTCGCCCGATGGCGTGATCAAGAGAATGGGTTTCCAGCGCGATGCGCTGACCAAGGAGTGTCGCCTGCTCGCGGGTGCGTTTGCCGCTCGCTCTGCCCGTGGCGAGAGTGAAGAGGACGCCAAAAATGGCTGCCGCGGCCCCGGCGCCGGCAATAATGAAAAACAACTTGGCGAGGGCGGGCGCGTCGCCATGGGCCGCCGTTGTCACATACCAGCCGGCGAGTGTTAGCCAGAAAGCAGCGATGGCAAGGCGCAAACCGTAGGCGAGGAGGGTGGATTCCGCCTTGCCCTGGGCGCCAATACGATCGGCCAGCCCGTCGGCCATGGTTCTCACCCCGGCGGGATCGAACAGCCGCGCCGCCGCGGGCTCGTCGCCTGCAGGGTCAGCGCCGAAGAATTGGTCCGTGGGGTCGGCCGGCATCTGGAACCGGGCGTCCGGCGCTGCATCCGCCTTCCCAGCGAAGCGCGCGCGCAAGGCTTGGTAGTAATCGCCGCTGTCCTTTTTTTTTGCCACGGCCGTTATCCCCACGGATGTTTCCAGGCGGCGCGCCCCCGCATCCCCCGCCCGGCTGAGAACCACAATAGGGTAAAAAGGGCTCGGCGTTAATCCTTGGGGAAAACAGCTTAAATCGGAGGAATCACCGGGTTTTTTCGGCTCGCCGGGCTCTCTGGCGCAGTGCAATCGGCCGCCGGCGGCGATAGAATGACGCCCCACAACTCAACGATTGACGCCGCTCTGGGGAGTGACCGTTGGCCGATATCTTCATCTCCTACGCCCGCAGCGATCGGGAGAAGATTGAGAAGCTCGCCTCAGCGCTCGAAGCTGAAGGCTACTCGGTCTGGTGGGATCGCAACATTGTCGGCGGCAAACAGTTTTCCGAAGAAATTGAACGAGAATTGAATGCGGCGAAAGCAGTGATTGTCGCATGGTCGGCGCAGGCTATCGCATCGCCCTGGGTGAAAGACGAAGCGGCTGCTGCACGCGATCAGGAAAAACTAATCCCCATTCGCCTCGATACCGAGCAAGCGCCCATGGGGTTCCGGCAATATCACGCAGTGCATTTGGAAGGCTGGCAAAGCGCCGCTGACGCGCCGGAATTTGCGTATCTTTTGCGCGCGGTCGCCGCTCTTGCTGATGAACACGAGCATGTCGCATCGCCAGCGGCGCCAGAAAATCGACGTGTCGACAAGCAGTTTCCATTGCACCCGCTGGTGATCTTCACCATCGCGGCGATCGCCATTGGTCTTCCGATTGCGTGGATTGCGATCGGACACGACCCGTCGAAGCAAGCGGAAGCAATGACGCATGAAACGCCGCGTATCGCCGTTGCTCCATTTAAAGCGCACGGCGATAACCCGCAGTTGGTCGCTGTTGCACGTTCGCTTGCGGAAGACATCGCGAGCGGACTTTCCCGATTTTCTTATTTGCTTGTGGCGGCAGCGCCTTCGCCGGCCGGCGACGCCAATGAGCGCTATAGTCTTGAGGGATCGCTCCGAAGGGAGAGTGGCGCGATGCGTCTCGCGGTACAACTCATCGATCTGCGAGACGGGGAACGCGTATGGGCGGAGACCTATGACCGCGAGCTTGCAGTTGGCGATCTGTTCGAAATACAAGACGACCTGACAGATCACGTTGTTGCTGCGGTGGCGGATCCTTACGGTTCGCTTGCGCGAGACTTAGTCTCCGGCGTCGCGGCAAAAGATGCGGATCGCCTCACATCCTATGAAACGCTGCTGCTTTTCATCGTTTTCGCCAATCGGGTCACCGCTGAGGACCATCTCAATGCGCGTAATGCGCTGGAGCAGGCGATCGAGCGTGATCCAGGGAATGCGGCTCTGTTCGCTTATCTTGCGCTGATTTATCTGGAGGAGCACAAGCAAGGCTTTAACGCTTTGCCGGATCCAACCGGACGAGCGCTGAAGGCGGCTCAACAGGCTGTTGATCTTGATACCGATAATGCGGCGGCCAATCACAGCTTGGCGCAATCTCATTTCTATAACCGCAATATTGGCGGATTTGCGACTGCTGCGGAGCATGCCATTGCACTCAACCCGCGCGATTCAGATATATTAGCTGACACGGCCATTGCTTATGCACTTATCGGGGATTGGGGCAGGGCCGTCGAACTTGCTAGGCGCGCGATGTCGCTCAACCCTAATCATCCGGGCTGGTATTGGATGCCGCTATTCCTGGACGCATATAACCGAGGCGATGATGTGGCTGCACTCGGATATGCAGAACGATTGAGAATGCATGGATTTTGGCGCGACGCGTGGGCGCGCGCGATGTCGCTTGCGCAGCTCGGGCGAACGGACGAAGCTGCAGCGGCGCTTAACGATATGCTCGATGCTTATCCTGGCGATCTGAGCCGATTTGAAACAGACGCTCATGAACCGGTCTTTTTCGCCCAGCCGGCGCTGCACGAACGCGTTAGCGAAGGCCTGCGAAAGGCCGGGTTCGATGCAAGCGCTCCCACAAGTCCTCGCTTGCCAAATGAGGAAGGCGAGAAATAGATGGCCGACATCTTCATTTCTTACGCCCGCGCCGCTCGCGACGGGATCGAGAAGCTCGCGGTGGCTTCGAAGGCGGAAGGCTATTCCGTCTGTTGGAACCGGCGGATCTAGTCCAGGCCGGTGTTTTCGAAAGACCATGACCGCCATCAGAGATGACGGCGGCGGTGAATAGCGCGCCATGCTGATATATGTGGGCGCGCAAATCCGATAAAGACCAACTGCATCGGGTGCTTGAAATTTACGACGGCCCGGCGTTCGTTGGGCCGGCAGTTTCGATCCGGTTGAATGATGTCGAATAGTTTTAGTGGGCTACTTGCTGACGCCGCCGTGGACAAAGGCGTTATGCGCCTCACCATCCCCGAGTCCTGGATGCAGGGGCGCACTACCTATGGCGGACTTTCAGCCGCCCTGTGCCTCGTCGCAGCGGAGCGCGCCTTTCCAGATCTGCCGCCGCTCAGAAGCGCAAACATCTCGTTTGTCGGTCCCGTCGGCGGCGCGGTCGAAGGGCGCGCCTCAGCCTTACGCCGGGGAAAATCCGTCAGCTTTGTGGAAGCAGACCTTAAAACGGGCGAAGGACTTGCAACCCGCTGCGTTTTTGCTTTCGGCGCCGCGCGGGAGTCGATGTTCGATCGCACCTTTTCGCCGCCGCCGGAAATGCCGCCGCCGGAAGCGTGCGAAGATTTTATTCCGAAAGGGTTCGGACCGAATTTCGCCCAGCATTTTGAAACCAAACTGGCAAAAGGCGCGCGGCCAGGAACCAATTCTGACCAGTATGATCATTTCGTCTGGGTACGTCATATCGATGAAAGGGCGGACAGCATGGCCGCACTCATCGCCCTTGCGGATATGCCGCCGCCTGCGGTGATGCCGATGTTTCCTGTGTTCAAGCCGATTAGCTCCATGACCTGGCATTTGAATTTTCTCGTCGATGCGCCGAAGAGCCGCGACGGCTGGTGGCTACTTCAGTCGAGGGCCGAAAACGCCCGCAGCGGCTACACCAGTCAGGACATGCCGATCTGGAATAGCGACGGCGAACTTGTGGTTATTGGACGCCAGTCCGTGGCGATTTTTCTGTGAGCGGACTTTATCTGACGACGCTCCTGGTTGCTGACTATGATGAGGCGAAGGCGTGGTTTGTCGAGCGCCTAGGGTTTACTGTCCGAGAAGATTCAGACCGCGGCGGCGACAAGCGATGGGTTGTGCTGGCGACGGGCGGCGCTGATCTGTTGCTGGCCAAAGCCGACGGCGACGAGCAAACAACACAGATTGGGCGTCAGGCCGGCGGTCGCGTCGCTTTCTTCCTCGAAACCGACAATTTCGACCGCGACTTTGCTCGTTTTTCCGCCGCCGGCGTGCGCTTTCTTGAGCGTCCGCGCAGCGAGGATTATGGCAAGGTCGTCCAGTTCGCCGATCTATACGGCAACAAATGGGATCTCATCGAACGCGCTTAACGTCGTCCGCCGAAGAGCGCATCGATGGATATTGCGCCGGGCCCGCGGGCAAGGATGAACAACAGAGGCGCCGCCCACAACAAGTGCAGCGACCAGTTGCCGTTGGGGTTGAGCAGCTCTTCGGGAAAGACCCAGAACTGGATCACCGCAGTCATGATCAACAGTCCCAACGCGCCGACCCGGGTGAGAATCCCAAAAACGAGCATCAGCGGTAGAAAAAATTCACCGAGCGCGGCAAGGCGCGTCGCCATTGGCGCAATCGCTTCGGAAAAACCGAACTCATATTGGAAGAGATAGATTTTCTTCTCTGCAATATCGAACGGATTCAATTTGACGCCCAAGATTTCAGCGCCTTCGAGCTTGGACTGGCCGGAACGCCAGAACGGCACGGCGCCGGCGATGCGTGCGACCAGCGCCAGCACCGCGTAGGGAAAAAGCTCGAATAGGTTGGAAAAACTCCGATAAAGTGCAGTCATTGCGATACCCCTCTCGTGTGGCGTGTTAGCGGCTCACGCCGACAACAAGGCCGGCGGAAAGAATGAGTGAAAACAGGGCTTGCGGGTCGAAGGCGGTCGTCGCAGCCCGCGCGAAGGCTGCTTCAACGCTTTCGCCTTGTTGCAGAGCCTCGAGCGCCGTTGCCGCGCCTGGCTTGAGCACAATGACTTCGACACTATTCTGTGGACGAACGATTGCGACGTCTTCGCCCTCGTTCATGTCCGTCGGCGCCTCGCCGCCCTCCGGCCTGTTGCACCGCCAGATCGCATGTATGGGAAAGGCGGAGGATAAAAGCCGGAAAGAGGGATGAAACTGAAGTCGAAGTGTTGAAGGGTCGTCGCCGCCCGCAGCGATAATTTCTTCAGGGTTCAGCGGTTCGGCGTTGGCCGCGCGATAGGCCTCAAGCCATGCCCATTCAAGGCGCGCCACATCGCTGAGATAGGCCAGCGTCGCCGCTGGCTCAAATGACTCAATAAAATCGGCAAAATCGCGGGCATAGTCGATGATCATCGGCGAGGCTGGCGGCCCGACGTGAAAATATTCGAGCGCCATCGCTTTAAAGAAGTCGTCGCCGACAAGCTTTTCGACAACCGGGTAGCTGTCGCTCAAGGCGCGCGACAATGCTGTGCGAACATTATTGCGATAGATCGCGAGCGCGGCAGCGGCGCGGTCTCGGTCAGCGGACGCGAACGCGGGAGAGGCCGAAGCGATCGGCTCCAACACATGGGCCGATACGGCGTCGATGAAGGCGGCATCCTTCATGCGAGCACCGCCTCGTCTCGCGTTGCCGAGAGCGCGTCGGCGGCCCAGTTGCGAATTCGCATGGTTTCGCGCGCCATTTCAGCGAGTGGCGGCGGATTCGTGTCCCATTCAAACAGAGTTGGGCGGACGCCGGCGCGCGCTAGAAAGCGGCGATAAAGAACGCCGACGGCGTCGCAGGGCGCGCTTCCATGATCATCAACCAGAAACTCATGACCGCTCGCGGCGTCACGCGCATGTCCGGCGAGGTGAACTTCGCCCACATGGGCGGGATCGACGGCGTCGATATAGGCTTCGGCTGAAAAGCCTGTGTTCGCCGAGCTCACATAAACATTGTTGATGTCGAGCAGGAGCGCACAGCCGGTTTCACGGGCGAGGGCGTTCAAAAAGTCCGGCTCGTCAATTTCGCGCGGTGCGGTGAGGTAGTGCGAAGGATTTTCAACCAGTATTTGCCGGCCCAGGGTGTTTTGAACCTGATCGATGTGAAGCACAGTGCGTTTGAGGGATTCTTCGCTCAGCGGCGGCGCCAGCAAGTCATGAAAATGTACGCCCCCGTGAGCGCTCCACGCGATATGTTCGGAAACGAGGAAGGGATCGTAACGGTCAACGAGTTGGCGGAGCCGTGTCAAATGATCCGTATCGAGATCGCAAAGTCCGCCGAGAGATAGGCAGACGCCGTGCAATGACAGGGAGTAGTGTTCGCGTATGGCCGAGAGCCAGGCGTGGGGCGGCCCGCCTGCGCACATATAGTTCTCTGCATGCACCTCGAAAAAATCGAACGCGCGCGCATGAGCGCCCGCCCAATCCCCAACGCCCTCGGGGGACAGGGCGTCACGGTAATGAGCGGGCTTTAGGCCGGCGCCGAACAAGTGTTGCGACGCCGGCAAGTCTTTATCGGCAACCAAGCCTTATGCCGCCGGCAAATCACGGTCGAGCGGCTCAAGACTGCCCGAGCGGCCGCCTGGCAGCGCCATTCCTTCGCACGTGCCGGCCGGCACGAGCGTCCAAGCGTTGCCCTGATAATCGACGGTCGATGAACCTTCGCATGATGTACCCGGTCCTGCGGCGCAATCATTTTCGCCGGCCAGCGATACGCCGTAGCATTTTTCCATGCCTTTCTTGTCGCCGGCGGCCGCAGGCGCGGTTGCAGCTAGCGTAGCGGCCGCGGTGAAAGCGCCTGCGATGGCGGCTTTGGTGAAATAGGATTTCGTCATGGGATGACCTCCAAGAAGATTTCAAAATAGCGCCGGCGATGCGCCAACGACGATCTGAAGACTACGCGCAAGCCCGCACCCCTCAAGGCAACTTTCATCACGAGGCGGTGAGGGCGGTGGCTACCGCGCGTTGTTCAGACTTTCTTGCTTGATTGTAAGATTGAGCCACTGCTCTTCAGCGTCTGCAAGCTCAACTTTCGCTTGCTCCAACGCCTTTGCGCAATCATTGAACTCGGTCGGGCTTTCAGCAAACAGTGCTGGTTCGGCGAGTTTTTCATTGAGCGCAACAATCTTTTGTTCCAGCGCTGCAATCCGATCCGGAAGAGCATTCAATGCAGTTTGTTCTTTGTACGTCAGTTTTTTTGATTGTGTTTTCGGCGCGATGGCGGCGTTATTTTTTCTACCCGATTTATCGGTTGTCCGGCCTTCGGCCGACGCCGCGCCGCGTTGGGCAATCATATCAGTATATCCACCAGGATATCGCCGCCAGCGGCCGGGTTTTGACAAGTCGGGCGCAATGGTGCTCGCAACAACGCCGTCAAGAAAACTTCGATCATGGCTGATCAGCAGAACGCATCCTTCGTAGTCGGCGAGAAACTCCTGCAGGAGATCAAGGGTCTCAAGATCGAGATCGTTTGTCGGTTCGTCGAGCGCGAGCAGGTTTGACGGGTAGGCGAGCGCCGCCGCTAGCGCTAGCCGGCCGCGCTCGCCGCCAGATAACGATGAAACCGGCGCGCGCCATTGCTCTGGCGCAAAAAGGAAATCCCGCAGATAGGTTGCCACATGGCGCTTTGCGCCGTTCACGGTCACCCAGTCGCCGCGATCGTCGGTAATCGCGTCGGCAAGGCGCTGGTCCGGTTTTAGCCGTGCGCGTTGCTGATCGAGTGTTACCAGAGCAAGATTGCTTGCGCGTTCAATCAATCCGCCGTCCGGGGTGAGCAAACCTGTCAGCATGTTCAGCAATGTTGTTTTGCCGGCGCCGTTCGGAGCGACTATCCCGATCTTGTCGCCGCGAGCGATCTCAATCGAAAAGTCTTCAACAATCGCGCGGTCGCCGAAGCGTTTTGAGATTTTCTCCGCAACGATCATGCGCTTGCTAGCCTTGCCGGTTTCGGTTGCGGCGAATTTCACCTCGCTCGTATTGCGGGCGGCGCGGGCGTAGACCTCGCGCAAGGCTTTAAGTTCGCCCATGCGGCGAACATTGCGCTTTCTTCGGGCGGTAACGCCATAACGGACCCAATCTTCTTCAGCGGCAATTTTGCGGCCGAGCTTGTGTCGCGCAGTCTTTTCTTCTTCGAGCTTTTTATCCCGCCATGTTTCGAATCCGACAAAACCTTTCGACAGAAAGTGCGTTTTACTGCGGTCGATCCACACCGTTTGCGTCGTCAGGTTTTCTAAAAATCGCCGATCATGGCTGATGATGACAAAGGCCGCCTGGGATTTTTTGATTCTCTCTTCGAGTTCCATGATGGCGGCGATGTCGAGATGGTTGGTCGGTTCATCCATAAGGAGGACGTCCGGTTCCGATGCGAAGGCTGCAGCGAGGGCGACGCGTTTAGCCTCGCCGCCGGAGACCGTAGCGAGATCAGTATTCGCATTAATATCGAACGCATCGAGTGTGCGTTCAGCGAGATGCGCGTCCTCAACGTTGTCGAGAGATGCGGCGACATAAGAGACGGCGGTTTGGTGTGCGCCAAACACCGGTTCCTGCGGCAGGTAGTGCGCCTTCGCGCCCGGATGCAAAAAACGCTCGCCGCCGTCCGGCGCGACCAGACCAGCGGCGATTTTCAATAGGGTGGATTTGCCCGAACCGTTGCGGCCGACCAGGGCGATGCGTGCGCCAGGCCCCACCTCCAGCGCCGCGCGCGTCAACAAGGGTTCGCCGCCAAAGGTCAAAGAGATATTCGCCAGTGAGAGAATGAGAGCGCTCATGGGGCGGGTTTAGCGGGCTGAGCGCCTTCCGTGCAAAGTTTTTGCACGCGCGAAAAATCTTAACGATTTGTTGCGCGCGGCGTGACAGATTTTCGATCTGGTGCGTTGTACGCACCAAAGCAAAGCGCGCCAATTATGCATCCTTTGAAGCGATACCTGTCTGAAATCCAGGAATCCGTCACCGATTTCAGCGCCCGCGTCGGCGCGTCGCGGCAAACGCTTTATCGCATTATCAATGGGCAACAGAGCCCGAAGCCGGCGCTCGCCCGACGCATAATCGAAGCGACGGGAGGGGCGGTGTCGCTCGATGATCTTTTCGCTGGCGACGCCGGGTGCGGCGCGGTGCTTGCCATGCCGACAGATCGCATGGATGCGGCTCTGGACAACCATAGGTTGCAGCTGGCATTGGCGATTGTATTCAATCATCTTACCACGCAGGGCGCGCCCGATCCGCCTGATCGGTCATTTGAAATCGCAGCGGAAGCGGCCGCAAACACTTACGCGGCCTTGCATCCGGTTACGACTCGTCAGGGCCCGGCTCGTCTGACGCAAGCTCTGCGGCCAGTGCTTGAAGAAATTCTGCGAGAGTACGCGGATCCGATTCCGCCGGCGGTAGCGATCGACCGCGGGGCGGATCTCGCGACAGAGTTGTATTTTCAAAGCTGGGGTTTTGCCGAGAACACATAGGTCCATTCAACGCCGGCTGCGCGGCGGAGATCTCGGCGGCGCGCCGTTTGGCCATGCGCCACATGTTGCGTGCAATGCGCGCTGCGTAAGCATCTTCTTCGTGTCCCAACAAAACGTCTCCAGCATTAGGGAATGATATAAACTCGTGGTGCGCGAAACCTCGCCCAACACTTCCCGCTCAATTTGCTCCCAATTCTATCTTTATAAGTAGCATGGATTTCGACCCCGTCGGCCTAAGACCGTCTAGAGCCGGCAAATGCGGGCGAAACTGGAGTGTGACGCCAAGGCCCGCACATCGACGCGTTCGCGGCCGCACCAAATTTGCATTTGGCGATTATTCGCCGTCACGGGGAGGCGCGCCGAGATAATCGGCACGTCAGTCGTCGCATCGGTTATGCAGCGTGGTTAACGATTGGACTCTATGGCGCCGGCGTCGGCACAGCACTTGTGCTCGCTTATCGCGCTGGTTCTGCGCAAATTGCGGCCGCCGCCCGGTTGATCGCCATTGGCTGGTTGTTTTCGTTACAGTTCTGGATTCTGTTTGACCGAGATTATCTCGCGCAATCTTTTTTTCTACTTGATGTCGCGCTTGCCGCCGCATTCTATCAATTGTCACGGGGACGATGGTTTCCTGCGCCGTTATTTTTTCTGCACGCCGCAACCGCGATTTTTAATCTCTATATCATTTTTGTTGATCAAGGGCCGGTCTGGATGATCGCCATACTTAATCGTTCGTTCGATCTCACACTTGCCTATATCATCGCATGTGCAATTTATCGCATTCGCCGCTCCGCGCAATGATGTACGCCGCTGGCCTTGCTATAATCCATTGATGAATGCAGCGATGTCGTGATGCGCTTCCTGCGCTTCATCAAGCGACCAATGGGCGTGAAAGAGATGATACATGCCGTCGAACACCTGCAAGCGCGCATTGACGCCGGCCCTGTTCGCCGCCTGCGTCAAACGCGCAGCGTCGCCGAGAAATACTTCGCGGCTTCCCGCGTGGGTGAGTAGGGGCGGCAGGCCCTCAAACTCGCCGTAAAGTGGAGAAACGCCCGGATCCTTAAGCGCCGCGTCCGGCGCGTAATAGCGAAACAGGTTTCGAGTGTACGCGCCACGCATCGAGCGAATCAACGGATCGCGTTTGTCCAGTGTGACCTGCGTGTCGCTTGCGCCGAGCCCATCGACGCACGGCGACAGGAAGACAGCGCCGATCGGCAACGGCGCGGCTTCATCTCGCCATCGCATCATCGCCGAAAGAGCGATCGCGGCGCCCGTTGATTCCGCCATAAGTACAATGCGCTTTACCGGGGTGTCAGCGCACAGGGCGTGGTACACAGCACTGATTTCTTCAATCTGTGTCGGATAGACAGCGTCGGGCAACAATCCGTAGTCGGGACCGAATCCGGCACATCCGCTGCAAAAACTTGTTGCGAGAATGCTGGCCGCGTTTTCTCTCGGTCCGCCGGCGAGAAAACCGCCGCCGTGAACGAAGAGAATAATTGGCGCATCTGAACGGGTATTTGTTGTTTCATAGACAACGCCGTTGACGCCGCCGGCGCTGTCCTCGGTCATGCGATATTCGAAGTCGATTTCGTCAAGTGTTTTGCGCGCTTCTTCATTTTGAAAACGACGTGCAAACCCGCGGGTTACGGGATTGCGCCACATATCGAGCGTCGGATAGGGCTTTAATGCGGCCATCCGTTTTCGTGCGCTGTCGCTAATGGCGACGTTTGATCGGCGGAAAAATCCGGGCATGCCGGCGGAACCTCGTTACCAGCGGACGCGATGATTGAAGTTGAGAGATTTCAGGGCGTCCGCGCCGCAATTTTCGGAAGTAGCGGCAAATTTTGGGTTAATAGCTTGGCGGCGCGTCAACGAATCACACTTATCAAAATTAACAGTATTTGGCGTCCCGCGCGGCTGTTCTCTTGCACAATGAACGGTTTGTATTGGGGGAGCGCCCGGCTCCAAGCCTGACAGATTTGTAAGAGGGCGAATTGACGTTGGATTACGGCGTGGGCTCGTCTAGGGTGCGCGCGGCCATGGAAAGAGCGAGGGAGCATAACTTGGTTTCGAGAATTTACCTGGCGGCGAGCGCCGCCCTGTTCGTAGCGTCCTGTGGAAACAATGAGGCGGATGAAACCGTCGCCGCCGACCCCGTCGCTAATGAGGAATCGGCGAGCGAAACCGCCGAGGCGCCCGATGCTGAGGTCGACGCACTGGCGGCGGAGAATCTTGCTGCATCGACAGCGTTTCTTGAGGAAAACGCCGGTCGCGATGGTGTCAACGTCACCGAGAGCGGCCTTCAATACATGGTTATTGAGGAAGGCCCCGAAGGTGGTCTGCAGCCCGAATCTACCGACATCGTACAGGTCCATTATGTGGGAACGCTGAAAGACGGCGTTGAATTTGATTCATCCCGCGCCCGAGGCGCCGCAGCGACCTTCCCGCTTAACCGGGTTATAACCGGCTGGACCGAAGGCGTTCAATTGAT
The DNA here is from genome assembly GCA_965267325.1 of Hyphococcus sp. Taxonomy (GTDB): domain Bacteria; phylum Pseudomonadota; class Alphaproteobacteria; order Caulobacterales; family Parvularculaceae; genus Hyphococcus. Next base: position 1,882,638 of record OZ253943.1, on the reverse strand, counting down.
GAGCGAAGGCGATCACTTCCGATTCTTTCTGCCGCCTGATCTTGCCTATGGCGAATCTGGCACGCCAGGGGGCCCGATCGGTCCCAACCAGGCGCTGATCTTTGATGTCGAGTTGATCAAAGTGCAAAACCCGGAGCGCAATCTCAAAGCGGCGCAAGATTTCCTTGCGGAAAACGCCAGCAAGGAAGGCGTCGTATCGACTGATAGCGGCCTGCAATATCAGGTGATTTCAAGAGGCGAAGAGGGTGGCGCCAGCCCCGATGAAGACGACGTCGTGAAAGTCCACTATGTGGGCACGCTGATCAACGGCACGGAATTCGATTCGTCTATCGCACGCGGCCAACCCGCCGCCTTCCCGCTTAATCGCGTTATCGACGGCTGGACGGAAGGCGTTCAACTGATGAGTGTCGGCGACAAATTTCGCTTGTTTGTGCCGCCGGAGCTCGGTTACGGAGAGCGAGGCAGCGATTCAATCGGTCCCAACGAAGCGCTGATCTTTGAAGTGGAACTGCTGGATGTCACGCAGCGCGATGAAGTCGCTTCTGATCCAGAATAAGGCCTGATAGGTTTGAATGCGAAGCGCCCCGCATGAACATGCGGGGCGTTTTGCGTTGGCGCACGCTCATCGGCGTTTAGCACTTGTTAACCGTCATTGGCTTAACCGCCAGAGGCTGGCGATCGGTCAGTTTAACAGGGGATTATTCATCCATGAGAAAAGCAACAAAAAAAGCCGCCAGGTCTACAAAACGACCGGCGGCGAAGAAGAAGACTACGGCAAAAAAGAAAACGGCAAAAAAAACCGTCCGCAAAACGGCGGCAAAACGCAAACCCGCCAAGAAGAAACTAAAAGTGACCCGCAAGCCGGCGTCGAAAAAAGTTGCCCGTCCGGCGGCGAAGAAAAAAGCGGCGAAGAAAACAACCGCCAAGAAAACGGCGGCGAAGAAAACGGCGACCAAGAAAGTGGTCGGCCGCAAACCGGCCGCGAAACGCAGGACGGTACGCCGCAAAGCCGCCTAAGACGGCCCGGCAAACCTATTCAAAAACCCCGGCCTTGCATCATGCGGCCGGGGTTTTTTGCTGTTTCATGGCCTGTTGGGCTTGCCAATCATATAAAGATTTCTTTATATGATTGCCGAGAGGTTCCTATGAGCGATCCCATTACTGGCCGTCCCCAGCGCATCAAGGCCCTGCGCGCCGCACTTGGTCACCGCATTCTGGTGCTCGACGGCGCCGCCGGCACCTTCATTCAGGACTATGAACTTGATGAGGCGGGCTATCGCGGCGAGCGATTCGCAGATTGGCCGCAGGACATCAGAGGTAACAACGACGTCCTGATCCTGTCGCGTCCAGACATTGTGAGCGAAATGCACCGGGCCTATCTCGCTGCCGGCGCCGACATCATCGAGACGAACACTTTTTCAGCGACGACCATTGCGCAAGGCGATTACGCGATGGAAGATCTTGCTTATGAATTGAACGTTGAAGGCGCGCGACTTGCCCGGGCGGCTGCCGATGCTGCTTCCACTGAGGAAAAACCCCGTTTTGTGGCTGGCGCCATCGGCCCGACCAATCGCACCGCATCAATTTCACCCGACGTCAACGACCCGGGCAAACGCAACACTGACTTTGACGAACTGGCTGAGGCCTACGGCGCGGCGGCGCGCGGTCTCATAGAGGGCGGCGCTGATCTCTTACTTATCGAAACAATTTTCGACACGCTAAACGCCAAAGCGGCGATATTCACCGTACAGGAACTATTTGATGAGCTGGGTTATGCTGTGCCAATCATGCTGTCAGTGACGATCACAGATCAGTCAGGCCGCACGCTTTCTGGACAGACGCCGGAAGCATTCTGGAACGCAGTGCGTCACGCAAAGCCGCTGTCTGTCGGTGTAAATTGCGCCCTCGGTCCGGACCTGATGCGACCTTACGTTGAAGATCTGGCGAGCGTTGCGGACTGCTTTGTATCCGCCTATCCGAACGCCGGCCTGCCCAATGCATTTGGCGGGTATGATGAGACGCCGGATTCCATGACGGAACATTTGGGCGAATGGGCGCAATCCGGCCTTGTCAATATGATTGGCGGTTGCTGTGGCACGACGCCGGCTCATATCTCGGCCTTTTCAGAGGCGGTTGAGGGCGTTGGTCCTCGCAAGATCCGAGACGCCGACGCCCGCATGCGGCTGTCAGGTCTTGAGGCCTTTGCGGCGTAGCTTATTACAAGTTGCGCGAGCGCGGATTTCCGAACAAGTTACCAACTATGACCGATCTCTCCCGCCAGCTTGACTGGATCGCCCGTCTTGTCGCCCATGATACGACCTCTTCGCGCTCAAACCTTGGCCTAATTGAGGATGTGGAATCCTATCTTGGCGAGCATGGCGTCAAGTCGTTCCGCGTCCCGAATGACGATGGAACAAAATCGAACCTTTATGCCGTGGTCGGTCCGGCTAAGCCGGGCGGTGTGGTGCTTTCCGGACATACCGATGTCGTCCCTGTTGAGGGGCAAGACTGGGACACGGATCCGTGGGTTCTGACGGAAAAGGACGGAAAACTTTACGGTCGCGGCACTTGCGACATGAAGAGTTTTTCCGCCATTGGCCTTTCGCTGGTGCCTGAGATGCTGGCGGTCGAACTCAAGCGCCCGCTGATTTTTGCGTTGTCCTATGATGAAGAAATCGGCTGTCTTGGCGCGCCGCGCATGATTGACGAAATTGCTGAGCGCGGGCCAGCGCCTTCTGCTGTTATTGTCGGCGAACCCACCAACATGAATGTGATCAACGGGCATAAAGGCATTGCCTCGTATCGCGTCTCCGTAACCGGCTACACCACACATTCAAGCCAGACTGATCGCGGCGTTTCAGCAGTGGAGGCGGCCGGGCGGCTAATCGCCAAGGTTGCCGACATGCGCGCAGCCCGCGCTCGTGACGCCGACCCCGCGTGTCCTTTCGATCCGCCTTACACGACCATGACCGTCAATGTTGTACGCGGCGGCACCCAACTCAACATTATGGCGGGGGAGGCGACGTTTGACTGGGACCTTCGCGCAATTCCCGGCGACAGTGTTTCCGACATTGTCGAAGAGTTCACAGATTTCGCGAAAGGCGTTGAGATTGAAATGCGCAGACAAGCGCCGACCTGCCGCATAGCTGTCGAGCAAATGACGAATGCGCCGTCATTCGCTCCCGCCGAACCAAACCCCGCCGCTGATCTTGCGAAATCGATCACCGGTAAAAATGCCTCCGACGTCGTCGCCTATGGGGCTGAGGCTGGACAATTCCAGGAGGCCGGGTTTGCAACGGTTATCTGCGGACCCGGATCGATTGACCAGGCGCATCAGGCAAATGAGTTTATTACGCTCGATCAAGTGAGACTTGGAACCCAGTTCATGCGCCGTCTCATTGAGCGCATGGCCGCTTAGTGAGTGTCACTCGGTAATTCTTGTTGCTCGATCGTAAATAAAAAACCCGCAATTCGTTAAGAGCAACGCCTCGCAAACACACTCGTAAAGTGCGTAAACGGATCGTTTACAAACCGCTCGGCGTTCGCTCTTTACGCCGTCTTTACTCGCTTCTGCAACTGTCGCTTCTCATTGTTCAGTTGCGTTGAGCGGGGACTTGTTAGTCGTGAGAAAGGTTACTCATTGTCGGGCGTGCGGGTCGCAATCCTTAACGCCGGTGTTTGAGATGAATGGGCCAAAGGCGCCCGGCGTTTTTCAGAGCCGCGCACAGAAGACAGGCTATGTCTTATGTGATCCGTCGCGCAATGCGCGCGCCTGCGGCCTGTTGCAGGCGGCTGCTCTTGACGCTTCGCCGGAACCGGGCCCTTCCGCGCGCCACGCTTCAAACCGCGAAAACCTAAGGGCATTGGCTACGGAATCGCTGGAGTTGTTGTCGGGCAGGGATTGTTCTGCGCTCGATATCGGATGCAATGACGGTTCGCTGCTCTCTTATTATCCGCGTTGGGTCGAACGTTTCGGCGTCGATCCGTCGGCCTTTGTGGACGAGGTCGGAAAATGGGCGTGGTCGGCGCGTGCGGCTTTTCCCAGTCCGGAACTGGAAAAGGCGTTCGGCGAGAAAAAGTTCGACATCATTACGGCGGCGTCAGTATTTGAGCATGTAGACGAACCGCGCGAGCTGTTGAATGCGGTGAAAGAGCGCCTTACGCCTGACGGCGTTTTTGCGCTTGAAACGCTCTATGCGCCGACGGTCCTTTCGCGCAACGCCATTGATGTCTTTCAGGCTGGCGTCACCGCGGTTTATTCACTTTCAGTGCTTGAGTGGCTGATCCGCTCGGCGGGCCTGAAAATCGTTAAAGGCGCGCTGTCAGCAAAAGAAGGCGGATCGATCCGGTTGTTTATTACGCATCTGGACAATAGCGAGTTTGATTTCGATCCCTGGAGCGAACGTCTCGCCAGACTGTGGGATGAAGAAAACGCACTTGCCATGCGCGCATTACAGCCTTTCCAGTCGTTTGAAAGGCGCGTGTCGGAGATTCGAAGCCGTCTCAACGGCATGTTCAGCGAAATTGCCGAACGTGGGGAGACCGTACACATCCTTGGCGCCGACGCTCATTCGGAAGCATTGCTCGCGTTTATGGGCCCAGCGGCGAAGCCGGTAACTGCTGTAGTCGACACTCACGCGGCGCGGGAGCGAGACGTGATGGGCGAAACCGGTTTGCCAATTATCTCAGATACGGAATCGCGCGCGGCGGAGCCGGATTTTGTCATCGCACCGGCGCGGTACAAGCGGGAAATGCTGGAACGGTGGCGCGAGACAATCCTGCTCGGTGCAAAAATGATTATCGCAACGCCCATGCCTCATATTGTTTCGGCGTCGAACTACAACACTGAATACGGCAAAACCATCGCCTCGGGCGACACGGCAGGCGGCACGGAATCGTTGCGGTCCATACTTGCAGCCGCCGGCGGTTTGCGTCTGATTGCCGAGAACGAGAACGCAAAATCCGCGTAAGGCGCCGCGCGCAACTCAAGTCGAGATGAATTTTCGCTTTGCGCCGTCAAGGCAAACCGCCGTCAGGACACCCGACCAACAGGCGCCGGTGTCGATGCCGATACGCCAACCAGCGTCAACCGGTTTTTTCGTCGGATGGTGACCGTGCACCACTGTGTATGCCGGTCGCTCACTTGCTGCGGCATCGTGAAACCGTTTTCGGATCCATAAGAGGTCGTCTTCTTCCTGTTCCTCTATCGCAGCGCCTGGACGGACGCCGGCGTGAACGAACAGGTAATCGCCTGAGACATGCATTAATTCGAGGCGATCGAGAAAATCGCGATGCGGACCGGGGAGGGCGTCCGACAGCGCCGCTGACAAGTCATCACCGGCCTTTGTCAGAACGCCGCTGACGCCATAGCTGCGCAAGGTCTGATCCCCGCCCCATTCAAGCCATTCGAGCGCTTTTTCCGGATCAGATAAGAAGTCGAGCATCACCGCTTCGTGATTGCCCTTAAGGAAAACCGTGTCCGGATATTCTTCCTTTACCGAGACCAGTCGATCAATCACGCCCTTCGAGTCCGGACCGCGATCCACATAGTCGCCAAGAAAAATCAACTGAGCATCAGACAGATTGCCGGTGTCGTCCTCAATCTTGGCTATGAGCTGGTCCAGACAATCGGACGCGCCGTGAATATCGCCGATAGCATAGATGCGCCGTCCGTCCGGCGTACTGGCGCGCTTTCCTGACCGTCCAAACAGCCTTATCATGCGGTTTCATTCCCTTGCGAGCGCGATATTGCCGATGAATCATACGCGTGTCGTAAATGCTATGGTAGTGTTGCGCTTGATTCGCGGAAAGAACGACATGCAAAACACGGCGCCCCAGTTGTGAGCGTACTTGTAACCGGCGGAGCGGGCTATATCGGCTCGCACATGTTGCTGGCGTTGCTCGACGCCGGCGAGAAGGCGGTCGCTCTCGACAACCTGTCGACAGGTCACAAGGGTCTGGTCCCTGACGGCGCGACCCTGATTGAAAGTGATGTGGGCAACGCCGCGGCGCTCGCCCGGGTTTTCGCTGAACATGACATCCAGGAAGTTATTCACTTCGCTGGTTCAATACTGGTGCCAGAATCGATTCGTCACCCGCTCGCCTATTACACAAACAATACGGCGAACACGCTTTTGCTGCTCTGCGCCTGTGTCGAAGCGAAAATTCCGCGTTTCATTTTTTCCTCTACGGCGTCCGTTTACGGCACGCCCGATCGCGTACCGATTTCTGAACAGGCGCCGATCCACTCGATTACCCCCTACGGCGCGTCAATGGCGATGAGCGAACGCATTGTTGAGGACGCCGCCGACGCCCACGGCTTTTCTTACATGACGCTGCGATATTTTAATGTCGCCGGCGCAGACCCGGACCGGCGAGCCGGAGAGGTTGGCAAGCCAACCCATCTCGTCAAAGTCGCAGCGCAGATTGCCGTCGGCGCGCGCAAGGAAAAGCTTCAGGTGTTTGGCGCTGATTATCCGACGCCGGATGGAACAGCCATTCGCGATTACGTACATGTTTCCGATCTGGCGCAGGCGCACCTGAAAGCGCTGAAATGGCTCCGTGATGGCGGCGCTTCGACAACGCTGAACGTCGGCTACGGCCGCGGATACTCCGTATTCGAGATGCTTGAAGCGTTCGAGCGCGTAACGGGCGAGCCATTGCCTCATGAAATCGCCGCACGTCGCGCAGGCGATCCGGCTCAGCTCATTGCCGACAATGCAGCGATCCGTACGGTGCTCGATTGGCGCCCGCGCTACGACGATCTCGATTTTATCGTGGAAACGGCGATCGAATGGGAGCGCGCACTTAAAACGAATGCGGCATTCGGCCGTTGATTGCCCGCAACAACATGCTTGCGCGTGCAGGATTTATTGTTCTGCTTGGCGTTGTCACCGTCGTTTCGGTTTTGCCAAATCCAACGGGCGCCATTCCCGGCAATGCGATCACGCGCTTCATTGCGGCGCTGTTTTTCGGCGCTACGACCCACGCGGATAAGGTGGGACACTTTCTTGCTTATTCAGCTCTCGGCGGGGCAGCGTATTTGGCGGTAATTGCGCGTAAACCGATCTGGCGCGCGCCGCTCTTGCTCGCGTTTTACGGCGTTTGTCTCGAAGGGGTGCAATATTTCATCGACGCAAGGTCTGCGGATCTATGGGATGCGGTGGTGAACAGCATCGGCGCGGCGACGGGCGTGTTGGCCGCGCTCGGACTTACGGTCGTCTATGCAGATTTGAAGAACAAGATGCCGGCGCAGCGGGGCAACATTGCTGCGCCGGCTGGGGATCGCCAATCATTACGCAAGGGCGACCAGGGTGTAGGCGGCGGGAGCGAGCGCGGCGCCGATAACGACGGCGATCGTCAGCACTGAAATCATTTTGGCCATTGGGGTCTCTCCGTTTATTGTTCTGATGGCGGGGAGATAGGCAAGTCGCCGGCGTTTGAGAAGGCCAGGCCGACCCGCTTCGTCGCATGGGCGACGCAATCTGGCGCTTTCGCAAAATTAAGAAATCCGTTCGTCGAACGCGGCCATCGCTTCGCCGACTTCACTCCATTATTGGCTTGGCGACAGGCGTTGATCTTGCGGCGCGAACATGGCCCATTGCGGCGATCCGCAATGGAAAGGAATACGCGCGATGGAAGGACTGCTGGCCCTCGAAAACTGGTTCACGCTGCTGATGCTGGTGCTTCTCCAGGCCGTGCTCGGCTTTGACAATCTGCTCTATATTTCAATCGAGTCCAGCCGGGTCGCGCCTGAGCGACAGCAATTGGTGCGCCGGGTGGGGATCGGCCTAGCGATCATTTTCCGGCTCGTTCTGATGTTTCTCGTCCTCGGTCTGATCAACAGCCTTTCCCAGCCGCTTATCTCTGTTCACTGGAGCGGCGTTTTCGAGGGCGCATTTACATTTCACGCGCTCGTTTCAATCCTTGGCGGCGGTTTTATCATGTGGACGGCGACGAAGGAGATCATGCACCTCCTGGCGGTCGATCACATCGAAAATCTCGATGCGCCGAAGACGACCCGAAGCGTTGGCGGCGCTATTGCGCTGATCGTCTTTATGAACCTCATTTTTTCTTTCGACTCCCTTTTGTCGGCGATTGCGCTCACCCACGTGGTCTGGGTGATAGCGGCGGGCATTATCATCAGCGGCGGCCTGATGATTGCGCTCGCCGATCAGGTGTCAGATTTCATCAAAAAGAACAGGATGTTTGAAGTGATCGGCCTGTTTATTCTGTTCATTGTCGGCGTCTTGCTGATCACCGAGGGCGGTCATCTCGCGCACATGGAGCTCTTCAATTACAAACTTGAAGCGATGTCTAAGGCGAGCTTTTACTTTGTGATTTTCGTCATGGTCATCGTTTCGACGGTTCAGACGCGATATCGAAACAAGCTCGAAAAATTGCGGGCAAAGGAGCACGGCGAGGCAGCGCTGCTGACGCAAGCCTACTGATGCATCGGAACTGGCGCTGATCTATTCGAGCGGTCGGAAAATCAGCGTCAGCACCACGCCGATGACGCCGAGAACGGCCCACAGGGGTATGCCGAGGACGGCGCCGAGCGCCTGGCCGACGCCGCTTGGGGCGTTTTCGACGAGTCCTGGGCCGTCAAGGCCGAACAAGGTGAGAATATCTGCGGTCGAGCGCATTACCGGCTCGCCTGATTCGAGCGACGACACGCCGTCAGCGCCCAAAAGCGCGACGCCAAGCGCTACTAAAACCCATGCAACAAATCGAAACGCCGCCATGCCGGCCCCCTCCGAAACTATAGTTAACGCATACCTTACTGGCGTCCACCTTACCGCGCGGCTGCGGACGCGGCAATCGTGGGCGCCCCTGAGGGTCAAACGCCAGATGCGGCGGGCGTTCGGGCCTTGCGCGCGGCGGCCGCGCCGCTATAACCGGCGCTCTTTTTCACGCTTCCGAAATGGTTAACGGCTTGGGGTCGCCCGCCGCGGAGGCCGCGAAACTAAGACCCGCGTGCGCCCGTTGCGGACGCGATTGGACAGGTGGCCGAGTGGTCGAAGGCGCACGCCTGGAACGCGTGTAGGCGGGCAACCGTCTCGTGGGTTCGAATCCCACCCTGTCCGCCATCCGATTCCGATCGAATTCGTCGTTCGTCAATCAGTCAGTGAGTAACGGCGTAGGTTCAATGCGTTGCGCATAAAGATATCAAATTACTCGCTGTCAGAGACGCCCTCAATAATGCCGATTAGGCTCCGTTGAACCGGATATCTCCGGCAGCAATTGATGTGTTCGGGAGTTTGTCCGGAGACCCCAGCGGCTTTTTTCAAAAACCGAGCGCACGCGCCTGCGAACGCCAGTCTCCGTGAAGGGATGTTTTGTTGAGGTCATGCAGGGTCAGGGCAGACGGTTGCCTGCCGTCAAGGATGGCCTCGACGATATTCGGCGCCAAAAACCCGAGCCGCAGGATTTTCTGGACATAACGTTCTGTGTAGCCGCTCGCTTTTCCGATTGCGGCGGCTGATGCAAATTCTCCGGATTCCAGTTTCAACCGCCATTCATGTCCCAGAGCCACAGCCTTGATTAGCGCTTCATTGCGATTGTTAGATCGCGGCCCTTCAATGATGCGCGTTGCTGATTTCTCGGCGGCAAGATGGACGGGCGTCCGTAAAACGCGCCCGTCCTTTAAATGGATCTCGACGTCGTCACGGTGCAGGACAACTTTTTTCAATGCTCCAAGTTTTTCTTTCTCGCTCGTGTCGGAAGCAGCAAGCTTTTCGTTTTCAACCAGCGATAACACGCAGGCCTCAAGGTTCGGCGCGCTGACCCGGGATACGGAGCCGATCTTTTTTCTGTCGCCTCGAATGAGGGGTAGGCTCACATAATACCGGTAGATGTGATCCGACCGTCTTGCATGGGTCGGCGCCATGCGGTTGCCGGCGTTGTCATAGACAATGCCGGACAGGATAGCATCCGCC